>JADLBD010000074.1 GCA_020847975.1 Bryobacterales bacterium | reverse complement strand
TGCCGCGGCTTGCGCCGGTGACCAATGCTGTCCGTTGTGCCATGAAATGAGTACCGACTTTCCATCATAGTAAAAGGAAGACCAATCCTCTTGAACCTATGGCTTATACCGACCTGCGAGAATTTATACGCGCCCTCGAATCGAAGGGCGAGTTGAAACGCGTTTCCTGCGAAGTGGATCCTTACCTGGAGATCACCGAATTCGCGGACCGCGCCGTGAAGAAAGGCGGGCCGGCTCTGCTGTTTGAAAAGCCAAAGGGCTCATCTGTTCCGGTGCTCATCAACGCATTTGCCAGCGCGCGCCGCATGGAGATTGCGCTGGGAGTGTCTTCGGTGGACGAGATCGCCGGCCGCATAGCCGAGTATCTCGAGATGCGCATGCCGGAAGGACTGTTGGGAAAACTGAAGATGCTGCCGAAACTCGCCGAGATGGGCGCGTTTTTCCCCAAGGTGGTTTCCGGCGGGCCATGCAAGGAAGTCATCCGCAAGGATCGTTTTTCCCTCAAAGAGTTCCCGGTGCTCCATTGCTGGCCGCGGGACGGCGGCCCGTTCATTACTCTGCCGATGGTGTTTTCCCACAACCCGGACACGGGAAAGCGCAACTGCGGCATGTACCGCCTGCAGGTCTATGACGATCGGACCACGGGCATGCACTGGCAGACGCACAAGCAAGGCGCCGAGCATTACCGCCGCCTTCTGAAGGAAGGCAAGCAAACAAAGATGCCGGTTTCGGTGGCGATTGGGTGCGACCCCGCCGCCATGTACTCGGCAATTCTTCCGCTGCCGCCCGACCTCGACGAGATGATGATTGCCGGATTTCTGCGTTCGAAGCCGGTGGAAATGGTCAAGTGTGAAACCAATGACATCCTGGTGCCGGCGCAGGCGGAAATCGTCCTGGAGGGCCATGTCGTTCTCGGGGAACTGAGGACCGAAGGTCCTTTCGGCGACCACACGGGCTTCTATTCGCTCGAAGACGAATACCCCGTCTTTCATATCGATTGCATCACCCACCGCAAGAACCCCATTTACGCCGCCACTATTGTGGGACCGCCGCCGATGGAGGATTTCTACATGGGCAAGGCCATCGAACGGATCTTCCTCCCGCTCATGCGTCTGCAATTGCCCGAAGTGCGCGATATCTGTATGCCCGCCGAGGGAGTCTTCCACAACCTGATTCTGGTGTCCATTCGCAAGTCCTACCCCGGACATGCGCGCAAAGTGATGCACGCCATCTGGGGTCTGGGACAGGCCATGTTCAGCAAGGTGATCGTCGTGGTGGACGAAGATGTGAACGTGCAGGACGTGGGGGAAACGGCGTGGAAGGCGTTGAATAACATCGACCCCGAGCGCGACATCCAGTTCGTGATGGGGCCGGTCGACTCGTTGGACCACGCCAGCCGCCTGCCCAACTACGGTTCAAAGATGGGCATTGACGCCACGCGCAAGTGGAAGGAAGAGGGTTTCCACCGGCCATGGCCGGATGTGATCACCATGAGCGCCGAAGTGCAGCGCAAGGTGGACACCTTGTGGAAGAAGGCCGGCCTCTCCTAACCGGACAAATTGTCTCCTTCCTCCGGACAATCCGCATCTCCGAACTGGACACTTTGTCCGGTTGCCTCGGGTGAGCTTCGATAACCGGTTTAGAATCAGTGGACCTCGATTGGCTCCTACATTGCACTTGTTAACGCGCAAATGCAATTCGTCAAAGGAGTCTTGCGGCAATGAACAAAGCGTCCAACTTATCCACTTTCTCCCCGGTAAGAATGGAGACAAAGGACTTGATCGCACTGGCGGTCGCGTTGGCCAGCGCCCGAGGAAACATGCGACAAACATCGGAAAGCTCGAAACCAAAGCACCTGCTAGCGATGGTAGCGGCGCAGTCCGACACGGCTACTTGGGGCGGATAGCCGCTGGGGAAGATCTGACGGAGGCCAATTCATGAAGAATCTGCTGAGCGCACTTACGCTATTTCTACTCGCGGGAACAGCGTTCGCCGATCCCAAGATTTCGCGCGATCTCGATGGCCGGAACTCCAATCAATTGGTCGACGTAATCATCCAATTCAAAGTCCCGCCGTCGAACAACGACTTGCAGCAAGTGAGCCCGTTCGGCCAAACGAGGCGTCAGTTCCGGAGCATGAAGGCCATCCACGTCCGCATGCCGGAAAGGTTCGTTCAAATCTTCAAGCTGCTTCCGAACGTCGCTTACATCTCCCCGAGCCGCCCGATGAAAGGCTCGCTCGACGTCACCATCGGAACGGTGGCCGCCAACCTCGCTTGGTCTTCCAACTGGACCGGGGCAGACGTAGGAGTGGCGGTGATTGACAGCGGCATCGCGCTGAAGGACGACTTTAAGAACGCCAGCGGCGCCTCCCGGGTGGTCTACAGTGAGAGCTTCGTCGACGGGCAGACTGCCACGGACGCCTACGGGCATGGAACCCATGTCGCCGGAATCATCGGCTCCGCTGGAATCTCCTCGACCGGAGCCTTGTTCACACATACATTCAAAGGCGTTGCTCCGGGCGTCAACCTCATCAACCTCAGAGTGTTAGATCAGAACGGCGCGGGCGGCGAAGCGGATGTGATCGCCGCCATTCAACGAGCGATCGACCTGAAGAGCACTTATAACATTCGCGTCATCAATCTCTCGCTGGGACGTCCGGTGTACGAAAGCTACACGCTGGATCCTCTCTGCCAGGCTGTGGAGGCCGCATGGAAGGCCGGAATCGTGGTAGTGGTCGCCGCCGGCAACTACGGTCGCGACAACAGCCGCTGGACGAAAGGATATGGAACTATTGCCTCTCCCGGCAACGATCCTTATGTCATTACCGTAGGCGCCATGAATGCGAAGGGGACAGTGCTGCGCGCCGATGATTCGCTTGCCAGCTACAGTTCCAAGGGACCCACCGCCGTCGACCACTTTGCGAAACCGGACATCGTGGCTCCCGGCAACAACGTCGTCTCCGTGATGGCGCCCAACAACACGCTGGCCACGACGTATTGGAGGACTCTGGTCAACAACTCGTTCTACATCGTGGGCGGGAGTGGAAAGTCTTCAAGCTATCTGAAACTCAGCGGGACCAGCATGGCAACCCCCGTGGTAAGCGGCGCGGCGGCGCTCCTGCTCCAGAAGGATCCGGCCCTGACCCCCGATCAAGTGAAGGCTCGGCTGATGAAGACCGCCGTCAAGGCCCTCAACCTGTATACGCAGGGAGTCGACGCCTACACGTCCGAAGTCTTCACCAACCAGGCAGACATCTTCACTGTTGGGGCAGGATATCTTGACATCCCCTCCGCGCTTGCAAACACCGATAAGGTTTCCTTGCCCGCTCTGTCGCCAGCTGTCTCCTACAACCCGGTGTCCAGGAAAGTGACCTTGCTCCGCAACTCCTCGGTGGTCTGGGGTGACTCAGTGGTTTGGGGTGACTCCGTGGTTTGGGGAGGCTTCGTGTTCAATGGCGTCCTCAACGGCAACTCCGTGGTTTGGGGCGACTCAGTGGTTTGGGGCGACTCGCTATCCACGGGCTTCAGCGTGGTGTGGGGCGATGCAGCCACCCTGGCAACGTCTATACAAGCCTTGGCCGCGGACGACGGGGACCAGTAGCCTGATCCCACATCGATAGGGCGAAATACTTCCATGCCCAGGAACGCCAAGATTTACATTGCCTGCGTCATCACACTCGGCCTAGGGTTACTGGCCCTCTCTCTAGCCGCGGGATGGGAAACACGAGACGCTGTGCGATACACCGCCTACTTAGGGCTCGCCTTGATCGCATCTACCTGGAAGGTGAAACTGCCCGGAATGCAGGGAACGATGTCTGTGAACTTCCTCTTCATCCTCATTGGGGTAGCGGAACTCAGCATAGGGGAGACGTTAGTCTTGGCATCGCTCGCGACTATCGTCCAATGCCAGTGGAGGACCAAGAAGCGTCCTACACTTGTTCAGGTCCTGTTCAACTTGGGAGCCATATCCCTGAGCGTCTACGCGAGTTACCGGGTCACGCATCTCTTTTCCGCGACGCCGGAAGCGCCTGTCTATCTGGCAATCGCCGCCGCCGTGTTCTTCACCATCAATACGGGGCTCGTGTCCCAGGTGCTGGCGTTACTGGACGGTAAACGGTTGTTTGACGTCTGGAGAAACTGCCACCTCTGGACTTTTCCTTATTACCTTGCCGGCGCAGCGATCACCGCGCTGATGTGTACTGCCAACCGGACCATAGGCTGGAAGCAGTCGCTGTTGCCGCTCGCGCTCATGTATCTGCTCTACACTCACTACCGAATCTACCTGAGCGAACGTTTGGCGCTGCTCACGAACGGCAGCGGCGCGTCAGGCCTTAGCAACGCTATCGGATCTCTGGCCGCCCGCGTTGCGGAGACAAGACCGGAAAATAGCGCTCCAAAGCCGGCTACTTCCTGACTGTTCGATTCCTCCTCCGGCACACCGAACATAGGCGCAGCCACTACCGTGGTTGCGCCTTATTCGTTTAGGGCACGGGAAGCGCCAAGCGATGCGCTTATCGCGGGAGAAGGATGCTCCGGCGCGCGCAGCGTAGAGAGCAGTTCGCGGGTATAGACGTGCTGAGGAGTGCGGCGAATGCCGGCGACTGACCCTCGTTCCACAATCCTCCCCTCGTGCAGCACCGCCAGACTGTGGCAAAGCGAGACCAGCGCATGGAGATTGTGCGAGACGAAGAGAATCGCGGTCCCCCATTCGCGGTTGGCATTGCGCAAGACCTCGAGCACTTCGCGCTCGGTCAGCGGATCGAGCGCGCTGGTGATTTCATCGGCCACAAGCAGAGCGGGCTTGTGCAGCATCGCCATGGCGATCAGGACGCGTTGCGCCTGCCCGACGCTTATTTCGTCCGGCCGCCGCCGCAGGAAGTCCGGCGTCGCGGGGAGACGAAAGCTTTCGAGTAATCGCGCTACATCCTCCCGCTTCTCGCGCCAGCAGACTCGGGAGTGCGCTTCCCAGACGAGTTGAAACTGCCGGTCGAGCGTCAGCGCCGGGTTGAGCGCGGCCTGGGCGCTTTGCAGTACCAGCGCCATCTCGCAACCGCGCACGCGCCGCATCTCCTTTTCGGAGATCGTCAACAGATCCCGTCCTCGCAGGCGCAGTTCTCCGCTGACGGTTCCTCCGCGCAGATGGAGCAGCCGCATCAGAGCCAGCGCAAGAGAGCTCTTCCCGGACCCGCTCATGCCCGCCAGCCCCACCATTTCTCCGTCTTCCACCTGAAAGGCCAGGTCAGACAGTACAGCCTGCTTGCCGTAGCGAACCGTAATCCTGGCTTCGAGCAGGGAATGATTCATTGCTTGCCTGCGACTGGCCGTTCCAGATAGAGACGCTCGGCATTCCACAGAAGGCGGGGCTTGAGGGAACTGGGCTCCATTCCACGAACGTTCGAGCCAACGGCCATCAACGCATAGGGGTGCACGAGGTAAATCACCGGAGCCTGCTCGTAGACGATCTCCTGGAGCCGGTCGACAGCCTTTTTCCGGACTTGCGGATCGTAGCTTGCGGCCTGTTCTTTCATTAAACGGTCGATATCGGCCTCCCATGGGGTTGCCGGCGTCGCCTGCCGGGGATTCCAGGGATGATGAGACGACGAACTGAGCCAGACGTTCATCTGGTCGTTCGGATCAAGATCAACTCCGGAGAGACTGAGCAGGCATGCCTCGTAATCGTGCGTATGATTGAGCCGCTCGATGAGGGCGGGAAAGTCGAGAGCCGTGACGTTGACCTTCACTCCGAGTTTCGACAGGTCTTCCTGAAGAAGGGCTGCTACGCGTGCGCGGTTGCGGTTGCCGGAGTTGGTGATGAGGGAGAACTCGACGATATGCCCGCCGCCATCCAGAAGACGGCCATCCTGCCAGCGGAAGCCCGCCGCGGAAAGCCTCTTTCGCGCCGCTTCGGCGTCCTGCTTTGGCGGAGCCAGCTTCGAGTTGTACCAGAACTTTGCTGCCGGCGAGAACGGTCCGGCAGCCTCCACGGCCAAACCCCGAAAGACCAGCCGCGCGATGTCCTTCCGCGAGATGGCTTCCGAGATGGCGCGCCGGAAGGCCTGCGAGCGGAACCAGGCTTTGCGGTATTCGGCGATGGGCGCGGCGGGGCTCTGATTGAACCACAGCATCTCGGATTCGAGTGATGCTCCGGCATCCACCGCCTCACCCGGCGCCTGCCGCCGGAGGCGGTCGAAGCTGTCGGCGTCGAGGTTGCTGATCAACTGCAATTCCCCCCGCCGGAATCGCGCCAGTTCGATATCACGGTTCAATTGGATCTCGAAGACGATGGCGTCGAGATAGGGAAGCCGCGCGCCGGCCGAGTCCACCTTCCAATAATTCGGGTTCCGCTCGAGGCGCAGCGACACTCCGCGCTGATATTGCGCCATGCGGAATGGGCCGAGCACGGCCTTCTCCTTCAAGGCGGATCGCGAGGACAACAGCGGCACTTCGTCAAACAACTGCTCGAGCGCCGAAACCGGAGTTGCGAATTCGAGGGAGATCTCGAGCGGGTTGGGGCGCTCGAAGCGTTGAATCTTCGCAGCAGTCCGGAAGACCTCCCCCGCGGGCGAAGCGAGTCCGGGATCGGCCAACCGCTCGAGCGTGTACTCGACATCGGCAGCATCGAAGGGAGTTCCGTCGGAGAACCGGACATTCGGACGCAAGTGGAAGGTGATTCGTCTGCCTGCATTTCCCACTTTCCAGCCTGAGGCCAGTTCCGGTTCGAGTTGCTGCGTACGGCGGTTGAGACGCAGGAGGACTCCGGAGGTGAGGTAGCGCACGACCTCGGAAGGCTCATCGGTGACCATGAGGGGATCGAGCGATTTCGGCTCGCCGCGAAGACACAGGCGAAGTTCGCCTCCACGCTGTGCGGCGCCAAGCAGCGCCACCCAAAGGACCGGCATCAGGAAGCGGAAGTTTTTCATGCGGTCCTCCGTGAGCGCTCGAACAACTCATGCATGGCTAGCAGGCTCAGCAGAACCACCACGGCGGGAGCAATGAGCCATGGAGCCTCAGCCACGGCGCCGGGACTTGTCAGCTCAGCGAGAAGGTTCCCCCACGACGGGAGCGGTTCGGAAACTCCCAGCCCAAGCATTCCCAAATTGGCCTCTCCGAGCAGAAACGCCGGCAGCGCCAGCAGGAATTGCGCCTCGAGCACGGGCGTCAGATTCGGCAGCAGGTGCAAAGCGAGCAGGCGCAGCGGTGAGATGCCGGCGGCATGGGCCTGCAGGGCAAAGGGAGAAGCAAGCCGCGCCAGAGCCGAGGCGCGCACGAGCCTGGCAGCCCCGGCCCACCCGAGCAGGCCGAGCAGTAGAAACGTGATGGCAACAGATTCCCAGGGAGGAGTGTTCAGAGGTAACAAGGCGCGCACCGTGAGCAGCAGAAACAACCATGGGATGGAGAGAAACAGGTCGGTGAGCGACATGAGCAGGCGGTCGGCATAGCCGCCGCAGTAGGCGGCGGTTACCCCGACCGCCGCCGCAATCAGCGTGGCCAGCAGCGCCGCCGCGCCGGCCAGAAGAAGCGACACGCGAGTCCCATACAGCAGCCGGCTCCAGAGGTCTCTGCCAAGATCATCCGAACCCAGCCAGTGGGCAGGTCCGGGAGATTGCCGCGCCTCTTCCCTGTTTTGTTGTTTATACGGCAGCGGGGAGATCCAATCCGCGCCGATCGCCGTGACCAACAGCAGGATGAGCAAGGCAGCAGCGGCGGCGGACCGGACTCTCATCTTGTCCTCCCGCCGGCACACATGCCGGACAGCATGTTGGCGAAAACCGTGATGCCGGTCATGAGGAGAGTGAGTGGCGCCAGCAGCGCCAGGTCACGGCCGAGCGTAGCCTTCCACGCCAGTTGGCCAAGGCCGGGCGAATCACAAATCGCCTCCGCGGGAATTACAGCGCCCAGGGCCATGCGGATCGAGACTGCCGCCAGAGCGGCCAGTTCAGGCAGAGCCGGCCGAATCAGTGCGTGCTGGAAAACTCCCCTCCCGGAGAGGCCATGCGCGCGGGCATGCAGGACGTGCAACTGGCTCTCCATCGAGCGTAGGATGTTCCGGGCGAAGAGATACAGCCTGGGGAACAGCGCCAGAGCGATGGCTGCCGGTACGGGAGCGCCCGCCAGAAAAGCGGCTACGGAGACCAACGCCGCGGGGACGGCTAATAGAACTGCCGCGAGCAAGTCCGGCAGGAGGCGGGCGCAAGGCGCAAGCCAGAAAACCAGCGACACTCCGATGGCCGCGCCGGTCCACGCTATCGCGAAGCCACTCGACACGGACTGAAGTGTGACCGGGCCGCGCTCGGCGATGAGGCTGCCTACAGGCGCCTGGAGCGTCGTCGAGTATCCAAAATCTCCGTGAAGCATTTTCCGCAGGACCGTGACGGGGCTGCGGTCGCGGTCCGCGGTGAGCCGCGCCAGTGTCGCGTCGCTGAGGGTTGGATCAGCTTCGCGCTCATCAATGCCATAACCAGGAGCAAGCCACACCAGCAGGCTCGCCAACAATACGCCCGCCGCGACGGTGGCGGACCCTCCGGCAATGCCGTGCAATGCTCTGCTGACACGGGAGTTCAATGTCATCCTCCATGGACCCTCGGCAGCGGGGCGGGATTCAGCGTCTGCATCAAATGGATCAGTTCCTCCTGTACTCCGGCCTTCCGGACCTGCTTATCCATGTACATGCGGCGGTCCGCTTCCTCGAGCAATTGTTCAGGCTCTTTCCCGTGAATGGGATATTGCGAGATGCCTACGCTCATAGAGACGTCCTGAATCCCCATCCCTAAAACCGTTTCTTCGACCGCGGCGCGCAAACGTTCGGTGAAGCCTTCGGCCTCCTGCGCGGCGACGTCAGGCAGCACCACCACAAACTCGTCTCCTCCCATACGCGCCGCGTAATCAGTGGCCCGGCAGTTTCGCTGGAGAGTGGCCGCCACGGCCTGCAGCAGCCTGTTACCGGCCAGATGGCCGTGGTTGTCGTTGACCGCTTTGAAGCCATCGAGGTCGCATACCAGGATCGACATTGCTCGTTTTTGCCCCTTGAAGTCCTCGAGAGTGTGCTGGAGATGGAGGAACAGGCTGCGGGCGTTGGGTAATCCGGTGAGAAAATCCGTCGTGGCATCACCTTCGGCGCGCTGAAGCCGGAGGTAGATTTCGATGGATTGAGCCAGTTTCGAGGTGATTGCCTGCAGAATGCGCAGGTGGTCTTTCGAGAAGGCATCCCTTTGCGCGCTGTACAGGCCCAGGGATCCCACCACCCCGGAAGCCGTTTGCAGCGGCACGGCCAGCGCGGATCGCATCAGTGTGAACTTCGTCCTGTCGTTCAGGTAGCCCGGCTCCACCGAGGGATTCCCGTTCAGAATAGGGGACTTGTTATCCACCACCCAACCCGAGAGTCCCTGCCCCATGGGGATTCGAAGTGAGGAGAAAAGACGGGATTCGTCTCCGATCGCAAATTCGCACACCACCTCTCTCTCCTTGCGGATGAAGACGGCGAAGCTATCATGCGGCACAAGCCGCTTCAGACGCATCGCCATCACGGAGAGCGTCTCATGCAGGCTGAGCGAGTTCACCAGATCCTGCGCCACCTCGTAGAGCGTCTGCGCTTCCTGCCGCGCCTCCGCGATGCGGTCCAGGAACTCTACCGGCTTCTCTTTTTCCACGATCTGCGGCAGCGGGCGGGATAGTTCAAAGCCGGAAGCAGGTTCGACACCCCGCTCCACTTTCACGTCCGTGCTCAGCCGGAACCAGTCCAACTGCTGCACGCGCGCCTTCGGCTCCCACTCGTGATAGTGCCGGGCGAGGATATCCACCACCTGCGGATCGAAGCTTCTTCCGCTCTCCCGCCTGACCACCTCCATTGCCTCATCGAGCGGCAGGGCGCGGCGGTACTGGCGGTCGCTTGCCAGCGCATCCAGGCAATCGACAGTGCTCAGAATCCGCGCTCCCATGGGGATCTCTTCGCCTTTCAGCCCGTCCGGATATCCCGTGCCATTCCACTTTTCGTGATGGCTGCGAACAATGGGAGCAACCGGGTAGGGAAATTGCACCCGTTCCAGAATCTCCGCTCCCACAATCGGGTGGATCTTCATCTTTTCGAACTCTTCCGGCGTGAGTTTGCCCGGTTTGGAGATGATGTGCTCCGGAACAGCAAGTTTGCCGATGTCGTGCAGCAGGCTGGCGGCAACCAGCGCCTGTTTCGTGTTCTCTTCAAGACCAAGCTCGCGCGCGATCTCCAGGCAATAGATCTGCACCCGCCGCAGGTGATCGTGCGTGGTCTGGTCTTTCGCCTCGATGGCCAGCGCCAGCGCCTCAATGGTGCGCAGATGCAGGGATGCCATTTCTTCCGCATGCTTGCGCTGTGTTTCCACCTGTTCCTTTTCCGTTTCCAGGCGGGACATGTAGAGGCTGTAGGAACGGTAGATGAAATAGATGATGGGAAGAATCACGAGCGTGGTCTGCCAGCCCAGCAGGTAATTCATCAGGCGGAGCGACTCGGCGCAGGCGGCGCCCACAAGGTAGTAGGGGAACGACCAGAAGTAGCAGGTGCGCCAGATTCCGGCAATGGAACGCTTCTCGGAAAGCCCGATGACGATGGCAATCGACCCCGTGTTCACGAGAAAGTAGACCACCGCGGCCAGACACAGCTTGATTGGCTCCTGCATCCGGATGGTCTCCAGAACCTGCCAGTAAAACATTGCGTGCGCGCAGACAATGGCGCAGGCGCCGCTCGTTACATTGAAGAGAATCTTCGAAATGTTCGTCTTCGTCTTGGTTCTCCAGGTGCACTGAAAGAAGACGGAGACGATGCCCACAATCAGGGTTTCCCCGAGGCCGAGATCGATAATTCCCAGCAGGACGTATACAAAGTTCGCCGAAATAGTGCCGTGCATTCCGGGGAGCGCCACCTTCCACACGGAAGTGAGCAGCGCCATCACCGCATAGACAAGGAATTGCAGCGGATCCGGGAGCATCCAGTTCGCAAGGCCATAGGAGACTGACAGGCACCCGCACAGCGCGACAATTACGATGAAGACGCGGGCGGGCGCCGGCAGGGTCTTCACTTTTTTGGCTGGCCCTTGGTCCATTGCTTAGATGAAAACGTTCCTATTGGAATAATCGGAACGAACTGGCCGATTGAGAACCGAGCATTCCTCTTAGGAGGATTAAGAGAATGCGCCGAGAGGAACGTGGGCTGCATTACTTTCGATCCAGTACTTCGCGTGGCAGCGCCAACCAATCACGCGACCCAATACCCCTCCACCCATGGTTGGACCAGCCGGCGCCGGCACGTTCTAGTACCTCGCGCTTAGAACCTGCTACGAACAGACCTGGGACTCGCTTAAGTGTTATTCCTCTAACGCCTCCCCTTCCCCATACCCTAAGCTCGAAAGTGACACGAGTCGACCCATCATGAGGCCGGACCAGCACGAGTTTCTCGGAATGAAAGCCGTGTTCTGCAGCGATGCCATGCGGAACGTGCTGGCAAGGCTACACCGTTTCGCGCAATCGAACGCCACCGTCCTCATTGAAGGAGAGAGCGGAACGGGCAAGGAGATTCTCGCCCGCGCAGTCCACCACTTTTCCTTGCGTCGCCTGCAACCCTGGGTCGACGTCAGTTGTGCGGCCCTGCCCGAACACCTTGTCGAGAGCGAACTGTTCGGGTATGAAAAAGGAGCCTTCAGTGGAGCCCATACCCGCAAGGAGGGGCTCTTCGAACTCGCCAACGGGGGAACGCTGTTCCTGGATGAGATTGGCGAACTGGACACGCGCATGCAGGTGAAGCTGCTGCGCATTCTGGATTGCGGCTCCTATTACCGCTTGGGAGGCACCTGCAAGGTGGAGGCGAACGTGCGCGTGGTGGCCGCCACCAATCGGGATCTGGAAAAGTCCGTGTCCGCCGGTGAATTCCGCAAAGATCTCTATCACCGTCTGGCGCAGTTACGAATTTCAGTGCCGCCGCTGCGGGAACGGAAAGAGGACATTCTTCCACTGGCAGGTTTCTTTCTGGGGCAGTACAGCGCGAAATCGGGCTTTTCCTTTGAAGCGGAGCGCTGCCTGGAGGCGTACAACTGGCCTGGGAACGTGCGGGAACTGCGGAACGTGGTGATGAGCAGCGCGGTCATCTCCGAGGGTCACGTTGTCCAGGCTTCCGACCTGCCGGCGGCCATTCATAGCGCTGGGGAGTGTGAAAGGCCGCAGGCACAGTATGACGGCATGGCCAGTGACCTTTGCAATCTTTCCGCCTATACCGCCGGAGCTATCGAATCAAGCGAGCGGCAACTCATCCTCAAGGTTCTCGGCGAAACGCAAGGACACCAGGAAAAAGCCGCGCGCATCCTTGGCATCTCCGCGCGAACATTGAGCCGCCGCCTGAAGTCCTATCAACTGAGCGAGAAAGCGTCCTGAGATACCATGACGGTCATGGCTTCCAATCGCCGTAAAGAAGAGAGGGTGGCGGCGACAGGTTCGGTATTGCTTCGCCGCTCCGGGTTGCTTCGTATGGAGGTGGTGGGCGAGCTACGGGATGAGTCCGCGAACGGGTTCCGGGCGGCCTACACCGAAGGCATGCTCTCCTCGGGTGACGAAGTCGAATTCGTGGCCCCTCACCGCAGCGGCAGCGCGGTGGTTGTCTGGTCGCGCGTTTTCGGGCATCAAAAGGAAGCCGGGTTTCTCATCCGGCGCTTGCGCGAGGGAGATGGAGCAGGCTCCTGAACATAGGAATCCGGGAAAGCCTCCTTCATCCCGGCCGCAATCGCGACGGCATCCGCGATTTGGATCAGAGGCCCTTTCCCGATTCCCGGACACGTTCGCACCGTTCTGTGCCAGGCTTGGCGTGTCTCGACAATCTCCGGCCAGAAGGGATACAGGCGGCATTGCGTCGGTTTGGCCGGGTGGATAGCGCAGCCATTCGGACCGAGAAACGGACAGCGGAGTCCGCTTAACGTGCCGGCGCCGGTAGTGTAGGTAGAGACAAAAACTTCGGAAGGTATTCCGAGGAAAGCCGAGGCGCGCCGGATGTCTTCGGATGTGAGCCGCACTTCTCCCTCAGTCTCACAACACGCCGTGCAGCCGGGCTGGCATTCGAAGCGGAACTGATGCATCGGCGTCAGGCGGGAATTTTCAGCAGCCGCGTGCCGTTTTCCCAGGTGATCTTGCGAAACAGGCTTGGCGAGGTGATCTGCTTCAGAGCGGTGAGCGTCTCGCGCGCGACGCATTTCCCTTTGATGAGCGGTTGCTGGGAACGCTGCCCGGCGCCGTGCCCGTCACGGCAACTGCAATCGCTGCCGAACATCAGCTTGTCCTGATGCCGGGCGGCAAATCCCGCATAGAATTCCGGATCGCGGCCGATGGCGTTGCGGCCCGAGTTCGCCGAAAGGTCTCCGTAAAGATTGGGGAAATCGGACAACATGCGGTCCGTGAGACCGCCGGGCCTTATCTTTCCCGTGGGGTAGGGAACATCAGCGGGCACGTCCGCGCTGATATGCGACCAGAATGCATCCCCGTGGCCGATGAAAATTGTCTTCGGGTGGGCCTTGAGCATGGCGGGCAGATGATCGAAGGGAGTGTTGAATACCCCTTCACCAGCGAACTGCGGCACTTCCTGGAAGTGAATCAGCACCGGAATACGCGCCTCCGCCGCCAGATCATAGAGACGCCGCATTTCCGGACCATCCACGGCAACGTGGAACTTTATCTCCCCAAATCCGAGGGAACCGGCCTTGGCGGACTGCTTCAACTGCGCGAAAGATTCGGGCTTGGTGATGTCCGCGCTCGAAAACCGGACAAACCGGCCGGGATGCCGCTGGACCGCCGCCTTCGCCTGCTCTTCCGCCGCGATTCTGGTCAGCAGCACCGCCTTCGTGACGCCGCACCCGTCCAGATGCTCGATGTTGGCGCCGGGATCGGGGCGAAAGTGGAAGTGGATATCAAGTACGGGCGAACCCCAGGGCGAGGGGGGCGCCGCGGCGGACGCGGCGCCGGCAAGCGCGGTTTCGAGAAACAGCCTTCGGTGCATCATGGGTGGGGCTTGCCCCGGACCGGTTCTTCCGTCCGGCGCCCTATGGAAACAAGCCCATTCAGATTCGTGCTCTGCCATAGATCAGCTACGTCCGGCAATGCTGGCTCTGCGCCGGAGCCTTGTAGCGAACCGCCAGGTGCGGCGTCTCCATCCGCTTCTGCCCGTCGTGCTTCGAGGTCAGGCAGGCTTCCAGAATGCCGCTGACAATCAGCGTCCGGTCCACCGGGTAGGGCGCGCGCCCCGTGGAGAACATCTCCTCCACTTTGGCCATCAGGCACGCGGAATAGGTGACGTTCGGCACGGGTGTGAGCAGGAATTGGTTCGATTGGATTCCCAACCCCTTCACGCGCGCGGCGAAATTGAAATCAGCCACGGCGCCGTTGAGCATCAGCAGCGTCGTCTTCAAGCCGTCGTTGTGCTCAATAAAATACGCGGCGGGATTCTTCACCAGCTTCGGAAGTTCTCCGTTGCCCACCAGGTCTTGTGTCCGCCCATCTTTCACCGTGAGACCTTGCGGCGTGTCGCTGCGCGAGAGTGCGGCCGTCAGCAAACGCTTTGACCAGCGGCCTTCGTCCCCCGCCTTCCAAACTGCGTCGCCCTCGATCATCTGGACAGCCTTGACGCCCGTTTCCCCTCCCTTGCGGCGTTCAATCATGCACTGCATGGCCTCGAGGGCGTGGAAATCCATTGGATCGCTGCCGCCTTCGCCCACCATGAGCGCATCTTCAATCTCGCAGCCAAGCGGCAGTTCGATATCCGGAAGACGCCACGTAACCGGGAGTGAGGAACCCGCCAGCATGGGGAACTTCATTTTTCGCGACTGGTCCACCATCCACTTCGCTTTTTCAAAGCTGTAGGAAAGGTGTTTGTCGTTATAAACCGGAACAGCCCGGCCGTCCTTCTCGAATACATCGACGCACTGCTTGAAGAATTCGTAGCGCGGATAGAGTATCTGGCCTTTTTCGTTGCGCGGATAGTTGCCGTGTTCTCCAATGATGAGCACGGCGTCGACGGCAAGTTTGCCGCCCCCGCAGCGCAGAGTTTCCGCAATAGTGGGGTACACCTGGAAGCCAAACTCCTTGGCGCGCGCCTCGCTTTGATCGCCTTCCGGTTTCTGATCCACATAAAGGGAAACCACTTTCATGTCGGGCCGGTGCCACTTGCCCTTGTGCGGATACCCCACCAGGAACCGGTCCCCCATGTGTTGGGCGTGAGAAAGATATCGGTAAATCGTTGTGATGATGGCTATGCGCTGCATTTACGTTCTCCAGAATGTGGACTCTTTGGTGGGCTGATAGCGGATGGCAAGATGCGGCGTATCATAGCGCTTCTCCCCGCGGTAGAGACTTTCCACGCCGGCCGCGGTGAGTCCGGTGGTGAGCAGCGTGCGTTCTATGGGATACGTAGGTTTGCCGGTCAGGTACATCTTCTCCGCGTTGTTGACGAGGGGGCTGAAAAAATTAGCGAGGGTGGTGCGCCCGTCAGGCATGGGAAGGTACATCTGCGTCGAGAAGATTTCGCTCGTTCCTTCCAGGCGCGCCGAAAAGTTGAAATCACGCACCAGACCGTTCATCAGGAGCATGGTGCACATGAGCCCGTCGGCGTGGCGATAGCGGTAGGCAACCGGTTTGCGTACGATGCGCTGCATGTCCTCGACTGTTGGAAAAATGTCGTTGAATCCCTCGCGCGCCGGAGTCAGCGTATGGCTGCGGCAAAGCGCGGCTTCCACCAGGTCGGCGGGCCAGACACCATCTTTGTATGCCTTCCAGAAATTGTCGTCGCGATAGGCCTCCAGCCATTCGACGCCCACTTCGCCCCCTTTGCGCCGCTCCACCATGCACTGGATGGTTTCAAGACCGTGGAAATCGTAGCTGTCCACGCCGCCGTAGCAAATGCACATCGCCTCCTTGATGCGGGAACCAAGCGGCATCTCGAGTGACGGCGTGCGCCAGGTGACAGGGAGGCTCGATCCGGCCATGTAGGCAAACTTCATCTTGCGCGAAGTGTCGTACATCTCCTTGGCCCAGTCCCAATTCCAGGAAAGATGCTTATCGTTGAACATCGGAACAGAGCGTCCGCTCGACTCGAAAACCTTCACCACCTGTTGGAAGAATTCGTAGCGGGGATATTTCGTCTGGCCCTTCTCATTGCGCGGGTAGCGGCCGTGCTCACCGACCACCATGACACCGTCGACGGCGAGTTTGCCGCCGCCGAGCGTCAGGGCTTCGGCAATGCTCGAGGCGATTTTCACTGAGGGATGACGCTGCGCCCGTTCAGGCGTGAGATCGCCCTTGGGATGCTGGTCAACGTAGAGAGAAACAAGGTCCATGGGCGGATGGTGATGCTCGCCATTCCAGCCGTAGCCGTCAAGGAGACGGTCGATGATGTGCTGGCCGTGCGACATGCGCCGGATTTCGGTAACGACGCCTGCGATCTTCGGCCGGCCGGCGGCGCGCGCAAGGGGAACATACGCAGCCCCGGCCAGCAATTGCCTTCGCGTAATTTGCATAAAATCAACATACATGAGTTGGACCATGCGATGGATGATGGCGTGCGCCCCCGCGTTGGCGGGCCTGCTGCTCGCCCAGGTGTCTGATAGAGCGCGAAGCCTGCATGAACGCGCGTTCGTCTTCGACGGACACGTTCATGTCATTGACCGCCAGTTGTATCACGGCGGAGATATTGGAGAACGGGTGAGCGATGGCCAGTTTGATCTGCCGCGCGCCCGGGAAGGCGGCGTGGACGCCATGTTCTTTTCCATCTTCGTCACCGAAGATTACTACCCGCAGCGAATGGAGACCAAACAGACGCTGCGGCTGGTGGACCTTGCGCTGACCCAGTTGGAAAAGAACCGGGACAAAATTGAACTGGCGCACAACGCCACCGGGATCGAGCGTATACACCGCTCGGGGAAGATCGCGGCCGTGCTCGATCTCGAAGGCGGGTTCGATCTCGACGGGGATCTCGGTGTGCTGCGCGGCCTTTACCGTTTGGGGCTCCGCTCCGCGCAACTCTCCGCGCACAACTGGGCGAACAATTTTGCCGACTCCTGCTGCTCGCCGCCGAAGTGGCACGGCTTGAACGAGCGCGGCCGTGCTGTCGTGCGGGAGATGAACCGGCTCGGCATGGTCATCAATGTTTCCCACGCCTCCGACGAGACGCTCGAGCAGACCATCGATCTGAGCACCGATCCTGTCGTGGCGACACACCATGGCCTGCGCAGTTTCGTGGACATCCCACGCACTATGCCGGACAATCTGCTGAAGAAACTCGCGGCCAAGGGCGGCGTCATCGGATTCCAGATCGGCAACGAGTTCCACAATCGCAAGGCGTTTGAATGGCGCACCCGGCACACGGGCAAGCCTTTCTGGGACACTACCGAGATCAGGAACCGGACCACGCCGATGACCATCGAGGACATCGACCGCAAAGTCGCGCCGCAGTTTCCCATGGTTGGGATGAATATGCCGGAGGACATCAAGTACACGCCGTATCAATGGCTCGATGTCGTGGACCGGGCCATCCAACTGGTGGGAGAGGATCATGTAGCGCTGGGCACGGATTTCGACGGCGGCCCAACCCCGCCTCGCGGGATGCGCGACATCCGCGACCTGCCGATGTTAACGGAAGCCATGCTGCAACGCGGATGGTCCGAGGAACGCATCCGGAAATTCCTCGGCGGGAATCTGCTGCGTGTGTTTCGCCGGATTACGGAGAAGAAGTAGGATCTTCAGGAACTGCCGATCAGCACGCCGGTGAGAAACACAAGCACTCCTCCCAGCCCGACCTGAAGCGCCGCGGAAAGCGGCGGAGTCTCCATGTACCGGTGACGAATCCAGGAAATTACGCCGAGTTCCACGATCACGACCAGCACGGCGGCGATCAACGCCACACGGAAATCCGGCAGGAGGAACGGCAGCGTATGCCCGACTCCCCCAACGGCCGTCATCAGGCCGCAGATCAGTCCCCGCATCCACGGATAACCTCGCCCCGTAAGACTGCCGTCGTCGGAAAGGGCTTCGGCAAAGCCCATGCTGATTCCCGCTCCCACTGAAGCTGCCAGCCCCACCGCAAACGCATCCCAACTGCTCCGCGTGGCGAAGGCGGCGGCAAATACCGGCGCCAGCGTGGACACCGAACCGTCCATCAGCCCGGCGAGCCCGGGCTGCACGATCCGAAGGACGAACAGCCGCCGGTTCGCCTCGTCTTCCGCCTTCCTTGCGGAAGGCTTCAGGTTGCGCCGCTCCAGTTCCTCCGCCCGGCTTTCATGGGAACGCTCCTCCTGCGCCAGGTCATCCAGAAGCTGGCGAATATGCGCATCCTCTGTCCGGTTCGCTGCCTTCTCATAGAACCGGCGCGTCTCCACTTCCATCGCGATTGCGTGGCTGCGCACCGTCTCGAGCCCGAGCGGGCGCACCAGCCAGACTGGTTTGCGATGGATGAATCCCCTTACGTCCTGACGCCGAAAGAGCGGGATGTGCTCTCCAAATTTTTCCCGAAACAATTCAATAAGCCGCCGCCGGTGGCCCGATTCCTCCAAGCGCATCCCGTCGAACACTGCCGCCGATGCGGGAAAGTCCTGCCGCAGTCCTTCGGCGAAGTCAGCGTACACCCGTTCGTCCTCTTCCTCGAGCGAAATGGCCAACGCGAGGATTTCCTTCTCCGAGAGACTGTCGAAGTTGCGCATACTCTTCTTGGATGCAGGCTATCAGACGCCGGCGTCAGCGGATTCCGTGCTCCATGGCCGGCAATCCGTCCTAAAGTGGTGAGTGACATGAACGACGGCAAAATCGCGGCGAAGACGTGCACGGCAATCGGGGCTGCTGGCCACATCCTGGAGTCCTATCCCGTGCACCAGGTCAATCTTGGCTCGCTGCAAGTGTCCAGGGCGCTGCCTGTCCGCGGCCGCCGCCTGATCGGCCCCTGGTGCTTTCTCGATCGCTTTGGTCCACTCACCTTCCAAAGCGGCAAGCCAATGGACGTAGCGCCTCATCCCCACATCGGCTTGCAGACCGTCACCTGGCTGCTCGATGGGGAAATCGTTCATAACGACAGCCTGGGATGCGAAGTCCTCGCGCGGCCGGGCGGAGTGAATGTCATGACCGCCGGGAAGGGCATCGCCCACACCGAACAGACTCCGGCCAATAACAGCGGACGCCTGAATGGCGTGCAACTGTGGGTGGCGCTTCCCGATGCGCACCGCCACATGGATCCCGCGTTTGAGAGCAGGGAGCAGGCGCCTGTCCTCGAGCAACCCGGCGCTTTCATTCAAGTGTTCGCCGGTTCGCTCGGAAGGGCGCCCTCTCCTTGCAGGCATTATTCCGAAATCCTCGGTATGGACGTGCAAACCCACGCCGGCGAAGAGACGGAAGTGGAACTCAACCCGCGGTTTGAGCACGCCGTGTTGGTGCTGGAAGGAGATTGCGCCATGGACGGACATTCTCTGGAACCGGCACTCCTCCACTACCTCGGCACGCGCCGCTCCAGCGTCTGTTTCCGCAGCCGCGAGGGAAGCCGCGTCCTGTTGATCGGCGGGCCGCCGTTTCCGGAGACCATTCTCATGTGGTGGAATTTTGTTGCCCGCCTCCCCGAGGAAATCGGCCAGGCTCGCCGCGATTGGGAAGGGCATCTCCGTTTTGGCGAAGTGCCGTCGTACCAGGGGCGGCGGCTCTCCGCTCCCAGCCTGATTCGTTTCGCCCGCCCCAACCCGGCCAGTTGATTGCTCGCTGTCCGCGGCAACTTACTTAGTTCCACTAGCCGCGAATTCCGGTATGATAATTCGGACGCAGCGTTCTGTTTTTGAAGATATTTCACTTAGTAATCATCGATAGGTGATATCTCGATCGAAGCGCCCGCGTCTCTGTGTCACTTATTCGTTACGGGGGGTTTCCATGTATCGCCGATTGCTCTTTCTCACTCTGATGAGCCTGCCGGCCGCCTATTCCCAGGAAGTGCGCGCCAGCATTACCGGCACGGTCACTGATTCCAGCGGCGCTCCCATCCCGGGTGTCGCCATCACGGTTACTAACATCGAGCGCAACCTGTCCGTGTCCGCTGAATCGAACAGCACGGGCAACTACCTCACACCATTTCTGGCGCCGGGGCTGTATCGAGTCTCCGCCGAACAGCAGGGTTTCAAGCGGTTCCAGCGGGAAAATATCCGCCTCGAAGCGCAGGATCGCGCGCGTGTCGATATCGTCATGGAACTGGGCGATCTCGCCCAGAGCGTCACGGTGAGCGCCGACGTTTCTCTTTTGCAAACGGAAACCGCCTCCCGCTCCCAGATCATCGCCAACGAACTCATCTCTCAGGTCCCTACGCAGGGCCGCAACCCGTTCCAGATCGCCTGGGCCGCCCCAGGCGTCATCAAAACCGGCGGTTGGCGCTATCTTCGTTCCTTCGATATCGCCGGAACATCCAACTTCGCCGTAAACGGCGGGCGCAATAAGGAAAATGAAGTCCTTCTCGACGGCATCAGCAATGTACGCGGAAATCGAACGGTCATCCATGTCCCGACCATGGAGTCGGTGCAGGAATTCAACGTGGTTACAAACAACTATGATGCGCAATACGGGCGCACGGGCGGAGGAGTAGTAACTATTGTTACTAAATCAGGCGGAAACAACTTTCACGGAACTTTGTTCGAATACTTTCAATCCGAAGAACTCAATGCCAATCAAACCGAACTCAATCGCGCCGGCACGCCGAAGCCGCCGAACAACATCAACACGTTCGGGTTCAATCTGAGCGGGCCGGTATATATCCCAAAGGTATTCAACGGACGCAACAAGCTCTTCTGGCTGCTCTCCTACGAAGGGATGCGCCAGCGTTCGGCCGACCCCGGCTCGCAATCGATGCCGCTGGCCGAATGGCGGCAGGGGGATTTTTCGACGCTCTTCAACGCCCAGGGACAGCAGATCGCCGTTTACGATCCGCTTACCACGCAGCCTGACGCTACGCGGCTTCCCTTTGCCGGGAACCGCATTCCATCAAATCGCATCAATCCCGTGGCCGCGGCTGCTTTCAAATACTACCCGCTCCCCAACAGCCCGGGCGACGGCCCCAGCCACGTCAACAACTATATCTATCCTTCGCGCTGGATCGGCAACATGGACCAGTGGATCGGCCGCATGGACTATGTCATCAATTCGAAAAACACGTTCTACTTCCGTTACGGTCAAAATCCATTCTCGGAATACCGTGGACTCGTGTTCATCAGTAATCCCTTCACGGACCGCAATCCCGCCGAAACCACCGGTAACGCGCCTCTTGTCCGCAACGGGCGCAATTTCACTTTTGACTGGACCTCCACCCTGTCGCCCCGGTTTACTTTCAATCTGCGCGCCGGCCTGGCGCGCTGGGAGGAAACCACGGGCAGCAGTTTCGGCGACGGGTTCGACCCCCGGCAACTGGGCTTTGCTCCCAGCCTGGTCTCTCAACTCAATCGCCTCACCTTCCCTCAAATCAACCTCGGCAGCTACCAGGGCATGGGCGCCAGCCGCCTTCTGAACGTCGCTACCGACGATTCCTACACGGTACAGCCCAACTTCAACTACGCCATGGGCCGCCATCTGCTCAAGTTCGGGGCGGAAGGCCGGCGCTACAACGACAACAACAACAATCCGGGCCTCGCCGCCGGATTCTACACCTTTGACCGCTCCTGGACGCGCGCCAATGCTCTTCGGGGAGACTCCATTTCCGGCAACGAAATTGCCTCCTTCCTGCTCGGCTACCCCACCTCCGCCGGCGTCGACAAGAACATCAACCCTGCGCAGAGCAACCAATACTTCGCCGTCTTCTTCCAGGACGATTGGAAACTCTCGCAGAAACTCACTCTCAACCTCGGCCTTCGCTGGGACTATGAGGCGCCTGTGGTGGAACGTTATAACCGTCAACTTCGCGGTTTCGACTTCAACACCGCCAGCCCCATCGCCAGGCAGGTCTCCGGCCTTGCGCTCAAAGGCGCAGTCCAATTCGCCGGTGTCAACGGGCAGCCGCGAGGCGCGTTCAATCCGGATCGGAACAACTTCCAGCCGCGCGTGGGCGTCGCGTACCGCGTCACCGGCAAGTGGGTCGTTCGCGGAGGCTATGGCTTGTTCTACCTGGGCCAGAATGAAATCGGCTCCTCACAGGGCTTCAGCCGCCGCACGACAGCCATCACCAGCACCGATGGCGGCCTCACGCCGGCGGTTACCGTCGACAATGCGTTTGCCAATCTCCCGGGCGGCCGCCTGCTCGACCCCATCGGCAGCAGTCTGGGTGGAGCCAGTTTTCTCGGCGAAGGCATCGCGGTGAACTATCTCAACCGCCCTCTACCGTACTCTCACCAGTATTCGTTTGATATCGAGCGTGAGCTTCCCTTCCACATGCTTGCGGAAGTAGGCTACGTAGGCAACGCCACGCGCAAACCGCCGGTAGGCGTGCCTCTCGATGTGCTACCCGCCTCGGAACTGGGCCGCCGGACCGCCAGCGGAGCCATCGATTCGGCCTACTACACCTCCCGTGTGCCGAATCCCATGGCCGGCCTCATCCCCAACAACGCCGGGCTCAATGGAGCCACCATCCCGCGGCAGCAACTGCTCAATCCTTTCCCGCAGTACTCGGGAATCACGCTCAACAACGTCCCCATCGGCGCCCAGGACTATCACGGATTCCAATCGAAAGTTACCAAACGCATGTCCGCGGGCTTCACCTTCCTTGCCAGCTACGGTATCGGCAAGACACTGGAACGGGTGAGTTTCCTCAACTCACAGGATTTCCACCTCGCGGATCCTTCCTCCTCACCCCTCGAGAAACGCTCCGCCGCGAACATCGACATCCCGCAGAAGTTCACCATCGCCGGCGTCTTTGAACTTCCCTTCGGCAGAGGCAAAGCTTGGGGCAACTCGTGGGCGAGGCCGGTGGACCTCATCCTTGGCGGCTGGCAGATGAACTTCGACATCACCTATCAGAGCGGCTGGGCAATCGACTACCCCAATGCCGCCCAGGTCACACCGGGCAGCGCGAAACTCCCCTCAGACCAGCGCACACTCGACCGCTGGTTCAACACCGATCTCTGGAACAATCCGGCGACTGGCGCAAGGGTTCCCCGCCAGGAACCGTTCACATTGCGGAACTTCCCCACGCGCTTCGGAGACGTTCGAGTACCGGGTTATCAAAATTGGGATGCGTCCGTCTCGAAGAGATTCGCCATCCACGAAAATATCAGCGCGCAATTCCGCTTCGAAATGGTCAACGCCTTCAATCATCCGTGGTATACCGGCCTCATCGGCGGCGGCAACGACGTCGCCAACCCGAACTTCGGACGCATCAATTTCGTCCAGGGCAACCTGCCGCGATTCCTGAAACTGGGCATGCACATCTATTTCTGACAGGCCGCCGCTTTCACTTCTTTTCTTAGGCAGGGAGGGCGAGTGCCTCCCTGCCACGCGCCATGGGATGTGATACTAATCGTTAAAGTAATGCACAACTGGAAGAGGGCTGGGCTTCTGGCGGTGTCTGCTGTTCTGGGTGGCACGGCACACGCTGCAAAAGTGGAATTCAATCGGGATGTACGGCCTATCTTCTCTGACCGCTGCTTTTCCTGCCACGGACCGGATTCGGTAAACCGCAAGGCTGGTTTGCGGCTCGATCAGGAAGCAGCGGCAAAAGCAAAGTTGGCGGACGGCAAAACTCCGATAGTACCTGGCGACGCGGAAAAGAGCGAAGTGTACCGGCGCATCTCTTCCAAGAGCAAAGCGCTGCGCATGCCGCCGGCTTATGCCGGGCATGACCCGCTGACACCGAAGGAAGTGGATACAATTCGCCGCTGGCTGGACGAAGGCGCGGTGTGGCAGAAGCACTGGGCTTTTCTCGAGCCCGTGCGGCCCGCCCCGCCTCACGTCAAGCACAGCGCATGGGCGCGAAATGCGGTGGATGCCTTCATCCTGAGCCGGCTCGAACAAGAAGGCCTGGAGCCATCGCCGGAAGCAGACAAACTCACCTTGCTGCGGCGCGTGACCCTCGATTTGACGGGGCTTCCGCCAACGCCCTCCGAAGCGGACGCATTCTTGAAGGACACAACACCCGGCGCCTATGAGCGCGTGGTGGACCGGCTGCTCTCTTCCACACATTATGCGGAGAGGATGACCATCCGCTGGCTCGAGGCTGCGCGCTATGCGGACACGAACGGTTATCAGAGCGACGGAGAACGCAGCATGTGGCGATGGCGGGATTGGGTGATCGACGCCTTTGACAGGAACATGCCGTTCGACAAGTTCACCATCGAGCAGATTGCCGGCGATCTGCTGCCCAACGCGACTCTCAACGACAGGATCGCCACGGCATTTCATCGCAACCACAGAACCAGCGCCGAGGGCGGCATCGTCGAGGAAGAGTTCCGCACCGAGTACGTAGCCGACCGCGTGGAAACAACATCCACGGTGTGGCTCGGGATCACGCTAGGCTGCGCGCGTTGTCATGATCACAAGTACGATCCGTTCCTGCAAAAGGATTTCTACTCGATGTTCGCGTTCTTCAACAACGTGCCGGAACGCGGCCTGGTGTACAACTTCGGCAACGAGGAGCCGTTCATCAAAGCCCCTACGCCGGAAAACACCGCGCGCTTGACGGAACTGGACGCAAAGGCGGCCGGAGCGGAAAAGCATTGGAATGCGCTGCAAACACGGCTGCGCAAAGAACAGCACAAGTGGGAGAAGAGTGTGCGCTCGCAGCAGGTGGATTGGACAGTTCCCGGCGCTTCAGACTTGCGCCTGCCCGCGCAGACCATGCGGCTCGATGGCGTGCATGACGTACAGTCCAAAGACCCGCTGAAGTTTGATTACAAAGATCCATTCACATTCGAGGCGTGGATCAAGCCGGATTCGCCGAACGGCGTCATCCTTTCGAAATCCGAAGACTACTTCGAGGGCGAAGGCCACCAGTGGTTTCTGATGGATGGGAAGCTGCGTCTGCACATCACACGCCGCTTCACCGATATCAGCCTCCGCATGGAAACTGCGCAGCCCTTGAAGATGCACGAATGGCAGCACGTCGCCATCACCTACGATGGCTATCGCAAGGGCGCGGGCGTACACATGTACTTGAATGGCGAGCCCTGGGAAACGAAGATCCTTTTTGATGAGCTTACCTATCCGCTGGGGCCGAAGGAACCTTGGCGCGTGGGAGCGGGCGCGGGAGACAAGTACCGGTTCCAAGGCGAGATCAAAGGCGTGCGCGTGTACAAGACGGCGCTGACGCCGGAACAGGTGTCCGTGCTGCCGTTGAAGGAAACAATCAGCGGGGTTGCGGCGATGCCGGCCGGCTCGCGCAACGCCGCACAGCAGCACAAACTGCGCTTCTGTTTCCTGGACAAGTATGCGCCCCAGGAGATTCGCAGCGGCTTACACGCTCTCGAGGAAGCCCGCACGGAGCGGCGTAAGTATTACGAAGCGATCCCAACGGTAATGATCATGGTGGAAGGAAAGCCGCGGGAAACCCATCTGCTGCGCCGCGGCGCCTATGATCAGCCCGGTGAGAAAGTGACGGCCCGGACGCCCGCGGTGCTCCCGCCGTTCAAGCCCGAGTGGCCCAACAACCGGCTCGGACTGGCGAAATGGTTGGTGGACCGCTCGAACCCGCTCACCGCGCGTGTCACGGTGAACCGCTTCTGGGCGATGCTGTTCGGCACGGGCTTGGTGAAGACCGTGACGGACTTCGGATCACAGGGCGAGTGGCCGGTTCATCAGGACCTGTTGGACTGGCTGGCAGTGGAATTCATGGACAGCGGCTGGAACGTGAAAGGCATCCTGAAGACCATGGTGATGAGCAATACCTACCGCCAGGAATCGCGCGTGACCCCGGAACTGTTGCAGAAGGACCCCGAGAACCGGCTGCTGGCAAGAGGACCGCGCTTCCGCCTGCCGGCGGAGATGATCCGCGACCAGGCTCTGGCCGCATCCGGTCTTCTGGTGGACCGTGTCGGCGGCCCCAGCGTCAAGCCCTACCAGCCGCCCGGGCTATGGCAGGAACTGACCGGAGGCCGCGGATATATCGAGGACTCCGGAGCAGAGTTGTATCGCAGAAGCCTTTACACCTATTGGAAACGCACCATCGCTCCTCCGGCGATGATCACATTCGACTCCCCAACGAGAGAAACGTGCATCGTGCGGGAGACCCGCACGAACACTCCGCTTCAGGCTTTGAACCTGATGAATGACGAAACATATCTCGAGGCCGCGCGAAAACTCGCGGAACGCGCGCTGCGGGAGGGAGGCACAGGGGAAGACCAGCGGCTGCGGTTCCTTTTCCGGACCATCCTTGCGCGTGCGCCCAAGGACAGGGAGGACCACGTACTCACAAAAACGCTGGAGCAGTTCCGCGCCAGGTATGCAACGCATCCCGAAGCGGCGGAAAAATTCCTCAGCCAGGGCAAGTCGCCTCGCGACCCCTCGTTGAACCCTGTGGAACTGGCCGCCTATACGGGCGTCTCGAGCCTCATCCTGAACCTGGATGAAACGGTGACGAAGGAGTAACCGGCATGAACCTGCATCTGACGCGAAGACACTTTTTCGGACGCACAGCGACGGGGCTGGGAATCGCCGCACTCGCCGAATTGCTGCAAGGGAAAGAGAGGACCTCGACAGGCGGATTGCCGGGCTTGCCGCATTTCGCTCCCAAAGCAAATCGAGTCATCTACCTGTTTCAATCGGGCGGCCCGTCACAGATGGAGTTGTTCGACTACAAACCGCGCCTCAAGGATTTTCAAGGCACCGACCTGCCGGAATCCGTACGGCAAGGTCAGCGGCTCACGGGGATGTCCGCGACCCAGTCATCGTTCCCGATCGTGCCTTCGGTCTTCCAGTTCGCGCAGCACGGCAAATCCGGCGCCTGGGTAAGCGAACTGTTGCCGCATACGGCAAAGATCGCCGATCAATTGACGTTCGTGAAGTCTGTGCACACGGAGGCAATCAATCACGATCCGGCGGTTACGTTCCTCCAGACGGGTTCGCAGATTGCCGGCCGGCCGAGCATGGGTTCGTGGCTGGCTTATGGCCTCGGCGCCGAAACGCAGGATCTTCCGGCGTTCGTAGTGATGATCTCCCCGGGAAAAGGCGGCGGCGGGCAACCGCTCTACGACCGCCTCTGGGGCAGCGGCTTCCTGCCTACGCGCTATCAGGGAGTCAAGTTCCGGTCCGTCGGAGACCCCGTCCTCTACCTGTCGAATCCACAGGGCTTCGATACGGAAGACCGGCGCGCGTATCTGAATGCACTCGGTGAGTTGAACCAGATGAAACTCGAGCAATTCGGAGATCCGGAGATTTCCACGCGCATCTCGCAGTATGAGATGGCGTTTCGCATGCAATCATCCGTGCCGGAACTGACTGACCTGTCCAAGGAGCCGCAGAGCGTCTTCGATCTCTACGGAGCGGACGCGCGCATGCCGGGTACGTTCGCGGCCAATTGCCTGCTGGCGCGCCGCCTTGCCGAACGCGGCGTGCGCTTCATTCAGCTTTACCATCGCGATTGGGACCATCATGGAAAACTGCCGGCGGAATTGCCCAAACGCTGCAAGGATACCGACCAGGCCTCCGCTGCGCTCATTCAGGATCTGAAGCAGCGCGGCATGCTGGACGATACGCTCGTGATCTGGGGCGGCGAGTTCGGACGCACCGTGTATTGCCAGGGGCGCTTGACGAAAGACGACTACGGACGCGATCATCATCCGCGTTGTTTCACCATGTGGCTGGCCGGCGGCGGCATGAAGCCTGGCGTCACAATGGGGGAGACGGACGACTTTTGCTACAACGTAGTCCGCGACCCGGTTCACGTCTACGACATGCAGGCAACCATCCTCCACTGCCTGGGCATTGACCACACGCGTCTCACCTACAAGTACATGGGGCGCTACTTCCGGCTCACCGATGTACACGGAAACCTCGTGAAGGATATCCTCGCCTGATGCAGGCCATTGTTGTCCGCGGAGAAAAGCAGAACCCGGCTCTCCACTGGGAGACCGTGCCGGATCCCAACCCCCGCCCCGAAGAAGTGATCGTGACCGTGCGCGCCGCGGGCGTGAATCGCGCCGATCTGCACCAGGCGCGCGGAGCCTATCCTCCGCCGCCCGGCGCAAGCGAGATTCTGGGCCTCGAAATGGCAGGCGTCGTGGAAGGCACGGGCGAGCGGGTATGCGGCCTGCTGCCTGGCGGCGGATATGCCGAAAAGGTAGCCGTGCATCGCGAAATCCTGCTGCCCCTGCCGGATGACTGGACTTTCGTCCAGGGCGCGGCGGTGCCCGAAGCCTGGCTGACGGCATTCGTCAACCTGTTTTTCGAAGCCGGCCTGCGAGAGGGCGAGACCGCGCTGATTCACGCGGGCGCAAGCGGCGTCGGGACGGCGGCGATTCAACTCGCAAATGACGCCGGCGCTACGGTTCTGGCCACGGCAGGCTCGTTCGACAAAGTCTCGCGCTGCATTGAACTCGGCGCCCATCATGCCTTCAATTACAAGGAGCAGGATTTTGCCGCCGAGACGCTCACCCACACTGGCGGGAAGGGCGTGGACGTGATTCTCGATTGCGTGGGAGGATCGTATCTCGCGAAAAACATTCAGAGCCTGGCGCGGTTCGGGCGGCTGGTCAACATCGGGCTGCTCGGAGGCGCCAAGGGAGAACTGAACCTGGGCACGGTGCTGATGAAGCGGCTGCGCATCATCGGCTCCACACTGCGCTCGCGGTCACGGCAGGAGCAAATCGGCATCACCAAAGCCTTCCGGCAGCGGTATTGGGACAAATTGACATCCGGACATTTCCAGATTGTGGTTGACCGTACGTTCCCTATTCAGGAAGCCGGCCAGGCCCACCGCTTCGTCGAGGATAACCGGAACATCGGAAAGATCGTCTTAGTGATAGAGTCTTCCACAAGATGATACGAACCATTCTCTTTGTACTCGCATTCGCCGCCGGGCTCAGCGCCCAGCAGTATGACCTGCTGCTCAAGGGCGGCCACGTGATTGATCCCAAGAACAACATCGACAAGGTGATGGATGTTGCGATCACGGGAAACAAGATCGCCGCGGTGGCGGAGAACATTGCGCCCTCGGAGGCCAAACGCGTGGCCAACGTCCAGGGCCTCTACGTGACCCCCGGCCTCGTGGATATTCACGTCCACGTCTTTACCAGTTCGGAGCGGCATGGGCACTACGCCGGCGATCTCAGCGTCTACCCCGACAGCTTCTCGTTTCGCAGCGGGGTCACCACCATGGTGGACGCGGGCAGCTCGGGATGGCGCAACTTCCCGGAGTTCCGCGACCACATCATCAGGAACGCGAAAACACGGGTGTTTGCCCTGCTGAACATCGTAGGCGGCGGCATGGGGCCGGGCGGCGAGAACAACCCCAATGATATGGACGCGGACGAGGCGGCGAAGATGGCCAAGGCGAATCCGGAAATCGTTGTCGGCTTCAAGTCGGCCCACTTCTCCGGCGAAGGTTGGCCGTCGATCGACAACGCCGTCAAAGCCGGACGCGAAGCGAACCTGCCTGTGATGGTGGATTTCGGCCGCGCCACGAAGGAACGCAACATCAGCACGTTGTTCATGGACAAGCTGCGCCCGGGCGACATCTACACCCACTGCTATTCCGGGCTGCGCGCGGAAGTCGTCGACGGGAAACTGAATCCGGCAATGGAAGCAGGCCGCAAGCGCGGCATCATCTTCGATGTGGGCCACGGCGGCGGCAGCTTCTTCTGGCCAGTCGCCATTGCCGCATACAAGGCGGGCTTCTACCCGGACTCCATCTCTACAGACCTGCACGTGGGCAGTATGAACGCGGGCATGAAGGACATGACGAACGTGATGTCGAAGATCCTCAATCTGGGCACTTCGCTGCAAGACGTCATCCGCATGTCGACTTGGAACCCGGCCAGGGAGATCAAACGGCCGCAATTGGGCAACCTCAGCGTGGGAACCGAGGCTGACGTAACCGTGCTGCGGCTCGAGCATGGGAATTTCGGGTTTCTCGATTCCGCCGGAGCGCGCCGCGCGGGCACGCAAAAGCTGAACGCCGAGTTGACCATCCGCGCCGGACGCGTAATGTGGGATCTGAACGGACTCGCGGCTCCCGATTGGGAGAAATTCACTTACCGCCGCGAGCGGCCCGCGCATTGAAAACCAACGCGGCACGACAGTTGGACCGCCTCGGCATTCCGTATGAACTCCGCGCCTATGAGGTGGACGAGGAGCATCTCGATGCTGAGACGGTAGCGGCAAAGATCGGCATGCCCGCCGAGCAGGTCTTCAAGACACTGGTGGCGCGCGGCGATCGCAACGGCGTGTGCCTCGCCGTGGTCCCCGGCAATGCGCAGCTCGATCTGAAAGCCCTGGCGCGGCTTTCGGGCGACGGACGCATCGAGATGGTCCCGCTCAAGGAGATCCAGGGGCTCACCGGCTATATCCGCGGCGGCTGCACAGCGCTCGCGTGTAAGAAGGACTATCCGGTGTATGTCGACGAGACGGTGGAACTGTTCGACCGCATCGCGGTTTCGGCGGGCGTGCGCGGGTTGCAGATTGTGCTCGCGCCCGCCGATTACATACGCGCGGTGAACGCGGTAGCCGGCGACATTGCGCGGTAGGGCAGTTCCACAAATTCCCCGTTCAGCGCGCAGCCCTTCCGGTTGTCGAACGGATCGGCGATGGCGGTGACCGCCACCACCGGTTGTACGGTGAGGTGGCCATAAGCCTGATAGGCTTCGGTAAATAACGACACCTCCACAAATCCTGTGTAATCGGCCAGGGTGAGGAACTTCATCGGACCGCGTTCGGTCGAATGAATACGATCGGCGACAATCAAGCCGCACACTTCCACCTGCTTGCCGAAATACCGCTGCGGGCTGGCGCGCAGGGATTCGGCGGTGACGTAGCGGCTCCAGTCCGTATGCGGCGCGAAGTATTCGAGCGGATGACAGCTTACCGGGAAGCCGAGCAGTTCGTGTTCCCAGCGCGGGGAGGAGCGGCTGTCTTCCAAACCGGAATCGGGATCTGTTGTTTCAAACAAAGCCGTCCCATCCTGGCGGCCGCGGGTGAGCGCCGCTTCAAGCCGGCAAAAGCGCCAGAACAGGCGGCCTCGCGGCTCCTCGAAACTGTCGAAGGCCCCCGCCTTGAGCAGGGCGACCCACTCCGAACGCTGCGGCTTCACTTTGCGGAAAAAGTCGCCGGCGTCGCCGTAAGGTCTCCGCTCCACGATGCGAAGCGGCAAGTCCTGGCCGGCGCCCTTCACCTGGTTGAGCGGCAGCCGGATCGCGTCCTCGCGCACCAGAAATCGCGAAGCGTCGGAATGACGCACATCGGGCGGGAGAAGACGTCCACCGCAGCGCAGCGCTTCCATCACGTAGAGCATGGGCGCATAAAAGCCGCGGCGGTTGGTGAGAACGGAGGCGAGAAACTCGAGCGGGTAGCGCGTCTTGAACCACGCGCCTTGAAACGCCTCCACCGCGTAGGCCGCCGAGTGCGCCTTGTTGAACATGTACCCTGCAAAGTCTTCCATCAGTTGCCACACGGCCGCGGTTTCCTCTTCACTGCGGCCGTTGCGCATCGCGCAGGCGCGAAACTCCGCGCCGAGTTCCGCAATACGCCGCCGGTCCTTGTTCTTCACCAGCGCGCGGCGCAGCATGTCGGCGCGGCCCCAGGGCATGGCTGCGAATCCGTTGGCCACCAGCAGAATGTGCTCCTCATAGGCCATCAGCCCGTAGGTGTCCTTGAGCAGCGGTTCGAGCGAAGGATGCACGTAGGTGACCGGCTCCAGACCCTGATGGCGCCGCGCATAAGTTCGCTTCTTCCCTTCGTTGGCCGCGCCGGGGCGGATGATGGATTCCACCGCCGTGAGGCAATCGATGTCGCGGCAATTCGTCATCATCAGCAGAGATGTCATGGCCGGCGACTCGATGTGAAAGACGCCGCGCGCCTGTCCTGTCGCGATGGTCTCCCAGGTCTGTTCGTCCTGCCAGTCGCAATCCGTGTGCGGATTCAGAGTGAAGCCGCGGTTCTCCTGGAGGTTGTCGCCCGCTTCACGCAACACGCTGAGCCCGGCCTGGCCCAGAAGATCCATCTTCAGCAATCCGAGTTCCTCGACGTCATCCATGTCGTAGTGCGTGGTGAGGATGCCCTTGGCGCTTTCGAAAACCGGCATGCGGTCCGCGATGGGATCCGCGCTGATCACAAGGCCGCAGGGATGCATCATGCGGTGGCGCGGAATGCCCTGGAAGGCGGCGGCCATGCGCAGCACGGTGCGGTAGGGCTCCTCCTGGTAAGGCAGGTCGCGGCATTCCGGCTGCACACGCACGGCCTCTTCGGCATCGCCCATGAAGTGCGGAAGGCGTTCCGTAAAACGGCGCACTTCCCGCTCAGGGATACCATAGACCTTGGCGATGTCGGCGACAGCAGCACGGCCCTGAAACGTATTCATGGCGCCGATCATCGCCACATGCTCGCGGCCGTATCGTTCAAAAACGTACTGCACCACCTCGTCGCGCTTGTCCCAGGGCAGATCGAGATCGATGTCGGCGAGCTTCTGAAATTGCATGCGCTCGCGGTTGAGGAAGCGCTCGAAGCAGAGGCCGAAGCGGAAGGGACAGACATTGCTGATGCCGAGTGCGTAACACACCAGGCTGCCGGCGGCGCTGCCGCGCGCCAGCGTTTCAATCCCTCGCCCGTTACACCAGGCGACAATGTCGTGAAAGATGAGGAAGTATTCCGCATAGCCGACATCGCTGATAACGGAAAGTTCGCGCTCCAGCCGCTCCCGCACCTCGGCCCGCGGTTCATTGCCGTAGCGGCGGCGGATGCCTTCCTCCGCGAGCCTCCGCAGCATGCCGGCGCCCGATTCTCCCTCAGGCAGCGGGAAGCGCGGAAAACGGATGTCGCCGAGCTCGAAATCGAACTGGCAGCGTTCAGCAATGCGCAGCGAATTGTCGAGCGCCTGCGGCAAGCCTCCGAAATGGCGCTGCATCTCCTCGGGTGAATGCAAGTGGTAATTACCCGCTCCGCGTTTTTCAGGATGGGTCTGCGAGAGCAGCGTGAGCGTGCGCATGGAAGAAAGAATGTCGTACTGCAACCGGTCTTCCGGAGCAAGATAATGCGCGGCGGCGGCAGCCACCAGCGGGATGCGCAGGCGGCGTCCGAAAGCGGCAAAAACACGCGAAAGACGCAGGTCGTCTTCGGTGTGCGGCGAAATTTCAAGTACAAGGTTGCGCTGGAAAATCTCGCGATAAACGGCAATGCGCGGCTCGGCGGGCTGGTTGCGGCGCACCAGGCGCGCGGGCTCGCTGTGCGGTCCGAGCAGACAGATGAGACCCTCGCGATAGGCGGAGAGATCCTCAAAGCGAATACCGTCAGGGTGCTCCACCAGCGTGGAAAGGAGCCGGCAGAGATTGCGGTAGCCGGTGGAGTTTTCGACCAGCAGCCCGACGGTGTCGCGGGAAGAATGAGGCGATTCGGGCAGCAGGTGAACTTCGCTTCCAATCACGGGATGAATACCCGCGGCGCGGGCAAGTTTGTAGAAGCGGACAGCGCCGGAGAGGGTATCGGTGTCCATGAGTCCAATAGCGGGAAGTTGCCATTCCACGGCGGCGCGGAGAATGGCGTCCGGAGAGAGGGCGCTGTTGAGAAGAGAGTGGCAGGAGTGGTTGTGGAGCGGGATGTAAGGCACTGCACCTATAGTGTAAAAATTTACAGTATCGGCGTCAACGCTCCCGTTCGCCTCACCGCGAGTGCTTATATATCAACTCCAGCAGCTCCTCATACATCGCCTCCGCCTCCGCCGGCGAACCCTTGCGAATCGCCTGCGCCGCGCAATGCTTCAGGTGATTGCGCATCAGCGCCCGCCCCACCGAGCGCAGAGCTTCCTGCACCGAAGAGATCTGCACCATGATATCGGCGCAGTAGCGCTCCTCTTCCACCATCTTCTGCAAGCCGCGGATCTGACCTTCGATGCGCCGGAGCCGCTTCAGGTTCGAGGTCTTGATCTCCTCATCCACGCCGGCGGCCTTTCGCTCCCCGGATCGGGCGTCACAGCCACAGGAGGCCGCGCCAGGCGGCAGGGATTCTGTTTTCATGCTCATTGTTTGCTTTCCTTTCCTGCGCTCAGGCGGCCTTAGCGCGTCGCAGACGCAGGCTGTTGCTCACCACGCTCACGGAACTCATCGCCATCGCGGCGCTGGCGAGAATGGGACTCAAAAGAATTCCCCACAGAGGATAGAGGACACCGGCGGCGATAGGAATGCCGATAACGTTGTAAGCCAGCGCCCAGAAAAGATTCTGTTTCATCACCTGCATGGTCTGGCGGGAGAGGCCGATCGCGGCCACAACGCCGGCCAGATCGCCGCGCATCAACGTGATGCCCGCGGCCTCGCCGGCAATGTCCGCGCCGGAAGCCATGGCAATGCCGACATCCGCCTGCGCCAGCGCGGGAGCATCATTGACGCCGTCACCCACCATCGCCACCACGCGGCCCTGCTGTTGCAGGCGCTTCACTTCCTCTACTTTCCCTTCCGGGAGAACACCGGCAATCACGTCGCTGATACCCGTCTGGCGGGCGATGGCGCGCGCGGTGGCAGCTTTATCTCCCGTAAGCATCACAACGTGCAACCCCATCTTGCCCAACCGCGCCACTGCGGTGGGAGACCCGGGTTTGAGTGTATCCGCTACGGCGATGAGCGCCCAAAGACGGCCATCGACGGCCAGCAGAAGAGGAGTCTTCCCCTCCCCGGAAACCCGCTCCAGATTTTCGCGGAGGCTCTCGGTGGAAACGCCGGCAGCTTCGAGGAATGGCTCGTTCCCCACCAGCACCTTCTTCCCTTGGACGCGCGCCTGCGCGCCGCGCCCGGGCGTGGCTGAAAATTCGGAAGCTTCCGGCCAGGCGATGGATTGCGCGCGTGCATGAGCCACTACCGCTTCCGCAAGCGGATGCTCGGAAGCATTTTCCACAGCCGCGGCAAGAGCCAGGGCGTCCGCTTCGGAAACACCGGGAACCGTAATAAGATCCGTCAACTTCGGACGCCCCTCGGTAACAGTGCCTGTCTTATCCAGGACGACGGTGTCCAACTGCCCAACCTCTTCCAGAGTCTCGCCGCCCTTGATGAGAATGCCGAGTTCCGCTCCGCGGCCGGTGGCCACCATCACTGCCGTCGGCACCGCCAGCCCCATCGCGCAAGGGCAGGCGATAATGAGCACGGTAACCGCCGCGCTGAACGCGCGCACCAGCGAAGCATCCGGAGTCAGCACAAACCACGCCACGAACGCCGCAATGGAAATGGACATCACTACCGGAACGAAGATCCCGCTGATGCGGTCCGCCAGCCGCTGAATGGGAGCCCGCGATCCTTGCGCCTCGCGCATCAACCGCACAATCTGCGCCAGCGTGCTGTGCGCGCCAAGCGTTGTGGCGCGGTAGCGGAATCCCCCGGTCTTGTTGATGGTGCCGCCGATGACGCGGTCGTCCACTCCTTTTTCGACAGGAATGGATTCCCCTGTCAGCATCGATTCATCCACGGAACTCGATCCTTCGAGAATCTGGCCGTCGGTGGGAATGCGCTCCCCCGGACGAACGATAACGGTGTCTCCCGGACGCGCCTCTTCCACTGGGAGATCCAACTCCGCCCCGTTGCGAATCACGCGCGCCGTGCGCGGCTGCAACGCAATCAGTTTGCGCAGCGCCGCCGAAGTCTGCCCTTTGGCGCGGCTCTCGAGCGTGTTGCCCACCAGCACCAGCGCAATGATGATGACAACCGCTTCATAGTAAACATCGGGAGTGATGCCGTGAGAGAGGAAGAATCCCGGGACAACAGTGGCGAGCACCGAGTAGAGAAATGCCGCTCCCGTGCCCACGGCGACCAGCGTGTTCATATCCGCCGTGTGGTGGCGGAAAGCCGCCCATGCGCGCGTGTAGAAATGCCGGCCCGCCCACGCCATCACAATAGCCGTCATCGCCAGCAGGAGATACCTCAACAGGTTCGTATCCAGCGCATAGAGCCATGGAAGTCCGCTTGCCAGCACAGGATCCAGCACACGCATGGACCAGCGCAGCAGCGGATCGGTTACGGCGCTCCCGGCGTGATGCGGACCGCCCATCAAAGGCATGGAGAGAACCATCGCCGCCACGCCGAACAGAAGGCTGATAACAGCCTTCCGCCGCAGCGCGTGAAACTCTTCCCTCTGAGCGCGGTCCTGCGCCTCCTGTTCCTCCATCGCGGTCCGGCCCGGCGCCGGCAATTCCGCGTCGAAGCCCGTATCTCGAATAGCCTCCACCAGGGCTTCCGGCGTGGTGGCATTGCCGTCGTAGGCAACCGTGGCCTGATGAGTCATCAGGTTCACGGAAGCAGTGCGAACCCCCGGAGCCTGCTCGAGCGCGCGCTGCACGTTCGCCTGGCAGGCCGCGCACGTCATTCCGGAGACGGGAATCGTGATCTGTTTTGCCGCTTTGGCGTTGTCTGTTGCGCTTGCCATGATCTACTCCACCACGATCTTTCCGCGCAGCATGCTCATGCCGCATGTAAATTCGAACGATCCGCTCTGCGAAGGAGTGAACTCGACCGCCGTTTTTTCAAACGCGGGAAGAAATTTGCGAATGCCGAAGGAACCGAGCACCACCTCCTCGGAGCAACTGGAGATCTCCTGCCGGTCAAAGATCAACCTCACAGGCTTCCCCTTGCTCACCTGAATGATGCTCGGAGAGTAGCCGCCATGGACCGTGACTACTATCTCCTGCACGCCTCCCGCCGCGGCCGCAGCCTTGAAGGAAGGGCGCCGCGCCAGAAAGAAGTACCAGTTCACCCAGCCTATGGCGGCGATTCCGGCAATCACCACCAGCCACTGCGTTCCATCCATGTCAGTCACCCTTGCGCGCCTGGAAGCCCGCCTTCTCGACGGCACGAAAAATATCCTGTTCCGTTGCACGGGCGGGATCAAAAGCGACGGTGGCCAAGCCGATGGCGGCTTGTTTGACTTCCACCGAATCCACACGCTGGAGCGCCTTGGAGAGTGAGTTCACACAGCCGGCACAGTGCATGCCGGTGATTTGCAGAGCGAGTTCAGAAGCTGTGTTCATGATCGTAATATATACCCCACTCCCCTATCATATATACCCCTCTCCCCTATGTCAAGCGCACCAAATAGTGCTACCCTATATCGCCGGAGGGATTACATGGCCGCCCGCCTCTTTGCCGATGATTTCGTTCGCCGCTACTGGAACCTCTATGTCAGCGCCACCGCTCCCCCAGCCGCCGTCTCCTGCAACCGCTACCTCATCAACGTCGCCGGCACCAACACCTCTGATTTCGCTGTCCGTATTCGCGAGATGCAGGCCGGCATTTCAAACGTCTTGAGCCGCGCGCAAACCTACAGCCGCTCTCATTCCGATCTCGAAGTGCGCGCCGCCGCCTTCGGACGCACGCGCGTAGGTAAAGGGACTCCGCAAGACATGGAGCACGTCCTCAACGCGGGCGTCACATGCGGCGCGCTTCCCTCCGCGCAGCTTCCATTGCAGCAATGGGCGGACCGCCATCTGGGCTGCGATTGCACAGGCTTCGCTTCCGCCTATTTTTCCTACCTTGGCGTGATGCCCATTGCCGATAGCGTGAATGCCGGATGCCACTATTTTCGTACGCTTGCCATCCGCAACAACACGGCGGCGAACGCGTTCGTGTGGGATTTCGACGATGTCAGCGCCGATGATGTGATGCTCTGGATGGACGAGTCGGGTTCAGAAACCAAGCATCCGGGTCATATTGCCGTCATCTACGACAAACGCCCCGGTCAACTGCTGATCGCTGAATCGAGCGGAGCCGATGATGGCGCCGGCCATCGGGGTCCGCATCTCAACACAAAACCTTGGGCGGAGGCAACCGGACCGCGGGGACACCGCAAGCTGCCGATCGGAGAAGGCGTCATCATCGTCCGCGTGAAGCGCATCACTCCGGCCGCGGGGCCCCTCCCCACATAGCCCACTACAATGTGAGGTAGATGTTACGCGCTTCCCTGCTCTGCCTGCTTTCCCTGCCTGCTTTGTCCCAGCAGTCCGGGCGGCCGTATATGACTCAGCCCAGCATCGCTCCGGATCGGGCAGAACTGGCATTTGTTTCGGGCGGTGATATCTGGCGCGTGAACGCGAACGGCGGAGAAGCATCGCTGCTGATCTCACATCCCGCTGACGATTCGCGGCCGCTCTATTCGCCGGACGGCTCGAAACTCGCATTCGAATCCACCCGCACCGGCGGAGGAGATCTCTATGTATTGACGCTCGCCGGCGGAACTCTCGAGCGCATCACCTACCAGGACGGCCCGGAGGAATTGGATGCATGGTCGCGCGACGGCCAGTGGCTCTACTTCCACACTGCGAGCGGAGACATTGCCGGAATGATGGATGTTTACCGGGTGCGCGCCACCGGCGGCGCCCCGATGCCGGTAGCCGCGGACCGGTATGCCAGCGAGTTCTTCGCTGCCCCTTCTCCCGACGGGCGCAGCATCGCACTCAATGCGCGAGGTGTGGCCGCGCGCCAATGGTGGCGGAAGGGACATAGCCATCTCGACTCGAGCGAGATCTATCTCGTGAAGCCCGGCGCGCCGCCCGCCTACGAGCGCATCACTGACGGAGCCGCCAAGGAGATCTGGCCCATGTGGGCGCCCGACGGGAAAAGCTTCTTCTTTGTCTCCGACCGCACGGGCGTCGAACAGATCTGGCGCCAGCCGCTGGGAGGAACCTCGCGACAGGTATCTTCTTTCAAAGATGGACGCGTCCTGTGGCCTACGATATCCCAGGACGGCAAGCTCATCGTCTTCGAGCGCGATCTCGGCATCTGGAAAATGGAGACCGGAAACGGAAAGGCCGTCTCTATTCCCATTCACCTGCACGGGGCGGCCGCCGGACCAGCGGTGACGCATCTTTCCCTTACCTCGGGCTTCGACGAACTGGCCGTATCGCCCGACGGAAAAAAGGCCGCCTTCACGGCGCACGGGGAGGTATTCGCCGCGCCGGCCAAAGACGGAGGCGCGGCGTTTCAAGTGACTCACACCCCTGCGCTCGAAGCTCACCTTCAATGGGCGCCGGACAGCCGCAAACTCGTCTATGTCTCTGAGCGAAACGGCGCCGCGCAAGTCTTCCTCTACGACTTCGTCGCTGAGTCTGAAACACAGATCACCTCTTCCGCCGAGCCCGATGCCGCGCCGCGGTTCAGCCCTGATGGCAAGCTCCTCGCCTTCCTCCGTGGAGGCCGCACGGTAATGATTTATGACCTCGAGAAAAAACAGGAGCGCGTCTTGGCGGAGGACGCCGTGGGGCGCATGCCCTTGGTGTCGCGCAAGTCGCTCGCCTGGTCGCCGGATGGAATGTGGGTCGCATTCTCGAGCAGAGGAGCCAGGGGATTCGCAAACATTCTCGTCGCCCCCAAAGATGGAGGAGAGGCGAAGCCTGTTTCCTTCCTCGCCAACAGCAGCGCAAGCACGGTGGAATTCAGTCCCGATGGAAAATATCTGCTGTTTGATACCTCACAACGAACAGAAGAGACGCGCATTGCGCGCGTGGACCTGATCCCGCGCACGCCCCGCTTCCGCGAAGACCGCTTCCGCGACCTGTTCCAGCCGGCGCCCTCGGGCCAGCAGGATCAGGAGGGATCGGCCAAGCCGGCAGGGGAGCCTAAGAAAGCCAAAACAAACCCTGTCCAAATTGTTTTCGACGGCATCCGTCAGCGGCTTTCTTTCCTGCCTTTGGGAGTCGGCGTGAACGATTTCGAAATCAGCCCCGACGGCAAATCCCTTCTGCTTACCGCGGAGTCAGCCGGACAACGGAACCTCTATACGTACTCGCTCGACGAATTGGCGGCGGAGCCTCCCGCCGTCCGTCAGCTCACTTCCACTGCCGGAAGAAAGAAGGATGGTCAATTTGCGGCGGGCGGTAAGGAAGTCTACTACCTCGACCGCGGCCGTGTGCAGACTATCTCCGTGGACACACGGCAGGCCAAACCGCTTTCCGTCACCGCCGAAATGGACGTGAACTTCGATCTCGAAAAACGGAAAGTCTTTGAACAAGCCTGGACCTATCAGCGCGATAACTTCTTCGATGACAGGTTCAACGGCGCCAACTGGGAGGCGCTGCGGCAACAATATGAACCGTTTGTCGCCGCCGCGCGCACACCGGAGGAAGTCTACCGGCTGCTCAACCTGATGCACGGCGAATTGAATGCTTCCCATCTCGGCGTTTCGAAACCCGCCGGGAGAACCGAATCGGACATCGGACAGTTGGGCCTGAGGTTTGACGCCTCGACCTATGAGACTCAGGGCAAGCTTCAGATCACGGAAGTCATCCCACTCGGTCCAGCCGCGCTCGCGGGCGTCAAGGCGGGCGAGTATCTGGTGTCGCTGGACGGAACGGCCCTCGATCCGCGGCGGAATCTCTGGTCCCTGTTGCAGCACAAAGCCGGCAAGCGTGTGGATTTGACGGTGGCCGCTGCCGCCGATGGCTCGCAGGCGAGAAAAGTGGAAGTACAGCCCGTAACCCTCTCCACCGAAAAGAAGCTGCTCTACCGCGCATGGGTAGAAAGCAGGCGCACCTATGTCGAGAAGGCCAGCGGCAGCAAACTTGGATATGTCCACATGCCGGACATGTCACAGGAGTCTCTCACGCAGCTCTACATCGACCTCGACGCCGCCAATCAGGCGAAGGAGGGCGTCATCATCGATATCCGCAACAACAACGGCGGCTTCGTCAACGCCTATGCCCTCGACGTCTTCGCGCGCAGGCCCTACTTGACGTTCCTCGAACGCGGCCGCGCCGCCATCCCCGCGCGCCCGGCCCTCGGACAGCGTGCGCTCGAACGGCCGACTATTCTCGTAACGAACCAGCATTCTCTGTCCGACGCGGAGGATTTCTCGGAAGGCTACCGCCGGCTGAAGTTGGGCAAAGTGGTGGGAGAACCCACGGCGGGCTGGATCGTGTACACGTGGAACCAGCCGCTGATCGACGGCTCACAACTCCGCATGCCCCGCATCAAGGTATTCGACAACGACGGCGTGCTGATGGAAATGCATCCGCGGCCTGTGGACGTCCCGGTCGAGCGGCCGGTCGGGGAGAGCTACTCGGCCAAAGACATCCAACTGGATACGGCCGTGAGAGAGTTGCTGGCTCAAATTGAGGAATCCCGCCGCCCTGCCGCGGTCTCCACGGCGGAAAACGCGCGGCCGTAGAAGGCGATCTCAGAGCTTTCCGTTGTCCCTGTCCTAAAATAAAAGTCATGCGGATTCGAATCATGCTTCTCGCCGCCATGTTGGCGCTCACAGTCCCCCTGTTCGCCGATGAGCCCGAAACGAAACTGCGCGTCGAGGTGAAAACGCTGAAGGGCAGACCGATCGACCGCGCCTCGGTAGTGCTCGACTTCGTCGAAGGCCGTTCCGTCGCCAAGTTCGGGAAGAAGGTCCGAACGCATTGGGAAACACGTACCAACCAGGATGGTGTCGCCAAACTGCCCCCCATCCCACAAGGCAAAATCAGGATTCAGGTCATCGCCAAGGGCTATCAGACGTCCGGCAACGTCTACGACGTGAGCGAAGAGGAGAAGACCATCGAGATCCGGCTGAACCCACCCCAGTCCCAGTACTCCGTCCACCAATAGGACTCGCGTCCTATTCGAATCCAACCAAAGACATATCGCCACCCGGACTGGTTCCGGACACCATTTACAATAATAGGTTCATGATCTATCGCGTTCACGTTTCTCTGAAGGCCACTGTGCTCGATCCGCAGGGGCAGACCATCTGTTCGGCATTAAAGGGACACGGGCACCCAACCGTGGCCGATGTCCGGCAGGGGAAGTTTTTCGACATACAGATGAGCCCCGGCGCTGATCGGGCAAAGGCCGCGGCGGAGATTGATCAAATCGCCCGTGAAGTATTGACCAATCCGGTGATTGAAGATTTCCACGTCGAATGTCTCGAATCCTGAACCAGCGGGAGGTAGTAGGATGTGCGGCATCATGGGTTACATCGGCGCGCGCAAGGCGGTGCCGATCATTCTCGACGGACTGCGGCGTCTCGAGTACCGCGGATACGATTCCGCCGGACTGGCAGTCCTCGACGGCGCGGGAGACCTTGTGGTACGGCGCGCCTCCGGCAAGCTCCGTAACCTCGAGGAAGTCATCCGCAATCAACCGGTCGAAGGTACCTTCGGCATAGGCCACACGCGGTGGGCGACCCACGGGCGTCCCACCGAGGAAAACGCCCATCCGCACCGCGACGGCAAGGGCGATATCGTCGTAGTCCACAACGGGATTGTCGAAAACTATCTTCCGTTGAAGCACCGTCTCGAGGCCGAAGGCCACCATTTCGTCAGCGAGACCGACACGGAGGTGATCGCTCATCTGGTGGAGAGCCACTACAACGGCCACAATCTGGAAGACGCCGCGGCGAAGGCATGCCGTGAAATCAACGGGGTATTCGCGCTCGCGATCATGGCCAAATCGAGCCCGGGAAAGATTATCGCCGCGCGTTCCGGCCCCCCCGTGGTTGTTGGCCTGGGAGAAGGAGAGTATTTCGTCGCTTCCGACGTGCCCGCGCTCCTGAACCATACGCGGGACATGTTCTTCCTCGCCGATGGAGACATGGCGGTGGTCACTGCCGAAGGCGTGCACCTGATGGATTTCTACGGCAGGCCCATCAAACGCCAGGTGTCGCACATCCTTTGGGACCCCATCATGGCGGAAAAGGGCGGCTACAAGCATTTCATGCTCAAGGAAATCTTCGAGCAGCCCCGCGCCATCCGCGACACCATGCTGGGGCGCGTGGGTCAGGAGACGGGCCGCATCTTCCTCGACGAGATGGATATCAGCGAGGCGGAATTCAAAAGCTTCGAGCACGTCCGCATCGTCGCCTGCGGAACAAGCTGGCATGCCGCGCTCGCCGGAAAATTCATGATCGAGAAACTCGCGCGCATCCCGGTGGAGGTGGATTACGGCAGCGAATTCCGCTACCGCGACCCGATCGTGGACGCGCGGACCCTGACCGTGGTCATCTCCCAATCCGGGGAAACAGCCGATACCCTGGCGGCGCAGCGCGAAGCCAGGCAGAAGAAGTCCAAAACACTTGCCATCTGTAATGTTTTGGGCTCGATGATCACTCGCGAAGCCTCCGGCACCCTGCTCACTCATGCCGGCCCGGAAATCGGCGTGGCCTCCACCAAGGCGTTCACCTCGCAGTTGACCGCGCTGTTCCTGTTGGCCATGTATCTGGGACAAATCCGCCAGCGGCTATCCCCCGAGCTTTCACAATGCCTCATGCAGGACTTGACGCGGCTGCCCGGAAAGCTCGAGCACATCCTTTCCGCCGACCCCATCACCGACGACCTTGTGAAGAAGCTGTTCCGTGTAACCGACTTTCTCTTCCTCGGCCGCGGCATCCACTTCCCCATCGCTCTCGAAGGAGCTCTGAAGCTCAAGGAGATTTCCTACATCCACGCCGAAGGCTACCCCGCGGGCGAGATGAAGCATGGTCCGAACGCGCTCATCGACGAGAATCTTCCGGTGGTTGTTTTGGCGGGGCGCGACCCTTCAGACGCCTCGAGCCGCGTTCTGTTCGAGAAGACCCTCTCCAACATTCAGGAAGTGAAGGCTCGCGGCGGGATGGTGCTCGCCGTGGCTTGTGAAGGCGAATCGGAGATCGACAAGATGGCGGACCGCGTACTCTGGATTCCCCCCTCGAACGAGATGCTGCTGCCCATCCTCGAGATCGTGCCGCTTCAACTGCTGGCCTATCACATCGCCGTACGCCGCGGCTGCGACGTCGACCAGCCGCGCAATCTCGCCAAGAGTGTGACTGTGGAATGAAGCAATTCACCCATCGCCTCGAGGTGAGAACCAACGGCAAGGGCCTTTACAATATCAGCCGGCAGGTGGAGAGTTGGGTTGGCGGGCACAAACTCACTACCGGGTTATTGACGGTGTTCCTTCAGCACACCTCCGCTTCCCTCACCGTGCAGGAGAACGCCGACCCGGATGTGGTCTACGACCTCGCGGATTTCTTTGAAAAACTCGTGCCGGATAATCCTCGCCTGTACCGCCACACCATCGAGGGCCCGGACGACATGCCCGCGCACATTCGCGCCGCTCTCACCATGACCCAGCTTTCCATCCCCCTTGTGGAAGGGGAACTGGCGCTCGGAACATGGCAGGGAATTTATGTTTTCGAACACCGCGCCGCAGCCCATCGCCGCAGCGTGGTGCTCCACCTTGCCGGGGAATAGCGCTACTTCACCTCGATCGTGTCCAGCGCCCACTTCGCGCGCGCGATTCCCACAATCATGACCTCGAGATCGTTCGTCCCCTCAAACGAATGGACTTCATTCAGGAACACCGGCACCGCATCTCCCTTCCGGATCGGAGCAGATTCCTTGCCCACATGCGCTACCCCTTCACCGTTCATGACGTAAAAGAACTCCTCGACGTTCTCGTGGCGGTGCCGCCCCAGGGAAGCTCCCGCGGGAATCACCATATGGTCGACATAGGACCAGTTGGTGTAGAAGACTTCCGGAGGCAGCGCCCGCCGGTAGCGTACCGTGCCCTTGCCCCCCAGCATCCCGTCGACAGGCTTGAGCAGCTCTTTGTTGAGATACATGCGAATGAAAACCGGCTTGGCATCCAGCGCCGCCCCCACCCGATCGTCGTCCAGATCCGTGTTGTCGTACTTCCCCTTGATGCTGCCCACGGCGATGTTCATCCACTCCACCGGCTTCGGCCCGGGATTGTAGATGGCGTGCGAGTGCCCCATCCGGCACGGCGCGCCCACGGGTCCCTTCAGCGTCGAGGTGCGGCCGTCAATCGTGAATTGCGCTTCATTGTCGAAGATGACGAACATCTCTTCCATGTGATTGTGGAAATGATGGCCGATGCCGCCGCCGGGTGGAATAATGCCCCGGTGCAGGAATATGAGGTTCGTGCTGAACGTCTGGGCATCGAACAGGCCCATGAAATCCAACTCTCCCGCTCCGGCATGAACGCGAGGGATCGCTCGATACTTGGACGGGTCCGTGTGTGCAATGCGTGAGGCGAGAGACTCGGCCGCTTGCAGGGCTACCGCGGGAAGAAGGAACAGCAACAGGGTTCGCATGATTTCCTGACTATACTCCACAGCGTTACCCGCCTGCGATACCATACGAAAAACGGAAGGAGCTATCGAATGTCCATTTCCCGGCGGAAATTTCTCGAAACCACGGCGGTGACTCCGCTCGCCGCTCACCTGGCGCAAGGCGCATCCGTCGACAAGCGCACCGGCATGCCGACGCGCGTTCTCGGAAAAACCGGCGCGGCGGTCTCCTGCATCGCGTTTGGATGCGGCAGCCGCTTCCTGATGTACAAGGATGAGGACAAAGCGCTCGAGGCAGTCAACCGCGCCATCGATCTGGGCATCAGCTATATCGACACGGCGTACGGCTACGGAGACGGCAAGAGTGAGACGCGTATCGGCCACGTCATGAAAACCCGGCGCAAGGAAGTATGGCTCGCCACCAAGATCAACAAACGCAATGGCGACGAGGCCATGCGCGTCATTGAAGGCAGCCTCAAGCGCTTGCAGACGGATCATGTCGACCTGCTCCACATCCACAGCCTCACCACCCCCGAGGATCTCGCCGAAATCGAGGCCAACGACGGGGTTCTCAAAGTGGTGTACAAGGTGAAAGAACAGAAGATGGCCCGCTTCATCGGCATCACCAGCCACAGCGACCCTCATGTGCTCAAGACCGCGCTCGAACGCCACGAATTCGATTGCACCCAGATGGCGCTGAACGCGGCGCGCGTCGGAATGCGGAACGCTCCGGGCGGCATGGCCATCAACCCCATGCACGACAGTTTCGAGGCGCTGGCGCTCCCCGTGGCAAACCGCAAGAACATGGGCGTGATTGCCATGAAGATTTTCGGGCAGGAGGGCCTTGTCGGAAAAGCGCCCATCGAAAAACTCATCCGCTATTCGCTCTCTCTGCCTGTTGCCGCCGCCGTGCTGGGTATGCCGAAGATCGAGTACCTCGAGGAGAATATCCGCATCGCAAAGTCATTCCAGCCGCTGCCAAAGCGCGAGATGCAATCCATGCCGGCAAAGCTGCTGCCGCAGAAGGCTGAGTTGGATCGCTTCTTTGCAAATCACGTCGACGCCTGAAAAGAGGGGCGGCGATTACAGCAGGGGACGCAACGCCTGATCGAGATCGGCCATCAGGTCGTCGACATTCTCAATCCCAACGGAAAGCCGCAGCAGGTTTGCGGGAGTTTTGCTCTTCGGCCCCTCGACGGAAGCGCGGTGCTCGATGAGGCTGTGCGTGCCGCCGAGGCTGGTGGCGCGCGTGAAAATGCGTACGCGGGCTGCCACGCCCATGGCTTCCTGCTTGCCGCCGCGTACCTGTACAGACAGCATCCCGCCGAATCCTCCCGGCATTTGCGTCCGTGCCAGTTGGTGCTGCGGGTGGGAGGAGAGCCCGGGATAAAGCGTGCGTTCCACCGCGGCATGTCCCTCCAGAAATTCAGCGATTCTGCCGGCGTTCGCCGCATGCTGGCGCACTCGCAGCACTAACGTATCCACGCCCCGCCGCGTAAGCCAGCAATCGAACGGCGATGGAACCGCTCCCCCGTACTTCTGCGATTTCCGGGCGCGCTCAAAAAGATAGTTGTCGTACTTCGTGATCAGTGCGCCGCCCACCACATCGCTGTGCCCGGCGATGAACTTCGTGGTGGAATGCATCACCATGTCAATGCCGAAATCGAACGGCTGCTGGATGACCGGCGTGGTAAAGGTGCCGTCGCAGATGCTGATCGCGTTGGCCTTTCTGGCGATTTGGGCAATGGCGGACAAATCCGCCACCCTCAGCATGGGATTGGACGGAGACTCCACCCACAATAGCCTGGTGTTGGGCTTCATGGCCGCCGCGCTGACAGCGTCCAGATCGGTCATGTCCACAAAGGTGGACTCGAGCTTCCATTCGGCGAACACCTCCCCGATGACGCGCCGCAAGCCATAGTAGACATCGTCAGGGAAAATCAGGTGGTCTCCAGGTTCCATCGCCTGCATCACCGCGTTGACCACGGCAAGGCCGGAGGAGAAGACAAGCGCTTCCTTACCCCCTTCGAGAGCAGCAAGGCACTTCTCGAGTGTTTCGCGATTCGGATTCTCTTCGCGGGAATAGGTGTAGCCTCGAGGCCATTTGCCATTCGGATCTCGCTCGAAGGTAGTGGAGAGATGAATCGGCTGTGCCACTGCGCCAGTGGCAGGGTCCACCCGGCGGCCCGCATGAACGGCTAACGTCTCAATCTGCATTGTTCCCATTCTAATGGCATGGGATCTGACGGGCGGCGAAAAGTGAGGAAGCACACAAAAAATGCCGGGCGCTGGTCGGGCGCCCGGCTGAGGAGCACCCACAAGCCGCTCGGAGGTAACGGCTTGTGGTAGTGGAGGAGAACGACTAAGCCAACAGACCGCCGTGACCCAGACAGGCTATCTCCCAGCCTGAAACTCTATAGCGGGCCAACACAGGCGGCAAAACCAAGTCCACCACGTTCGGCTTGGCCGAACGGAAGCATCCCGGCGCCGAGATGATCGGGATGTCCTCCTTATATCCTAGCAGAAATAGGTTGCCCGGCTCCACCGGGGCGAGAAAGCGTTCCAGGTGGCAGCCGATTTTGGCCATTCCCCTGCCGATGGTATCCTCCGGCCCGGCAGGGGCAGTAGTCGAAGCAATCAGGATCCCGGCAGGCTTGGCGCGAGTGAGGTGGTTGAGCGCTCTGGCTACCGACCCTTCGTCCTCCACCGCCGCCAATACGAAGCTTGGCATCACGGAGACGCGCTCCAGGCGCTGCCTCATGATGTTCTCAAACAGTTGGCGGGCGCGCTCCCCGCTGATCGGGTCTGTATAGAGAACGGCCAGCGCGGGGTTGCGAATGGGTCTCGCCTGTAGAATGGGGCCGCGTTCCTTGAGTATCGAGATGACGGCTTCCAGTTGCGCCTGCGCGATGGCGAAAGGCGCGCTCTTCACCGTACAGATTCTCTGCCCGGCTTTGGCGTAGCTGAAGTTCAGCATCGTGCTGATCACGACGCTCGCCGTGCAGTTGATCTGCTTCAGCAGCTCATCGTCCACCAGCACGCAGCAGTCTTCCGTCGCCACCAGGTTCGCGCGCCCTCCCGCCGCGAGGCGAATCTCCAGGCACCCGCACCCCAACTCGCGGGATACCTGCATCACAGCATCGTCCTCGCCAACTTCGCCGTCTTCCAGTTCCGTCACCCAGACTTGCTCCATCCCTTCCAGCGCGAGGAGTTTGATGTCCTCCTCGCTCAGAATGTGGCCTTTGGCCAAGAGCTTCTTCCCGCCCGGGCGAAAAATAGTGCAGCACAGGATTCGCCCCATCGACTCCCTGATGTCAACGGTTTGTGCCTTCATGGAAAATTCCCCCAATGGAGCCTCGAAAGGAGACTACCTAGCATTAATACACTATCTCTAGTTCAAGGTGGGAGAGTTTTTTCTCATTCTTTCAGAATTTAATGTTTCGAGGGCGCGTTCAGTGCCGTACCACGGGCAGGGGAACGAGTTCGGAGTGAACCCGCTCCTGGCGCGGGTGGTACTCCTCGCGCAGCGGTTTGAGCATGGCGATTTCATCGCAAGCCTGGAATTTCGGGCACCGCAGGCAGTCTTTCCAGGCTTTCAGAGGTAGTTCTCCCCGCTCCACCTCCCGGTAGCCCAATTTGCGGAAGAAGCCGGGGACATAGGTGAAGGCGAACAGGACGTACAGGCCGAATTGCCGGGCCTCATCCTCCAAACTGTTCATTAATAAGGCGCCAATCCCGTGTTTCTGGTACTCCAAATCGACAGCGAGGGAACGGATTTCAGCCGAGGAGGCCGTATAGAAGTGTAAGGCTCCGCACGCTATCAGCCGGTCGCCTTCTACAACAACGGTGAAATCGCGAACGTTTTCAGCCATCTCGAACTCCGTGCGCGGCAGCATAATACCTCGCACTGCGAACGAATTGATGAGCCGCAGCAGCGAGGGGATGTCCGGCATGGAGGCCTTGCGCACCTTGAAAGGAGATTCCGGCTCCATCACTGAAACGCCTCGTTTATCAGCCGTGTGCCGATGCGCTCCCCCGCCAGTAACAACTCCACGACCCCAGCCTTCGCCCCGGGAACTATAATCACCTCTTCTACTCCTGCCGCTAGCCCATCGCAGGCTGCGTTTAGTTTCGCCTGCATGCCGCCAGTGGCGATCCCTTCCCGTATCAGTTTCTGGCACCCGAGCGGAGTCAACACTTCCAGCAAGCCATTCTCCCCCCGAACACCCTCCACGTCCGTCAGAAAAAACAGCTTTTTCGAACCGAACCCAGCGGCGCACGCTACGGCCATTTGATCGGCATTTACGTTGTATATCCGGCCCTTCTTGTCCCCGGCAACACAAGCAATTACAGGGAGATACCCGTTTCGCGCCAGCAAATCGAGCAACTCCCCGTTGGCTCTGGTCACGCGGCCCACCGCCCCAAGGTCCTCGCGCAATTGCTCAGCCTCGGTGATGCAGGCATCAATCCCCGTTAACCCGACCGGCTTGGCTCCCGCTTCCACGAATGCCGCCACTAGTTCGTGATTCACTGTCCCGGCGAACACTTTCAGCACCGCGTCCACCACTTCCGGGGTAGTGACACGTAATCCATCCACAAATCTGCTCTCCACACCGCGTTCGGCGAGAAACCGCGTCATTTGTTTGCCACCGCCGTGGACCACCGCCATCTCGGTGGTGCGCGCCACCACGGCAAGCTCTCCCGCGAGCCGCCGCCGCTCCTGGGGCGAATCGAGCAGAGAACCGCCGATCTTGACGAGGATTCTCACAGCAACCCTTCCGTTTCCGGAACGCCCAGAAGCAGGTTCATGTTTTGAATCGCCTGCCCCGCCGCGCCTTTCACCAGGTTGTCGATCGCGCTCACAACCACAGTACGCCCCGTGGATTCGTCCCATTTCACGCCGATGTCGCAGAAGTTCGTACGCTGCACCGCGCGCAAATCGGGAACATGCCCGGGCGAGTACATGCGCACAAACGGGCTCGATGCATAAGCCGTTTCGTATATGGAGAGGATCTCATCGGCCGCACGGATACCCTTCGTACGGAAATAGATGGTCTCGAGGATCCCGCGGTCCAGCGGGATCAGGTGCGCGGTGAAGGAGAACTGCTGCTCGGAGAGACTCGATGTCAGCAGAACCTCTGCAACGTGCCTGTGCTCCAGAATCGAGTAGGCCGAGAAGTTCTCCGTCACTTCGCAGTAACTCGTCTTCAGACTGGGCTTCCGGCCCGCCCCGCTGACCCCCGATTTTGCGTCGCACACAATCCCCGCCCCAAGATCGATCACCCCGGCTTCCACCAACGGGCGCAGCGCAAGATTCGCCGCCGTGGGGTAGCATCCGGGATTCGATACCAGCCGCGCTGATCTCACCTGATCACGATGAAATTCCGGCAGGCCATACACGGCCTCTTCAAGAAGGGCCGGTTCGGTGTGTTCTTCCTTATACCAGCGCCGGTAATTCTCCACCGTGCGCAGGCGAAAAGCTCCGCTCAAGTCAATCACCCTGGCTCCGCACTCGAGCAGCCACGGAGTAAGGTTCATCGAAACCTCAGCCGGCGTCGCGAGAAAGGCTACCTCGATGCCTGCTTCTCTCACCGCTTCCGGTGAGCAGGGGATCCGCTTTGGCCCTTGATGACCCCGCGGACGGGCACGATCATGGGAATCGGCGCGATGTTCGAGCAGGAAGACTTCCAGGTCCTGGCGAGGCGAGAGGAGGCGGACCAGTTCATCGCCGCTGTAGCCGCGGAAGCCAACGATACCGACACGGGTGTTCACGATTAATTATTCACTTTCTGTGAATAATTATACCATCACCGCTGCTCCGTCACCGACTTCTCCGCCAGTTCCCCCACCACCGGCAGCTTGCACATCTCGTTCTGCGACACCTTCACCATCATC
>JADLBD010000073.1 GCA_020847975.1 Bryobacterales bacterium | reverse complement strand
CGATTGAATGGACAGCCGACGGCGTGGTGATGATTGATCAGACTCGCCTGCCTCGGGAAACGGTTTACGTCACCTGCAAGACATATGAGGAAGTCGCGGAAGCCATCCGGAGCATGGTCATCCGGGGTGCTCCGGCGATTGGCGTCGCCGCCGCCATGGGCGTGGCATTGGGGATGCTCGGCAGCGATGAAGGGGATTTTGACGCCCATCTGGAGCGGGTATGCGGCGCCCTCGCCGCCACGCGCCCCACCGCCGTCAACCTGTTTTGGGCCATCGGCCGCATGAAGCGGCTGGCGCACAGCCTTCGCGGGCATTCGTTGAACGAGATTCGCGCCCGCCTCATTGACGAGGCCGTGCATGTGTACAGGGAAGACATCGCCATCAACCGCTCGATCGGAGCCAACGGCGCGCCGCTCGTGCCCGACGGCAGGCGCGTGCTCACACACTGCAATGCCGGAGCCCTGGCAACCGCCGGATACGGCACCGCGCTGGGGGTGGTGCGCGCGGCCGTCGAAGCGGGCAAGAAGATCGCCGTCTACGCCGACGAAACCCGGCCGTTCCTCCAGGGAGCCCGCCTGACAGCCTGGGAGTTGCAGCAGGATGGCATCGAAACCACGCTCATCACCGATAATATGGCCGGCTATTTTCTGCGCCGCGGCGAGATCGGCTGCGTGGTCGTCGGCGCGGACCGCATCGCCCGTAACGGCGACGTGGCCAACAAAATCGGCACCTACTCCGTCGCCGTGCTGGCGAAGGAGAATGGAGTTCCGTTCTATGTGGCGGCTCCCATCTCCACGCTCGACCTGACGCTGACGGACGGCGACCAGATTCCGATCGAACAGCGACCTTCGGCCGAAGTCACCCACATGTTTGGGGTGCCGGTAGCGCCGGAGGGGATTTCGGTTGCTAACCCTGCTTTTGACGTCACGCCGAACCGCTACGTCACCGCTATCATCACCGAGAAGGGCGTAGCCTACCCGCCCTACGAAGAATCGCTGGCGCGGTTGGCTGGCTGACCGGGCTGACCGGCTTGATCGGAGCGTAGCTCTGCGCTATCGTAAATCGACGATAAGCTATGGAGCCCAACCTTCCGCCCATTCTTTGCTGCCCCGAGACCGCCCCGGATTCTGCCTTGCAGGCTCTCGAGGCCCCGGAGGCCGACGACGAACTCGCCAAACTCGCCAAGGCGCTGGGACATCCGGCGCGTGTCCGCATCGTCCGTATGCTATCTCGCAAAGAAGCAACGGTTTGCAGCGAGATTGTGGATGAGATTCCGCTCGCGCAGTCGACGGTTTCCGAGCACCTGCGAATCCTCAAAGAGGCGGGCTTGGTGCGCAGCAACCAGGATGGTCCCCGCGTCGGGTATTGCATCAACCAGAATATGCTGCGCAAGCTGAAGGCTCTCATGGCTGTCATTTGATCGTTTTTTGACGATATACGAATATGATACCTTCTACCAGTCCCCGCCTTTCCTTCCTTGACCGCTATCTTACGCTTTGGATCTTCACCGCCATGGCAGCAGGCGTGGCGCTCGGTTACCTGCTCCCTGGCGTCGTCCCGTTCCTTAACCGGTTCAGCGCGGGAACCACCTCCATCCCCATCGCCATCGGCCTCATCCTCATGATGTATCCTCCGCTCGCCAAGGTGAAATATGAGGAGATGGGCCGCGTGTTCCAGCATCGCCGCGTCCTGCTGCTCTCGCTCATCCAGAACTGGGTTATCGGTCCCATCCTCATGTTCGCCCTCGCCGTCCTGCTCCTGCGGGACAAACCCGAGTACATGACCGGCCTCATCCTCATCGGACTGGCCCGCTGCATCGCCATGGTGATCGTCTGGAACGACCTTGCCCGGGGCGATCGCGAGTACGCCGCCGGCTTGGTCGCCTTCAATTCTCTCTTCCAGGTGCTGTTCTTCTCCGTCTACTCGTATTTCTTTCTGGCCACGATGCCCCGCTGGCTGGGCCTGCGGGCAGTGGAGGTGGAGATCTCCATGACCGAGATCGCCCGCAGTGTATTCATCTACCTCGGAATTCCATTCCTGGCCGGAATGTTCACGCGCTTCGTGATGCTCAAGGCAAAAGGACGCGATTGGTACAAGAGGCGCTTCCTGCCGAAGATCAGCCCCATCACGCTGATCTCTCTTCTCTTCACCATCGTCGTGATGTTCAGCCTCAAGGGCGAGATGATCGTGCAACTCCCGTTCGACGTGGTGCGTATCGCCATCCCGCTCACCATCTACTTCGTCGTGATGTTCTTCGCCTCGTTCTGGATGAGCCGGAAGATCGGCGCCAACTATCCTGAGGCGGCCACGCTCTCCTTCACCGCGTCGTCAAACAACTTCGAACTGGCCATAGCCGTCGCCATCGCCACATTCGGCATCCACCACGGCGCGGCGTTCGCCGCGGTGATTGGTCCGCTGGTGGAAGTGCCGGTCCTCATTTCGCTCGTGAACGTCGCACTCCGGATCAACCGCAAGTGGTTCGGCGGCGTGTTTGCCAGCATCGAGACCTGCCGGCCGCAGCACGCCTGAAAGGGACCCGATGAAAAGAATTCTCGTTCTCTGTTCCGGCAATTCGGCTCGAAGCCAGATGGGCGAAGGCCTGTTCCGCCACGAAGGCGGGGGAGGCTGCGAGGTCTCGAGCGCCGGTACCCGGCCGAGCCACGTCCGCCCCGAGGCGATTGCCGTCATGAGGGAACTCGGAATCGACATCTCCGGACAGCGCTCGAAGTCTGTGCGGGAGTTCGAGGGCCAAACCTTCGACTACGTGGTGACCGTGTGCGACACCGCCCGCGACAACTGCCCCGTATTCCCAGGTACGCAACACATCCACTGGAGTTTCGAAGACCCGGCTGCCGTCGAGGGTACGGAAGAGCAGCGGTTGGCCTCGTTTCGACGCATCCGCGATCAGATTCACGAAAGAGTGAAGGCCTTCTTCAACTCTCCTTCAACTCCGCAACCGTAGCCCCCGTGCCGCCCTCGCTCGGCGAAGCGGCATAAAACTTCGCCACGTGCGGGCTGCGCGCCAGCGCCTCGGCCACGGCCTTCTTCAGAATTCCCATCCCGTGCCCGTGTACCACGCGAATGCGCATCACTTCCGCCATCACCGCCTGATCGAGGAACTTGTCCAACTCCTCCATCGCCTCTTCCACGTGCTTTCCGATGAGGTTCAATTCCCGGTAGGACGTGTCCCATCGAGGTCCGGCGGGTTGGAAGGTGACGTTCGAAGGCAGCTTGCCGCCGCCACCCCCCTCCGGCAGCACTTCGAGCACATCGTCAATGGAAACCTGTAGCTTCACAAAGCCCGCCTGCACTTCCAGCCGGTCCGGCCCAAGCTTCCGCTTCACCAACGCCGGCTCGCGCACGTTCGTCAGGCGCACCCGGGCGCCCTCTTCGATCCGCAAGCGCGGGATCACACCCTGCCGCGCCTCATCTGAAGTGGACAGCACCGTGGCGCGGACCTCCTCGCGAAACTCGCGCGCGGTCTTCGCCACTTTTCGCAGCGCCTGTTCAGATGCCTTGCGGTTCTGCGCGCCTTGCAGGATGCCTTCAATCGTCTGCCGCGACTGCTCTTCGAAATTCTTCATCAGCAGTTCACAGCGGCGCTCCAATTCCTTGAGCTTGGCCGATTCCTTCTGCTCCCATTCCCGCGCCACTGCCTTCTCGCGCGCGGCAAGCGCTGCCCGCTGCTCCTCGATCTTCCGTTTCTCCTCGGCAAGTTCGCTTGTCTTGTCCTGCAATTGCTCCAGGAAATCGGCGAGTTCGCGCTCGCGGGTGGTCATTGCGGCGCGCGCCCGTTCAATCAGGTCCGGCGGCATTCCTAGCCGGCCGGCGATAGCGAGCCCGGCCGATTCCCCGGGCGCGCCGACGCGCAGTTGATACGTCGGCTCGAGTGTGTCGTGATCGAAGCCCATCGAGCCGTTCAGGACCCCCGGGCGGCTGCCACCGTACACCTTCAGCGCCATAAGGTGCGTGGAAACCAGCGTGAACGCCTTCCAGGAGCGCAGGTTGTCGAGAATCGCCACTCCGAGCGCGCCCCCTTCTTCCGGATCCGTGGCGCGCCCCAACTCGTCCAGCAGCACCAGCGAATCCGCGGTCACAATGGTGAGGATTTCCCTCACGCGCCGGATGTGCGAAGAGAAACTCGACAGGCTTTCGGCAATCGACTGGTTGTCCCCGAGATCCGCCAGCACCTGGTCGAACACCGGAAACACCGCCTCGCGCGCCGGCACCGGAAACCCCGCCTGCGCCATCAGCGCAAGCAAGCCCGTGGTCTTCAGAGAAACCGTCTTGCCGCCCGTATTCGGCCCGCTGAGCAGCAGCGTCCGGCTGCCGGACTCGAGTTCGAACGTGATCGGGATGATCGGCTTCTGCTGCCGCCGCAGCACGTCCTCGAGCAGCGGATGCCGCGCACCCTCGAGCCGCAGCCTCGGGCTTTCGGGATCGCTGAACCGCGGAATGACGCAATCGAATTCCAGGGCAAAGTTGGCCTTGGCGAACACCAGGTCGAGTCCGCCAATCGCCTGAAGAGACGCGCCGATGGAAGGCGCGTGCGCCCGCAGCCGGTCCGTCATCTCGCGCAGGATGCGGAATACTTCCCGCAATTCCTCTTCGGCGAGGCGCACCAGTTCGTTGTTGAGTTCGATGGTTTCAAACGGCTCGACAAACAGCGTATGGCCGCTGCCGCTCGAGCCGTGAATCACTCCGTTCACGCGCCCTTGCAACCCGGAAACCACGGGCACCACAAAGCGGTCATTGCGCAGCGTGACGAACTCCTCCTGCAGGACTCCGTCCGCGCGGTGCGCTTTGAGAAACCGCTCGAGCGACTCCTGAATCATTCGCTTCTGCCGCTCGACCCCCTTGCGGATGCGGTTCAGCGCCACGCTCGCGTGGTCGGCCACGGAGCCATCAGGCAGGATGCGGTTCGCCAGATCGTGGAGCACGCCGCGCAACTCCCCTCCAATGCCCGCCGCCTGCCTGGCCAGCAGCGGGAAGCGCTCCTCCACGGCCAGCAGGATCATCCGGATATCGCAAGCCCGGTCAAGCAGGCTCAGGAGTTCGAAGATCTCCTTGCCCTCGAGCACCGCGCCTTCGATCCTTAGCTTCTGCGCCGCCTGCCAAATGTCGGGAATGTCCGTGAACCGCAGGCGCAGAGCGGCGCCGCGTCCCGCAGTCTGCGGCTTGCTCGCGCTCTTCAGATACTCGATGGCTTCGGCGTTTACCGCGTGCGCCTCCTCGAGTGCGCGGCGGTCCGTGTGCGGCCGCACCTTGTCGAGTTCCGCCCGGCCCAGCGGGCTGCCGATGAAACGCCCAATCAATTGGCGGAGCGTTTCAAATTCCAACAGGTCCGCGCTCGAGTTGATCATGTGCGAATTCTCTTTGCGGGCCGCGGCTGGAGTTTCGCGGCGCGGCGGGTGGCGAAGGCGGCCTCGATCACGGGAAGGGTGCCCTCCGTAAGCCGGTAATCCCGTAGATCTTTTTCCCCTACCCAGGCCAGCGCGCTGACGTCGCTGGCCGCCGCCGGCGTGCCGCCAAGGATGCGGCAGATGTAGTCGATGAGGACGTAGTGGTATTGCGCACGCCCTTTGTCGTCGTGAATGATGCGCTCGAAGATGGTGGCCAGCGATACCGGCTTTACCTCGAGTCCGGTCTCTTCCTGCACCTCGCGCCGGATCCCTTCTTCAATGCGCTCCCCTGTCTCGAGCACTCCTCCGGGGAGCGACCACCATCCTTTCAACGGCTCCTTGCCGCGCTCCACCAGCAGGATCTTGTTCTGCCGGAATACAAGCGCGCCCACGCCGAGCACCGGGCGTTTGGGATATCTGCGGTCGTCGCGAGCCACTAGTATTGCACCGCGCCTTTCACCGGCATCCTCACCCGGTATACGGATGTCATGGCCGTCACGTAGAGCGTCTCGAAGTCCGGGTCGCCGAACGCGCAATTTCGCGGCTGCTCCGGAAATTGGATCTTGTGGATCAGCTTGCCTTCCGGGGAGTAGATGGACAGTTCGTTACAGGTGACATAGAGGTTGCCCTTCTCATCCACGCGGAGCCCGTCCGGCGGACCATCGGTCTTTGTAATCAGCACGCGTTCGTTGGAGGCGCGCCCGCGCCCGTCCACATCGTAGGCGTAGACGCTGCGCTCATCGGAGTTCGAGACATAGAGTATGCGGCCGTTGGGCGATAGCGCGATTCCGTTCGGACGCCCTTTCGCCTTCGCCGCCAGCTCTAATTCCCCCTTCGGGGTGATATGAAAAATTCCATGGAAATCCAGTTCGCGATGGTCCGCCTGTTCGCCGAAAGCCGGGTCCGTGAACCAGACGTGGCCATCCTTGCGGACCACGATGTCGTTCGGAGCGTTCAAGCGCTTCCCCTCGAACTTCTCGGCGATCACCTCGAGCGTGCCGTCCTTCCTGGTCCGCACCACGCGGCGTGTGCGGCTTTCGCAGGAATAGAGCCGCCCCTGCGCATCAAACGCGTTTCCGTTCGCCCCGTTGGTGTTCACCCGGAAGCTGGCCACGCCCTGGCCCGGAACGAACTTGTTCATGCGATTGTTCGGCACGTCGCTGAAGATGAGATAGCCTTCGCGCGACCACACGGGGCCCTCGGTGAATCGGTTGCCCGCCGCCACCCTCTCGATATGAATATCTGAAAAATCCTGCGCGGGGAGCAACGGGATTAGTAAGAATAGACAAAGAAAACCCATTGCTAACATGATACTGAACCAGAGCGCGCCTGCTCTGCTCGGGCAGCCACGTGGTGAAAGCCCGCATCACCTTGCCTCCGGCCCGGAATACGGTCAACGGGTCGCCGAAGCCCTCGGTCTTCCTGACAAGGATATTCCCGCGGCGGAGCCGCCGGATCAAACCGTAGAATTTGCCGGCCATCCACATCAGGGAACCCGTATGCTTCCGCCAGATCGGACACCCAGAGCAACTGCCCGTCGCCCCCTGCTCGCCAAGCGCCACAGCGATTCCCCGCCCCGCGCCCCGGCTCCCACCGGCCACGATTGCGATCTTTCCTTCCAGCTTCATGAGATCAGTATACGGGCCGAAGCCTGGCCCTCCTGACCTTGCTGCGAGGAAATTTGTGACAAACTATTCTCCCATGAAAGCCAACCGTTCCCGCCGCGCCAAAGTGCTGGCGCTGCCGCTGCTGGCGGCATGGTGCGCTGCCGGGCTAACCGGCCAGTCCGCGCCGTCGAAGCGCCCCGCTTACTTCCCTCCTGCCGGAGCCTGGGAACACAAAGCTCCCGCCGAAGTAGGAATGGATGCCGTCAAACTGAAGGAAGCCGTCGAGTGGGCTCAGTCGCACGAATCCAAGTGGGATTTCGAAAAAGACCAGGTGCGCGTCTTTGGTAAGGTTCTGGGCGACATTCCCGCCCGGCGCGCGCACACCAACGGCATCATTCTGCGCCACGGCTACATTGTGGCGGAGTTCGGCGATACGAAAGCCATCGACCCGGCCTATAGCGCGGCCAAGAGCTTCCTGTCCACCACGGCCGCCGTTGCGTTCGACAAAGGGCTGATCCGCGGCGCGAATGATCGTGTTGGCGACTATGTCCACGATGGCGGATACGTCTCCCCGCATAACGCCAGGATCACCTGGAAGAATCACCTGCAACAGGAAAGCGAGTGGGAAGGCGAGATGTGGGGAAAGAACGCGAACTTCCTTGGCGCGGAGGAGTTCGGCGCCGGCAAGAGGGAACCGCGGAAAATCCATGATCCCGGAACCTATTACGAGTACAACGATGTGCGCATCAACCGGCTCGCGCTCTCGCTCGCCCGCGTGTTCGGAAAAGGACTGCCGGAAGTACTGAAAGAAAGCATCATGGGCCCGATCGGCGCCTCCCCGGATTGGCGGTGGAAGGGCTATGGCGCGAAGTCGGCCGTGGAGATCAACGGGAGGCGCGTGGAATCAGTGAGCGGCGGCACGCGCTGGGGCGGCGGGCTGTGGATCCATTCGCAAGACCTGGCGCGGTTCGGCCTGCTGTTTCTGAACAAGGGCAACTGGAAGGGCCGCCAACTGGTTTCGCACAAATGGATTCGGGAAGCCACAACGCCCTCGGCGCACGGTCCGGACTATGGTTATCTCTGGTGGTTGAACACGAAACGTAAACAATGGCCGAGCGGTCCGGCATCGAGCTTCGCCGCCGTCGGCAATGGAGGGAACATCGTCTGGATCGATCCCGTGCACGACATTGTGCTGGTGTGGCGCTGGCACGAGGGTGGCAAGGCCATGGACGGAATGGTCCAGCGGATTCTGGCCGCGGTTGTGGGGAGCTGAAGCGGCCGCCGCTCACGCTCCTCACCCCGCCAGCTTACAATTGGCGTAGCAACATGTTGCAGCCAATCAATCACGGCGGCTCTCTGCTCGCGGAGATCGACCAGGCCGAAGCCATCCATCCGCGCCTGTGGTGGCTGGGGCACTGCGGGTTCGTGGTGAAGTACTTTGATATCATTTTTTACCTCGACCCGCTGCTTTCTGATTCTCCGGCCCGCCGTGTCGCTTCGCCGCTGCGGCCCGAAGAGGTGCGCCACGCCGACATGGTGCTGTGCTCTCACGCCCATGGCGGGCACATGGACCCGGCAACGCTGCCGGGCCTGCTTGCGGCCTCGACGCGGGCCAAGGTGGTGTTGCCCAAGAGTGCGGCCGAGCACGCCCGGTCCATCGGGATCGGCTACCAGCGCATGACCACGACGGACAGCGGCTTGCGCGTGGAGTATTTCAAGCAGGGCACCTACGCGCGCGTCTACGCCGTACCTTCGGCCCACCCCGAACTCGATCACACGCCCCTCGGCGGCTACCCCTATCTCGGCTACCTTGTGCGATGTGGGGAATGCACGTTCTACCACGCCGGCGATTCCGTGCCTTATGAAGGGCTCGCGGACCGCCTGCGGCCATACAACGTCACCGTAGCCATGCTTCCCATTGGCGGTCCCTCCGAAGCGAACTTCACCATCGAAGAGGCTTCCGCCCTGGCCGCGGATATCGGCGCGCGGTGGCTGGTGCCGATGCACTATGGAACCCTTGGCGAAGATAACGGCAGCATCGAGCGATTTGTCGAGCATATGCTGTTTCACCGGCCGGAACAGCGGTTCAAGGTGTTCGCCTGCGGCGAGGGATGGCAGGTTCCTCCTCTCGACACGGAATAATTCATGCACGAGGTCCTCACGGTCCATGAGCCGCTGCTGGTAAACACGCTGGGGCACTGCGCCGGGACCCTGATCTTCGCCATCTTCCTCTACCTCCTGCTCCGGGACCGTGCCGGAGCCAAGCTGCGCGGCAGCCGCCTCACCATCACCGCCACCGCCCTGGCGCTGCTGTGGAACTTCGCCTCCCTGCTGGTAATCGCCTGGAACGATCCGGCCAGCCCGGTTTCCCAGGCGCTGGTGACCTTGAGCACTTCGGCCTTGAGCGTCCTGCCTTCCGTGCTGCTTCACCTTTCGCTCGGCGGCAGCTTCGCCTGGATCCGCCGCGCCGGGTATGCCCTGGCCGCGTTCACCGTAGCGAGCCATGCCAGTGAAGCGGTGCTGAATGCCCCCGAAAATCACACGCTCGCTCTACGGGTTACCACTCTTGGATTCGGAGCGTTGACGCTGATTGCGGCCATTGCTCTGCTCACCGGACCGGGAGAACGCAAGCGGCTTACCTCCCGCCTGGTAGGGACGATGTCGCTGTTTCTGTTTTCCATTTCGTTTGTTCACCTGGGAGCTGCCACGCCCGGCTCCTGGCCGGGGGAACTGCTGGTGCACCACGCCGGCATCGCGCTGGCGTTGTTTGTGCTGCTTCAGGACTACCGCTTCCTTCTCGTGGATGCCTTCGTTCGCTTCCTGGTGAACATCTTCTTCGCGGCAGTCTTCGTATTCGCCTGCGTGAGCGTGGTAAACGTGCGCACGGTGATGCGCTGGGGCGAACAGAGCCCGTTCCATGAGGGCATGCTGCTGGCCGCGGCGTGCCTGCTGCTGCTGCTGTTCGCGGTTCTGCGCGCACGGCTTTCACAGTTCCTTGTTCACCTGGTGTTTCCACGCAACAATCTCGATGCTCTGTTGCTCGAACTGCGCAGCCGCGCCGTTACAGCCGCCGAGGAGGCGAGTCTCATGGAATGGGCGGAACAGGCGGCTGCCCGGCTGTTCGGGGCTTCGGCCGTCCGCGTGAGCGAAGAGCCCATCGCCAAGACCGCCGGAGCGATTCCGCTGCCCGCTCCGGTGTCCGACCTGCCGGGTCCGGCTCGGGAAAAGCTCGAGCAGCTTGGAGCGGAAGCCATCCTGCCGCTGCGCCCCTCTGGCGAATCGGAGCGCGCTATCTTCCTCGGACGCAGGCATGGCGGGCGCCGCTATCTCAGCGAGGATTTCGCTGCCATGGCGCGAATCCAGGCTGAGTTGGTGGAGCAGATCGACCGCCACCGGGAAACCGAGATGCGCCGCCTGGTGACACAGGCCGAACTCCGCGCGCTCCAGTCGCAGATCCATCCGCACTTTCTCTTCAACGCCCTCAATACGCTTTACGGGATCATCCCTCGTGAGGCCGCCGGCGCCCGCCGTACCGTGCTGAACCTCGCCGACATCTTTCGCTACTTCCTCGACACCGAACACCAGTTCATCCGTCTGGAAGAGGAACTGGAGATTGTGCGCGCCTACCTGGAGATTGAGGCGCTGCGGTTGGGCGACAAGCTGCGGACCGAGATTGACGCCTCTCCGGAAGCTCTCCGCGTCTCCATCCCCGTCCTCACCATCGAACCGCTCGTGGAGAATGCCGTCAAGCACGGAGTCGCCCAAAACACCGAAGGAGGCCTGGTGCGCGTGGAGGCGCATCTGGAAGACCATGGTCTGCGCATCCGCGTGCTCGACACCGGAGCCGGATTCGCCGCGTCGTCCAGCCACGGCTCCGGCCACGGTTTGGAGAATGTCAACAAGCGGCTGCGCCTCTGCTATGGGGCGGATGCCGAAGTCCACATCCACTCGACGGGGAACGGCACGGAGGTCGAGTTTCTCGTTCCGGTCCGCCAACTCGAGACGGTGCTGCAATGAGAGTGCTGATCGCCGATGATGAACCGGTGGCCCGGCAGGTGCTGCGGGAGTTACTCGAGGAGATCCCGGGCGTCGCCATCGCCGGCGAGGCGTCGAGCGGGCCTGAAGCCGTGGAGCAGGTGCAGCGCCTCGAACCCGATGTCGTGTTGCTCGACCTTCAAATGCCCGGCATGGATGGCTTCCAGGTAGCAGGAGCCTTTCCGGGAAACCGCTCCCCGCTCGTGATCTTCGTTACGGCGTATCACAAGCACGCCCTCGAAGCATTTGACGCCGGAGCCATCGACTACCTGCTGAAGCCCGTGCGCAAGGAGCGCCTCGAGGCTGCCCTCGAGAAAGCGAAGGCGCATCTGGCCGGCATCTCGGCCGCCGCCCGCCCGGCGCCGCCGCCCTCCACAGAGCCCCGCAAAATCGTGGGCCGTGTCGGCAGCGACCTCCACCTCATCGAGCCCGCCGAGGTGATCGCCTTCCAGGCCGAAGGCGACCTGGTCCACATCATCACCGCCTCCGGACGCTACTACTCCGGCCATTCCCTGAAGGTGCTCGAAGAAAAGCTCCCCGGCGGCCGCTTCCGCCGCGTGCACCGCTCCACCATCATCAACACCGGCCAGATCCGCAAGATTTCTCCGCTCTCGAGTAAACGATGGCTGCTGCGGATGTCGAACGGACTGGAAGTGGTGGTGAGCAAACGGCTCGCGGGGGTGATTCGCGATGAGACCGAGTGGTAAGGGGACGGCGGCCCATTTTGCGAGTTAACAAGCTGATTTCACTGTGCCTGGATAGATTCACGTGATAATGGTAGAAAGACTACAATGCACAAAGGCTCCGTGGGATGAAACTCGCCTCAACAAAGGTTTCTTCCGAAACAGGTGGATCACTCCTTCCCGAATACGAACGGCCACAGTCAACGAAGTCGTCTGCGGTGTGCTGTTCAAATCGATCGAAAGCTTGCAAGCGCCCTACTTGGGGATTCTCTGGGAACGCTACAGGAAAGACTATCCGGCCTGTCAGGAAGTGCCGCCTCTCATCCCTGTCGTCGAGAGATACGGGGAAGAAGGGTCCGCCCAAGTCAAACCGGAGTTCGCCGAGATTCCGCCATTACCAAGAGTCTGGTTTGTGCATGCGAGTGGCAATGGAATCATCCAGGTTCAGCGCGACAGGTTTCTTCACAATTGGCGTAAGCTACAGGTTTCCGACAGCTATCCGCGTTACGAACAAGTCTTCGAAATGTTTGCCGGCCACCTCAGCACGTTCCGGAAGTTCCTGGAAGAAAACAAGCTGGGGATCATGGAACCCCTTCAGTATGAGATGACGTATGTGAATCATATCAATCGAATTCCCCGCGCTTCGAAGTCTCTTTTGCCCGCCGGCTCTTCGGTGCCACAGGCGCCACAGTCTATCGAAGTGGAACCAGAAGTTGATGTCATTGCGTGGCGTGAAGTCTTCCCGGTCCAGCCACACAGGGATCCTCTGTTCTCGGAGATTGTGGAGCTTCGAACGCAAAACCTGCGCCGGCTGAAGCCGCGGATTCATGTAGACCGTCGCACAATTGAACGCAACGATGCCTGAGGATTGGTATCCAACAATTGCCGCGGGGACACGAATCACTCAGGGTGACCTGATTTTCGGCTGTCCGCTCATAGGGTGGAAGGATGAGCCGCCCCAGTTCAGTGGCGGTAGTGAAACCGAAATCCTTCGGCAGTCCATGGATGCTTTTCTCATGGATGCGGTAGTGATGACTCAGGCCTGCGATCTCGAGACCTTGCTGTTGAATCGGAATCAACCTCGCCTTCGGTTATTGCCCCCGTACAGGGAGCACCTATCGCAAGCCTTCGCACGATTCTTCATGCGCGTCGGATTGCCCGTCGCGGTGGCAACCGCCTGGTAACGCTGCACCCACGCCTCAAGCCGCCGGGATCGGCAACTCGGCGGCGTCGCGCCATAAACGTTCCAAATCGTAGTACGCGCGCGCTTTTTCCGAGAAAACGTTCACCACGAAGTTCCCGTAGTCCATCAGCACCCACTCGGCGTTGTCGTAGCCTTCCACGCTTTGCGGGCGTTCGCCGGTCTCCTTCAACTGCTTCTCGGCTTCGCCGGCGATGGCCTGGATCTGGCGCGGGTTGGAGCCGCTACAGATCAACAGGTAGTCGGTAAAGGTGGTGACCGCGCGGAGGTCCAGCACCTTGATATCTGTGGCTTTCTTGGCCTCCATGGCGCGCACTGCCGGAAGCCATGCTGCCGTCTCTTCGGTGACAGCCTGGGGCGCGGCGGCGGGGGTGGATCTTTGTGCCTTGGCGGCGGATGCTCCCGCGGTCAGTTTCTTCCGGACCCGGGAGATTGCGGCGGACTTCTTCGTTGTAGCCAATTCGCGAGTGGAAACGCTCCTGCCTGTATCGTACTACAATGGAAAAATGCGTTTGGTCTTGTCCTTCGCACTACTTGTCTGTGCGAACACGGCTCCCGCGCAAACCTCACCCGATCCGCCCGAACTGGCACGCGCCAAAGCAGAGCTGGCGCGCGTGGAATCGCTGGTGGAGGCGGGCGGAGTGCCGCGCAACCGGCTCGAGCAGGCCCGCCAGGCCGTGCGCGAGGCGGAAGACCAGGCAATTCTCCGGCGCACCTTGTACGGCTCCCTCAAAGTGGAAGATCTCACCGAACCGCTCAACAAGGAAATGCTCGAGAGCGCCCACCGGCTGTTCGATCTCCAGCAGCAGCGGGTAAACGATGCGCGCAAACTGGTGGACCAGGGAGTACTCCCGCGAATGGCGCTCACCCCGGTCATCGAGGAACTCGACCGCCGCCGCAAGACCATGGACCTCGCCGAAGACCGCGTGCGCTTCTGGAATCAGCTTCTCGAAATGGCTCGCGCCGAGCAGGACCGGCAGGCCGAACTCCAGGCCGGCCAACTGGCTGCCTTGGCCCAATCCGAGGAGAATCCCTCCTACGGCATCCTTTCCCCCGGGCGCGAGCGCCAGTTAGACCGGGAATTTCAGGCCTTGTTCGCCCGTCCGCTTCCAGTGAGCGCCCACGGGGACACCGTCTTCCACCGTTCTCTCGGTTTCAACCACACGGGCCGCATTGATGTTGCGTTGAACCCGCAATCGGCCGAAGGCCGCTGGCTGCGCGGCTGGCTCGATCGCATGGGCGTCCCTTATCTCGCCTTCACCCGCGCGATTCCCGGCCAGGCCACCGCGCCCCATATCCACATCGGGCCGCCGAGCCTGCGGTTGCGAGTGACGGACTGAGGCCGGGTAGTTCCCCCGCCCGCTTCGCATATACTCAAGTTTTCCCATGCCCGATCCCAAGCTCACCGTCCTCATCTCCGCCGATCAGATCCGGACCCGCATCCGGGAACTCGCCGCGCAGATCGACAAAGACCTGGAAGGCCGCGGCCCGCTCTACATGTTGTGCGTTCTGAAGGGCGCGGTGCTCTTCTATGCCGACCTCGCGCGCGCCATCACTCACCCTGTTCGCATGGATTTCATCGGCACCTCGAGCTATGGCAAGGGCAAGAGTTCCTCGGGCGAAGTGCGTCTCACCAAGGATCTCGATACCACGATCGAAGACTTCGACGTCCTCCTGGTGGAAGACATCCTCGACAGCGGAATCACGCTCAGCTACCTCATCCACGTGCTCCAGCAGAGAAGGCCGCGGTCCATCCGCATCGCCACCCTGCTCGACAAGCCGGAACGGCGCGTCCGCCCAGTGGTGGTGGATTACGTCGGCTTCCGCATCCCCGACGCGTTTGTCGTCGGCTATGGCCTTGACTTCGCGGAGGACTACCGCCAGCTCAAGGACGTGTGCATCCTGGGAGAGTAGCCAGCCATGTCTCCCGGAACCGAATACGAAGCCCGTTTAGCCGACAGGCGCGGCAGGGTCGCCGCGCAGGACCGGCTGCACGTGCAACTCGGCAATATCCGGCTCCTCCTCGGCGTTTCCGCCGCTGTCATCGCCTATTCCGCGTTCGTCCACCACGCTCTCAACCCCCTCTGGCTGTTCGCCCCCGTTGCCGTCTTCGTGCCCATCCTGCCCATTCATTCCCGTGTCCTTCGCAAGCGCACGCTGGCGGCGCGCGCGGTCCTCTTCTATGAGCACGGGCTGGCCCGCATGGCGGACAAGTGGGCCGGCACGGGGGAACAAGGCCTTCGCCTGCGCGATCCGCTTCATCCCTACGCCGACGATCTCGACCTGTTCGGACACGGCAGCCTTTTCGAGTTGCTCTCCCAGGCGCGCACCCGCGGAGGCGAGGATACGCTCGCCGGTTGGCTCCTCCACCCGGCCGATCCGGAAACCATCCGCCGGCGGCAGCAATCGGTGGCGGAACTCAAACAGTATCTGGATCTGCGGGAATCTCTGTTCGTTCTCGGCGAGGATGCCAGGGATACCGTCCATACCAGTCACCTCGTCGCCTGGGCCGGATCTTCTCCTCTTCTCGATTCGAGCCTGCTCTGGTCCGCCGCCGCGCTACTCAGCCTGAATGTCGCTGTCTCCGCCTTCGCCGCATGGTATCTCGACTTCCAGCGCCCGCTGCTGTTCGCTCTGCTCGCCGTCACGTTGTTCGGCTACTGGCTCCGCAAACGGGTCCTCGCCGTCATCACCACGCTCGATGAGGCGGTTCATGACCTCCACCTTCTTTCGTCCCTGCTCGAGTTGATCGAGAAGCAGCCGTTCGAAAGCCCCCATCTGCTCGAACTGCGCCGCCGCCTGACGGCATCGCAGGCCATCCGCCGCCTCCACCATCTCGCCGAACTCGTCGATTCGCGCGATAATCCGCTCATCCGCGTGGCCGGCCCTCCCCTGCTTTACGGAACCCACCTCGCCTTCGCCGTCGAACGGTGGCGCGCCGCTTTTGGCCCTCACGTGGGCGCATGGCTTGAAGCGCTGAGCGAATTCGAGGCTCTCCTCTCCATCGCCGGATACGCCGCCGAGCACCCCTCCGACCCTTTCCCCGAAATCGTATCCGAAAAACTGATCGACGGCGTCGATCTCGGCCACCCGCTCCTGCCCGCGGACAAATGCGTCTGCAATTCCGTTCATCTCGATGCGAACCTCGCCTTGCTGTGCGTGAGTGGATCCAATATGTCCGGCAAGAGCACCTACCTGCGCACCATCGGGATCAATGTAGTGCTCGCCATGGCCGGAGCGCCCATCCGCGGCAGGAAACTCCGCCTGTCCCCCTTCACCACCGGAGCCGCCATCCGCGTCACCGATTCGCTCCAGGGCGGCACCTCCCGCTTCTATGCCGAACTGAAGCGGCTCCGCCAGGTCCTCGACCTCGCAGCCGGCGAATACCCGATCCTCTTTCTGCTCGATGAACTCCTCAGCGGCACCAACTCCCACGACCGCAAGATCGGCGCCGAGGGCGTCCTGCGCGAGTTGCTCGACCGCGGCGCCCTCGGCCTCATCACCACCCACGACCTCGCCCTTACCGCCATCGCCGAGGCGCTTCAGCCCCGCGCCGCCAACGTTCACTTCGAGGACACGCTCCAGGACGGGCAGCTTCATTTCGATTACAGGCTGCGGCCCGGCGTCGTGCAAAAGAGCAATGCTTTGGAACTGATGCGTTCCATCGGCCTCGATGTTTGATACGATGACATAACGGTCGAGGGGCTACGGATAGCGCATTAGGTTACCGGCCGGAAAGGAACCGGGGAGAAAAACGCGCGGTCCCATGATGGGTTGTTCGCGGGATTTGCGCATTACCTAGTGTGGACGGTAGATCAGTGACATCGAAACGGGCAACCGGGTGGATGAGATGGCACGCTCCCGGCCTTGCGAGAATCCTGGAGAGCGTCCTTCCGGCACCTCCAAACAGTAACCTGATAATTCAAACAATTAAGAGGAGAAACGACAATGTCTCAATTTGATGCCTTTTTGAAGATCGACGGAGTCAACGGAGAAACCGACGACAAAATGTTCCCGCAGCACATCGAGCTGCTTTCCTATTCGTTCGGCGCCACCCAGACCGGCAGCTTCGCCTACGGCGGCGGCGGTTCCACCGGTAAGGTCCAGTTCCAGGACTTCCACTTCACCAAGCGCGCCGACGATGCCACGCCCCACCTCTTTGACGCCTGCTGCAGCGGCAAGCACATTCCCAAATGCGAACTGCTGATCCGCAAGGCGACCGGCGACGGCGGCCAGCAGGTCTTCTACAAGGTGACCTTCGAGGACGTGCTGCTCTCCAGCCAGACCGTCAGCGGCCAGGGCCACGGCGACCCCATCCCCACCGAATCCATCAGCTTCAACTTCGCCAAGATGATCATGGCCTACGGCAAGCAGGACGCCAAGGGTAAGGTGGGCGCTCTCGTTCCCAAGGGCTGGGATCAGAAGAAGAACGCCAAGGTCTAACCCGAAGTTCAAGAACTTCGGCCTTACGATTACCGCAGCGCAAACCCCAGCCGGGCGGCCTCCCTCACCAGGGAAGGCCGCCCGGTTTGCTTTGGGGGGCGGGTGCGGCCCGCCGTGCCGATGCCGCGAAAAAATTGCCGCGCGATGAAGGTTTCCGCCCTCCAATCGCGCGTTGTTAGATGTGGATGACAGAATGTTCATCCTGATAGAAAAAAACACATCGAAAGCGAAACCCAGGAGAAACCCAGACAATGTCTCAATTTGATGCCTTCTTGAAGATCGACGGGGTCAACGGTGAAACCGACGACAAAATGTTCCCGCAGCACATCGAACTGCTTTCCTACTCGTTCGGCGCCACCCAGACCGGCAGCTTCGCCTACGGCGGCGGCGGTTCCACCGGTAAGGTCCAGTTCCAGGACTTCCACTTCACCAAGCGCGCCGACGATGCCACGCCCCACCTCTTCGACGCCTGCTGCAGCGGCAAGCACATTCCCAAATGCGAATTGCTGGTCCGCAAGGCGACCGGCGACGGCGGCCAGCAGGTCTTCTACAAGGTGACCTTCGAGGATGTGCTGCTCTCCAGCCAGACCGTCAGCGGCCAGGGCCACGGCGACCCCATCCCCACCGAATCCATCAGCTTCAACTTCGCCAAAATGATCATGGCCTACGGCAAGCAGGACGCCAAGGGCAAGGTGGGCGCCCTCGTTCCCAAGGGCTGGGATCAGAAGAAGAACGCCAAGGTTTAACGATTACCTCAGCGCAAGCCCAAACCGGGCGGCCGGCTCCCTTCACCGGGGACGGCCGCCCGGTTTTTTCTTTCAGACTCTCCCGCCCGTTGTGCTAACCTATTAGCTTCCCGAGGTTTCCCTGTGGATAAGCAGTTACGCCAGCAAATCAAGCACGACAAGTTCGTCGAAGAAGTCACCCACACTGTAGACTACTTAAAAGGTCACCAGGACGCCGTCCGCAAGTACGGTGTTGTTGCGGCAGCCGTAATCGTTTTGGCTGGAGCGGTTTACGGGTTCACCAGTTATCAGTCCAGGCAGCGCGAGGACGCGCTCAACAAAGCTACCCTCGTTCTGGACGCCTTCGTCGGCCAGCAAAGCCCCACTGGAGGCCAGATCTTCAAGACGCAGGCCGATAAGGACGCCGCCGCGCTCAAGGCTTTCTCCGAAGTGGCCTCCAAGTACAGCGGTTCGCGCGAAGGCATGCTTGCCCGCTACTATACCGGCAATCTGCTCTGCGACCAGGGCAAGGTCGCCGAATGCGAAGCCGCCTTCAAGGAAGTTTCCAACGGCAGCGACGCCAATGTCGCTTCCCTCGGCAAGCTCTCACTCGCCACGCTCTATCAATCCGAAGGCAAGGCCAGCGAAGCGGAAGCCCTGCTCCGGGATCTGGTGAATCATCCCACGGCAGTGGTCTCCAAGGAACAGGCCCAGCTTTCTCTCGCCCGGACCATCATGAAGACCAAGCCCGAAGAGGCGCGCATTATCCTCAATTCGCTCCAGGCGCTCGACCGGCCGGCAGTGACGCGCGCCGCCGTCCAGCTTCTGGGTGAAATGTCAGGCCAGCCGCAGCCTCGATAACTGTGCAACCACAGGCCCTCGGCCGCTTGCGGTTCCCCGTCCAGCGCAGCCGCGGACGCCGCTTCCCGGAACGCCCCCACCCCTATCGCAACGACTTTCAACGGGACCGCGACCGCGTGGTTCATGCCCGCGCATTCCGCCGCCTCGAGGACAAGACCCAGGTTTTCACCCCCAGCCTTTCCGATCACTTCCGCAACCGTCTCACCCACACCATCGAGGTTTCCCAGATCGCCCGCACCGTGGCGACCGTTCTCGGCCTGGAGGAAGACCTCACCGAAGCGCTGGCCCTGGCGCACGACATCGGCCACCCTCCCTTCGGCCATGCCGGGGAACGCGAACTGAACCTTCAGATGCAGCGCTTCGGCGACCGTTTCGACCACAACCTCCACGCCCTGCGTGTCGTCGAGATTTTCGAACAGCGCTACGCCCTCTTCCCGGGATTGAACCTCACCTTCGAAGTGCGCGAAGGCATCGTCAAGCATTCCGGCGACCTCACACCCGGCCTTGATCCGTCGCTCGAGGAATACCTGCCCGCCCTGCGCCCGCCGCTCGAAGCGCAACTCATCGACCTCGCCGACGAAATTGCTTACAACACCGCCGACCTCGATGACGCCCACTCCGCGCAACTGATCGCATCAGAGGAGCTGGTAGAGGCCGTGCCGGCCTTTGCTGAGATGCACGACACGATCCAATCCCAGTTCCCCGGCGCCCCGCAACGGATTCAGTTTCTCGAATGTGTGCGCCGGCTCATCGACATCCTGGTGTCGAGCCTCATCGAAGGGACCGCCGCGAATGCCGTTGCCGCGGGCGTTCAGGATGTCGAAGACGTTCGCCGGCATCCCACCCGCCTTGCCGGCCTTGCCACGGAAGGAGAGGCGGTGAACGCTTCGCTGAAGGGCTTCCTCCACGCGCGTGTCTACTCGACAGATGACCTTCGCGCCGAACGCCTCCGTTCCACTGCCGCCATCGCGCAACTGTTTCAATTCTTCCTCGATCACCCCGGCCGCCTCCCCGCCACCCACCAGGTGAAGGCCGCCGGGGATACGGTCCACCGCACCGTGTGCGATTACATCGCCGGCATGACTGATGGCTTCTTCTGGCGCACCTGGCGCGCGATGGTGGGGTAGCAGAAAACTCCCCGCCTGTGCGCAGGGCATCGGCCGTCTCACGAGATTCGATCAGCCCAGGCCAACCGCTTCACCCATTCCTCGGGCATGCCTTCCTCACCATAGAACGCTCCCGCGATTTGACCGTAGATTGCCCCGAAGCTTGCCCCACCAGAATGCCCGCAATCGGCTCAGTCCTTCGCCGGAACGGCAGGGAAGTGGTAAGCCACGATTCCGAGTCTGACCAGACCGTCTATAATTATGGTTCAAAGGGTCTATATTCATGGCCGTCTGGCAGGTACAGGAAGCGAAGGCGCGTTTGAGCGAGGTCATTGAGGAAGCACATTCAAAAGGCCCGCAGTTTATTACGAAGCACGGCGCCGAAAAGGCTGTCGTTCTCTCCATGGAAGAGTATCGCTCTCTAACCGCCCAAAAGCCCAATCTGAAGGACTATCTCCTGGGAGGCCCGAAGGTAGACCGCTTCGAAGTGCCGCGCGATCGCGACAAAGGACGGAAAGTCAGGCTGTGAGCGCGAAGCTGCAATACCTGCTTGACACGAACGTTCTATCCGAAACGCGGAACAAGAATGCCGACAGGCGCGTGGTTGAGTTTCTTTCCACAGCCGAGCCGTCATCCCTTTACATCAGCGTTCTCACGCTCGGCGAACTAAGGAAAGGTGCGGCGCCGACCGAATCATTGGCATCGACGGCCGCACAGCGCGATTGTGGGGAGAACTATCCGCGCAGCGGCCGCGGCCCGTCGTTGATACGCTTCTTGCGGCTACCGCCGTTGTCCATGAACTCACGTTTGTTACGCGCAACGCATCGGATGTTCGGGAAGTCAAAGTGAAGTTGCTCGATCCGTGGGTGAAATGAAATGCTCTCGCGCGAGTCCGCATCCGTTAACCCTCTCGCATCACATCGCAAAGAAGCAGCTTGAGCCCTTGAAAGGTTCCGCCGCCTTTCTTGATCCTGGAACTCATACCCCTTACTCCAACAGGATCCAGGGTGCCCAATATGCCGGTTCCCGGTACGCCCCGCCAAGCATCGCCAGCTTGGCCGCGTGCAATGCCTCCTCCGGCGATTGCCCCTTGCGCAATCCCTCATAAAGCCGCGTCGACATCTCTCGCGACGCGCCGTCGTCCACGTCCCGCAGGCTCGCCGCCACATAGCGCGCCCCGGCTTGCAGAAATGCCCATGCCAATCCCACCAGCCCTCCCGATGTCACCCGCTCTCCGGCGCTGCGGCAGGAAGCGAGACTCACCAGCCGCGCATGCAGCGGGGTCTTCAGAATGCTCTCGGCGGTCAGCTTATACCCGGATGCCGAGGGGCTCAGGATCAGCGCCGATTCGAGCGGCGCGCTGCTGCTCGACAGAGCGTGGGCGGCAAAATGCACGTAGTCGTAACCCGCCGGGTTTGCCTGTTCGAAAGCCTCCGCCGTGGCCTCTTTCCCTTCGCGAACCGTCACCTCGCCGCTTCCCGCAAGCGCCTTCCGCACCGCCGCCACCTCCTCTCCGGCGTGCGGCAGCGGCGGAAACTCCGCGTTCGGCGACTGTGGATTCCCAATGATCAGCGCCCGAATTCCGGTCCGTGGCTGCTCCGCCGCCCGCTTGAGCAGCCGCCGCAAGTTGCGAACATAGGTCACACTCGCGTCGCGAATCCAATAGTGCGGCGCCGGACCCGCCACCAGGGCTTCCAGGTTCCAGTGCAGCAGAGCCCCGTTGGAGGCCACCAGAAAACGCCCCTTGCGATCCGGTTCGGGAAGCACATTCTCCACCAGGACCTCATAGAGCCGCTGCGCGGCCTCGCTGAACGTTCCCTGGCGGCTTCCCGTGTACGTCTCCTCGCGCGCCTTCTCCACCAGTTCTTCGATCTCCTGCCGTGGCCCAAGGCTCCGCACCCTCACGGCGCCCGGCGTGATCACCCACACCAGCGACTCCTCCGTGTCCAGCCAGTAGCTGAGGATCGTGGCGTTTTCCCGTCGCGCGGCCGTTTGCAGCGCCGAAGCGCGGATTGGGGCGGACTCGAACGACACATCCCGCTCCACTTCCCGGCTCATCTCGGTGACTGCCAGCGCCCGGTCCAACTCCCGCTGGCGGTACAGGAAGCGTACGTATCGATGGTAGGAGGTCTCCAGAACCCCCGCAAACCGCACCTTCTCCGATGGAGACGCGAGGCTCGCCTTTGCCCTCCCGCCCGATTCGAGCGCATTGCGATAGTGCCGCCCGGCGCGCGCCGGTTCCTTCAAGTCCTCGAACACGCTCCCCAACTCCGATTCCACCTGCATGCGGAGCAGCGGCGGCGTGTTCTGCGCGAGCAGGGGTTCCAGCTTCCCGCGTGCTTTCGTCAGATCTCCCCGCGCGTGGGCGATCTCCGCCTCGGTCAACGTGGTGAACCGCAAGTCCGCTCCCGCCTTCTCCCGAATCGCGCGCGCCTGCTGAATGTACGCCTCCGCGGCGTTGTAGTCCTTTCGCTGGAGCACGGTGAGAGAGAGATCCGTCAGAAACGACGCGGCTACGTCGGGATTGTTCTCCGCCATCCCGAGCCCCTGCTTGTAGTAGCTCTCCGCATTCCCGTATTGGCGCAGGTTGTACTGCACGTTGCCCAGATTCAGCAGCCACCGGAGCCAGTCGTCCGTCTGCCCCTTCTCACGCGCCACTCTTTCGGCGAATTGCAATTCCTTGAGCGCTGGCTGCGGCTCCCCAAAGGTGAGATACACCAGCGCCAGGTTGCCGCGGGTCTTTGCCTCATAGAAGACGTTCCCCGTTTTCCGCGTCATCTCGATGGATTTCTCGAAGTAGCGCGCCGCCTCCGCCATGCGGTCGTGTTGGAAGTAGAAGAAGCCGAGACTTCCGTAAATCTCGCTTTGTAAACGCTGGTCCCCGGCGGCGAGGGCTTTCGCCAATGCCGTGTGGAACTCCTTCTCGGCTGCCTCCGGCTTGTGTGTGAGCAGATCCAGGTTTCCCAGCCGGCGCAACACATCCGCCTCCCAGCCGCTGTTGCCTTCGGCCTGCGCAATTTCTTCCGCTTCCTTGAGCAGGGGGAACCCTGCTTCCGGCCCGCTGGTGAAGGCCAGCGAGTATCCCTTCAGCATGCGATAACGGAAGGCGGCTTCTTTCCCCATCGAGGCGTCCGGGGGACGGTCACCGAGCACCACCAGCGCCTGCTTCATCTGCCGGATCGCGCCCAGCACGTCCGCCAGCAGCAGACGCAGCCGCCATGCGCAGGCCGGCGGCCACTGCTTCTTCAATTCGGCTTGAAGAAACCTGCTGACCGACGCGAGTTCCCCCGCGGCGTAGTTCTTGCTTGCCTGCTGGTAAAGCGCGTCGCAACTGTTCCGCCCGCAGGAGGAAAGCAGCACTAGAGATAGAAAAAATACGATCCGGCGCAACCGTTACATTTTATAGCGCCTGCTGCCCTATGGGTAGAGCGAGCCGTTCAGATCGAGCCCGGCCGTGTCCATGTCCCCTTCCACCGGCGACCCCATCTTCAGACGCAGCATGTTCAACCGCCGCGTATCCTTCCCGATGAACAACTCCGCCAGGATGATGGTTCCGAAGTTCGGCAGTGTAATCTCGAACCCCGACCGGGTAACGTGTCCCGGCTCGCTTGTGAATCCGTTGAAGAGGCTTGCCCTCACCAGTCCGTCCCGCGTCATCTTCTGCGGCCGGATCGGCGCACCCGCTGCTTCGTCAGCCTTCTCCTCATCCGGCGTGAGGTACCACTTGCGCACCGCCGATCGCAGCGCGGCGTGGTCCGCGTGTGCCTTGTTCTTCCACGCCTCAAGAAACGCCCCTTGCGTCTTCAGCCTGCCAAACAGGTCGTGCGCCATCTGCGGCTCCACAGCCACTCCGCCGATCCGCAGGTTTGTGAACATCGTTCCGAAGGACAGGATCTCCATCTCCGCGCCGTTCCCAGCCAGACGGCTGCTCAGATGGCCGACAATCCGCTCCGCCGTCACCTGGTTATAAACGTTGAGGTTCTCGATCACCGCCGAAGCATAGCTCGTATACGATCCGTCCGGCGACTGGCTCCCGGAAATCTCCGTGGTCGCCAGCTTGAACTTCACAATGTTGTCCAGATCGTAATTCTCGACACGGCTCGAATGAAATCCCCCCGCATGGGTCAATACACTCGCCGCGGCTCCGTTGATCGGCTTCGAAACCGGCCGCCGCAGCGACCCTCCGACGGCGGCCGCATGGCCGCGATATAAGAACGTGGATGGCACCGTCGTTCCTCCTTGAGGTCTCTTCATGGGATGTAAAATGTAACGTCTTCCAGGTGCTGCGGCGTGAACCCTGCGTTCAGCCCGTACACCTGTACCTGGACTTTCCCATGCAACTTCCGGCGGTTTGGCCAGATCAGTGCTTCCGTTGCTTCCGCCTGCTGCGCGGTTAAGGACTGCTGCTGGAGCACTTGTCCGGTCTCGCCTCTGAAATCAATGCGGTACGATGCAAAGCCCTGCTGGAAACGGACCGGCATCTCGTAGGATGCGGAACAGCCGCCCATTCCACGCCGCTGCACGTTCGGCTCCAGCCTCATTACCGCCTGCGGACGCTCGAGTTCCGCCCTCAATTGCGGCAGCGTCACCGTGTGCTGGTAAACCAAAACCCCGGCGAGCGCCAGTGTACACAGGTAGCTGATTCTCGCCGCCAAAGGCCGCTCGAGCAGGCGCCATATCCCGCCCGGCGGTTTCGGCGCCTCACCGGCTATCCCTTTGCGGATCACCTCAACCGTGTCGGACAACACCTCCACGTCCGCGGCGCATTGCCGGCAGGTAAAATAGTGCTCTTCAAACTCGTCGCGCTGATCAGGCGACAATTCGTTCAGGAGGTACTTTTCGACAGCTCCGAGCGCTTCCGCTTCGGTATGGGTCATCAGTGTCGCTGGCTTCCTTTACATAGTGAAATAAGCTCTTCTACCCAACTGGATAGTGAACCACGAGCCGCAACTGTTACACCGGCTTCTCCCATCAGCTTACATAGATGTGCAAATCACTGAAAAAATAGTATATAGAATGCGACCAGGTTTCGCCCACTCAATTCCACAGCGGCGTGCGTTAATGGAACTCGAGCGGCCTTAGTACTGTGCCCTTGCGTATGCCGAGCCGCATCGGACGCGGCGGCCCGTTCCCAGATACCGAAACCTCGATCCAGAGTTCCTCCCCGGGTTCCAGCCGCGATGGGTCGGGAACATCCGGCGGCAGGAAAAAAGCGAGAGGGGCCACCAACCGGTAGTGCCCTCCGGGCCCCAACAGCCAGACCCTCACCCCTTTGCGGTCCGTACTGCGGTGCGCGGCCAGTTTCCCGTTCTCCACCGACAGCTTCGCTAACCCACCCAAGTCCTCCCCGGGAGGCGCTTCCACCTCGATTCCCAGGCACAAGTACCTTCCGCGGATGGGCAGGTGTGGATCAACCGGAGCAGTCTTCACCCAAACCCGCGGAAGGGTCGCGCGATCATAAAGATACCTGCCGCTCACCGAAAGCACCACCAGCACCTGGAAAGCCCCCAGCAGCGCTCCCTTCTTCATGGCGGACGTCATGGCTTCACACTCCGTGCCTGCGCGGTCAGGCGGCGGCGGAGTTTCTCGAGTTGCCACCCGCCGGCCAGAAACAGAATGCCCAGCACCATCAGGCTCAGCGACCGGCCTAGCGCGCCCATCAGGTTCGAGAAATAGAAGGCCAGAACAGCGCAAGCGAATCCCGCCACCCCCAGGTTGACCCGCTCCACGCGCCCCTCTCGCACACCCCACGCCGCCATCAGGATCGCCCCGAGTGCTCCCCATGCAATGTATGCCAGCGTCCCCTGGATGTGGGTGAATGAGATGTAGCCGCCCACCCAGACGGCTGCGATCACATTCATCCAGGCTGCCTGTTGCCGCAATGCGTAAGCCAGTACAAGCGGTGGGAGCAAGGCTGCGAGTGCTGCCGGCGAGTGCCATTCCCGGTTGCTGCGCGCCAGCGGCAGCAGCAGAGCCAGCGGAAGCGCTGTGTACGTCCCGATGCGCGCCAGGCAAATCCGCCACATGCTTCCATAACGTCCCTTCTGGGCACTCACATAGGTGAGAGCAACCAGCAGGAGAAATCCCGTCATCACCTCGTCTTCAAGCCACCATCGCACCTGCCATTCCGACGCAATCCACGCGGGAGTGAGCAGCGCGGCCATCCCAACCTGCGGCCAATCGCGCAGCAACCACACGCCCGCCCACGCCGCCATCGCCCACAGCAGAATCCCGGTAGGCCAATGTTCCTCGATGTGGAAAATCTGCCCGGCCATGGCGATCCCGCCGCCGCAGGCGATGGTTCCCAGGGCGTGAAGCGTGGTTGCCAATCCGCTAAAACGCTCCGAAGCCCACACCCCACCGCCGTGAAACGCCGCTACCGCCAATACGATCAGCGACATGCGGGCGGCTGGAGAAAGCTCATCCCAGTGCGCGCTGACAAAAAGCAGCACGCCTGCTCCGAGCAGCAATCCACCCAGCCCCAAGGCCAGCCAGACAAGGAGTCTCGAGCGTACGGGAGAGGGCGGGGCGGCTTCCTCGCCGGCGGACTGTTCATAGTCCCGGATACGCTGGGCCGTTTTGGCGTCCACGAGCCCGGCGGATTGCCAGCGGTCGAGCCAGCGGAGCCAGGGAGGAGGCATGGGAGCCCAGAATAGCATTTTTCGCTTGCGGAGAGAACAAAACTGTCGTATGATTAAAACGATCGCTTCAAGCGTGCGATCGTTTCATTATGTCCCCCGCCCCTCTCCCCTCCACCAAAGACCGCATCCTCGATGCCGCCGAACTCCTCTTCGCCGATCACGGCTTTGACGCCACCTCCCTCCGCATGATCACCGCCCATGCCGGCGTCAATCTCGCCGCCGTCAACTACCATTTCCAGTCCAAGGAAGCTCTCCTCGATGCCACGGTTGCCCGCCGCGCCACACCCATCAATCGCCGCCGTCTCGAACTCCTCGCCAGGTACGAATCCGAAGCTGGTGACAAGCCCGTACCCGTCGAAAACCTCCTCGATGCGTTCCTGCGTCCCATCCTCGAAGCCGGTTGCATGGTTCCCCGGCTCATGGTCCGCATGCTCTACCTGGAGCAGAAGCCGGTCTTCAAACGCATCTTCCAGCGGCATCTGCAGCCCATCGTGCAGCGCTTCACCGAGGCCTTCGGGCGTTCCCTTCCGCACCTTCCGCAGCAGGAAGTGATGCTGCGCATGCAGTTTGTCCTGGGAGCGTTCGCTCAATTGATGTCCGCTACCGAAACCCTTCACAACATTACGGAGGGCCGCTTTCCGGCGCTGGAGCCATCGAGGGGCGTGGGATACCTCATCGCCTTTTCCGCCGCTGGCCTGAAGTCCCCTGCCTTTGAGAACACTTTATGAAATTCCGCCTGAGCATCCTCTTTCTTGTTGCCGTCCCTTTTGCGGCCGCTCAGCAGACCCTGCAGTTGAGCCTCCGCAAGGCCATCGAGATCGCGCTGTCGCCCGAAGGCAATACCCGCGTCGAGATTGCCGGTGAAGCCGTTCAGCAGGCGGATGCGCGAAAGCTGGAAGCGCGCGCCTCCCTGCTCCCGAACCTCGATAGTTCCCTCAGCTACCAGGACGCCACGCGTAACCTCGCGGCGTTCGGCATCCAGTTTCCATCGATTCCCGGCTTTCACTTTTCCACCTTCGCCGGGCCGTTCTCCATCCTCGACTCCCGCGCCAACATCACCCAATCCGTCTTTGATTTCAGCTCCATCCGCCGCTATCAATCCGCCCGCACCGGAGCCGATGCCGCGCGCAGCGAGAAGGAAAACACGCGCCACGCGGTCACTGACCAGGTAGCGCGCGCTTATCTCGCCGCCCTCCAGGCCGATGCCCGTGTCGAGACCGCAAAGGCGAATCTCGATCTGGCCGAGGCGCTCCGCCGGCTGGCCGAAACACAAAAGCAGGCGGGCACCGGGACGGGCATCGAAGTGACGCGGGCCGAGGTGCAGATCGCCAATGAGCGCCAGCGCCTTCAAATTGCCGGCAACGAGCGCACCCGCACGCACCTCCAGTTGCTCCGCGCCCTCGATCTGAACCTCGAAACCAAAGTAGAACTTACCGACAAGCTCTCTTACCAGCCCTTCGAGCCCATCAGCTTCGCGCAGGCGCTCGAATCCGCCATCAAAACGCGGCCCGATTTCAAAGCCCAGCAGGAGCGCGAACAGGCCGCCCGGCTCAGTTACTCGGCGACGAAGATGGAGCGGCTCCCTTCGCTGGCGGCCTTCGGCGACTACGGATCGATTGGTCCGCAATTCGACAACTCGCGCGCCACGCGCACCGTCGGGCTGTCGTTACGGGTCCCCATCTTCGACGGCGGCCGGCGCGACGCCCGCCGTGCCGAATCGGCCTCGCAGTGGAGGCAGGAGAAGACGCGGACAAAGGATCTCCGCCAGCAGCTTGAACTCGAGTTGCGTGTCGCCTTCGACAATCTCAGTTCGGCCGAGCTTCAGGTGAAGACAGCCACCGAGGGCCTGACGCTGGCCGGGAAGGAACTCGAGCAGGCCGAACGCCGCTACAAGGCCGGCGTCACCAACTCCATCGAGGTCACGGACGCGCAAACGCGCCTCGTCCGCGCCCGCGACAACCGCATCTCCGCGCTCTTCGAGCACAATCTGGCGCGGCTCGATCTCGGCACGGCCATTGGAGCCGTGGAAAGGTATCTGCCATGAAGAAATTCGCGCGCATCGCCGCCGTCATCGTGGTCATCGCCGCCGCCGGAGCCGGCTTCGTCCGCGCCGGCTTCTTCTCGAGAGAAGACCCGCACGTCATCCGCCTTTCCGGCAACATCGAGCTGACCCAGGTGGACATGTCGTTCAAGATGTCCGGCCGCCTGATGACGCTACATGCCGAGGAAGGCTCGTCAGTCGCCAAAGGCGCCCTCATCGCCCGGATTGACCAGGCCTCGACACTGCGCCAGAAGGAACGCGAGCAGGCGGGGCTCGAATCCGCCCGGGCGCAACTGACGCAGAGTTTCACCGCCGTGCAGTTGCAGAAGGCGAACCTGGAGGGCGACCTGCGTCTGAAGCGCGCCGAGGTCGAGAATGCCGGAGCGCGGCTCGCCGAACTGCTGGCGGGCTCGAGGCCGCAGGAGATCCAGACCGCCCAGGCGCAGGTGCGCGATGCCGCCACCTGGCACGATCAGGCCAAGGCCGATTGGGACCGCGCCCAGATCCTATTCAGAAACGAAGATATCTCCCGGGCGCAATATGACCAGTTCAAGGCGAAGTTCGAGAGCACCACGCAGGCGCTGCGGCAGGCCCAGGAGCGGCTGGCGCTGGTGAAGGAAGGCCCGCGCAAGGAAACCATCGACGCTGCCCGCGCGCAACTCGAGGCCGCCAAGGCCGCTGTGCAGCTTTCCCAGGCCAATCAGATCGAACTCAAGCGCCGCGAGCAGGAGATCACCGTGCGCCGCGCCGAAATCGAGCGCGCCAAGGCGGGCATCTCCATCATCGATACTCAACTCGATGACACCACCATCACCTCGCCGCTCGATGGCGTCGTCCTCGTCAAATCGGCTGAACCCGGCGAGGTCGTGGCTGCCGGAGCTACCGTGTGCACCATCGGCGACCTCGCCCATCCCTGGCTCCGCGCCTACATCAGTGAGAAGGACCTCGGGCGCGTGAAACTCGGCGCCAAGGTCAAGCTGACCACGGACTCCTTCCCCGGGAAGACCTACATCGGAACCGTCAGCTACATCGCCTCGGAGGCCGAGTTTACGCCCAAGCAGATCCAGACCCAGGATGAGCGTGTGAAGCTGGTCTACCGCATCAAGATCGACGTCGACAATCCTCATCAGGAACTGAAGGGCAACATGCCGGTAGACGCGGAGATCGGCCTGTGAATGTCATCGAAGTAGAGAACCTCACGCGGACGTTCGGCGCACTCACGGCAGTGAACAACCTCAACCTCACTGTTGCCCAGGGAGAGGTGTTCGGCCTCGTGGGTCCCGACGGCGCGGGGAAAACCACCACGCTGCGGATGCTCTGCGGGCTGATGAACATCACCTCGGGGAGCGCCCGTATCGCGGGCTTTGACGTCTCGAGCGACGCGCAGCAGGTGAAGGATCGCATCGGCTATATGGCGCAGAAGTTCGGGTTGTACGGTGATCTCACCGTCGAGGAAAATCTGTACTTCTACGCCGACCTGTTCGCCGTCAGCGGCTCCGAGCGCGATGAACTGATGGGACAACAGCTCCGCATGACCCGCATGGAGCCGTTCCGGTCACGGCCCGCCGCCAAACTCTCCGGCGGCATGAAGCAGAAGCTGGCCCTGATGTGCACCCTGCTGCACCGGCCGCAGATCCTCTTTCTCGATGAGCCGACGAACGGCGTGGACCCTGTTTCGCGGCGTGACTTCTGGGTCATCCTCTATGACCTCGTGAAGGAAGGGCTCACCGTCTTTGTGACTACAGCCTACCTGGACGAGGCCGAACGCTGCCACCGGGTAGGCCTGATGGACAAGGGGCGTCTGATTCTTGCCGATACGCCTTCCGCGCTGAAGAAATCGCTGCCCGAAGCCTGCTACGAACTGGTGACCGAAGATGCGCGCACCGCCCGCGAAACGCTCCGCGGGCTGGACGCGGTGGACGAGGTGGTGCTCGCCGGCAGCCGGCTCCATGTGTTCCTCAAGCCGGGCGCCGGCAGCGATTCCATAGTCCGCGCGCTGCCGGACGCCGAGGTGCGCACTGTCCTCCCTTCGCTCGAGGATGTCTTCATCGCCACCGTCCGCCGGGAGGGTCGTCGTGACGCAGCATGAGCCGGCCGTCATCATCCGGAACCTGACGAAGACCTTCGGCAGGTTCGTCGCCGTCGATAACGTGACCCTCAACGTGAAGAAGGGCGAGATCTTCGGGTTTCTCGGTCCGAATGGGGCGGGAAAATCTACCACCATCCGCATCCTCTGCGGTCTGCTTGCGCCGAGTTCCGGCGCGGCCACCGTGGCCGGACACGACGTCGCTTCCGATCCGGAAAGCGTCAAGCACAACATCGGCTACATGTCGCAGAAGTTCTCACTCTATGACGATCTCACGGTGGAGGAGAATCTCGATTTCTTCGGCGGCGTCTACGGCGTGCCGGTGGAGCGGCTGGCGGAGCGGAAAGAGTACGCCCTGAAAATGGCCGGGATGGCGGAAAACCGCGGGACCATGACACGCCTGCTCGCCGGCGGTTGGAAGCAGCGCCTCGCTCTCGGCTGCGCCATCCTCCACTCGCCGCCGGTCATCTTTCTCGATGAGCCGACCTCCGGTGTCGACCCCATCGCCCGCCGCGGCTTCTGGGACCTCATCAATGACCTCTCGCACCTCGGCCATACCGTCTTCGTCACCACGCATTACATGGAAGAAGCCGAGTATTGCCACCGGGTGGCCCTGATGTTTCAGGGGCGCGTGATCGCGCTCGGCACGCCGCACGATTTGTGCGCCACGCTGCGGAGCGAGGAGAACCCTGAACCCTCCATGGAAGACGTCTTCGTGGCGCTGATCGAGCGCGAGGAGGCGGCCGCATGATCAGCCTCCGCCGCACGCGCGCTATGGCCCGTAAGGAATTGCTCCACATCGGCCGCGATCCGCTCAGCCTCGGCATGGCGCTCGCCCTTCCCATGCTGTTGCTGGTGCTGTTCGGCTATGCCCTTTCGCTCGATGTCGACCGCATCCCGCTGCTGCTCTATGATCAGGACCAGACGCCGCAGTCGCGCACGCTCATTGCGCGCTTCCAGGGGTCACGCTTCTTTCACATCAACGGATACATCGGCAGCTACGCCCCCGCCGAAGTTGCCCTCGACAGCGGCGAGGCCATGGCGGTGCTGGTGATTCCCCACGATTTCGGCAGGAAGCTCTCGAGCGCGCAGCCCTCGCCAGTCCAGTTCCTGCTCGACGGCAGCGATTCGAACACCGCCGGCATTGCGCTCGGCTACGCGCGCGCCATGGTCGCGGGCTACTCGAGCGAAGTCCGCACGGACTACCAGGTCCGCAACGGATCCGGCGAGATCAAGCCGCCCGTGGACGCCCAACTGCGCGTGGTCTTCAACAGCGAACTCAAGTCGAAGAACTACATCATCCCGGGCCTGATCGCGGTGATCCTCATGATGATCGCCGCCATGCTCAGCTCCCTCTCGATTGCCCGCGAATGGGAGAACGGAACCATGGAGGAGCTACTCTCGACGCCTCTGCGCCCGGCCGAGTTGGTGCTGGGCAAGCTTTCGGCTTTCTTCGTCCTCGGCTTCGCGGACACGGTTACCGCCGTCCTCGCCGGGGTCTTTGTTTTCGACGTGCCGCTGCGCGGCAGCGTTGTGTTTCTGTTCGTCAGCGCCTTTGTCTTCCTGTTCGGCGCTCTCTGCTGGGGGTTGTGGCTGAGCGCCATCACACGCAATCAATTGCAGGCCTATCAACTGGGACTGATGAGCTCTTTCCTGCCCGCGTTCCTGCTCTCCGGCTTTGTTTATTCCATTGACAGCATGCCGCTCATTCCGCGCCTCCTCAGCCGTATTGTTCCGGCGCGTTATTTTGTCGCCTTGCTCAAGGGCATCTTTCTGAAGGGCGCCGGCCTCGAGGTGCTGTGGGGAGAGATGGCCTTGCTCGTGCTGTATGCCGTGGTCGTGTTCGCTCTCGTCACGCGCAAGCTGCGCCAGAAAATCGCATGAACTGGAAACGCATTCGACAGATCATTCGCAAGGAAGTGCTGCAAAGCTTCCGCGAGCCGCGGTTGCGCGCCACCATGTTCCTTCCGCCTATCCTGCAGTTCCTCGTGTTTGGCTTCGTGGTGAACCTCGACGTGGAGCGATCGAATCTCGCATGGCTCGATCAGGATAATTCGCCCGCGAGCCGCGAGCTTCGAGCTGCTTTCGAAAGCTCGCACTATTTCACCGTCACCGATACGCCGCGCAATGAGCACGAGATGGCGTACCTGCTCGACAAGGGGCTGATCCAATCGGGCATCAGCGTTCTGCCGGGGTTCGGAGAGGATCTCGAGCGCGGGCGCACCACGGAGATCCAGGTGCTGGTGGATGGCTCGAATTCGAACACGGCCTCCATCGTCGCCAACTATGCGAGCGACATCGTCCGCACGTATTCGGCGGCCCGGCTGAGCGATCTGATGCGGCAGAAACGCATGGCGCGCGGTTCGGTGGTGGCGCGCCTGGCCGCGCCGTCCATCGACCTTCAGCAGCGCGTCTGGTTTAATCCGGAATTAAAGAGCCGTAACTACTTTATTCCGGGCGTTACGGTGAATATCATCACCTTGATTACGCTCATGCTTACCGCGATGGCGATCGTCCGGGAGAAGGAGATCGGGACCATGGAGCAGTTGATGGTCACCCCGATCCGCGCCGAAGAACTGATGCTTGGCAAGATGCTCCCCTTTGCGGCTGTCGGCCTGTTCGACACCATGCTCATCGTCGTCCTCGGCATGGTGGTGTTTCATATTCCTTTCCGCGGCAATGCGCTGCTCATGCTCGGGGGCGCCATCCTGTTCCTCTTCACTACGCTCGGGGCGGGGTTGTTCATCTCGACGGTCAGCCGCACCCAGCAGCAGGCCATCATGTCGACGTTCTTCTTCTTCCAGCCGGCGTTCATGCTCAGCGGATTCGCCTTTCCCATCCGCAGCATGCCCTTGCCGGTGCAATACTTCACCTTGCTGAACCCGCTGCGCTACTTCATCGAGATCTGCCGCGGCGTGTTTTTGAAGGGCAGCGGCATCGACATCCTGTGGCCGCAATTCGTGGCGCTGGCGGTGTTCGGAGTGGCGATTATGGCGTTCAGCGTCGCACGGTTCCGCAAGCGGTTGGACTAAGGCTTCTGGCCGAAGCCCGAGGAGCCACTTCCGAAGCCCGAGGAGCCGCTTCCAAAGCTGGAGCCTCCGCTGCCGAAGCTTGAGCCAGAACCGCCGAAGCCGGAGGAGCTGCGGCCGAAGCTCGAGCCGGAACCGCCGAAGCCGGAGGAGCCGCTACCAAAGCCCGAACTCCCGCTACCGAGTGGGGAGCCGCGACTGGAGCCGAATCCGCCCCCCAACCCGCCATTACCGACGGGACCGTTGCCGGGATTGGTGAGGCCGCCCGCCGCTCCCTGGCCGAGGTTGACGCCGCCCGAAGTCATCGCCACGTCACGGCTGTAGTCGTAGAGGAACTCCCACTCCTTGTAGTTGGTGCGGTCGTTGATCCGCTTGATGCCCTCGGCGTCGAACTTGCTGGCTATGCCCGCGATGCCGCCGCCTCCGAAGGTCATTCCCGTGGGGGAGCCGAGCCCGCTTGGGGCTCCGCCGGGGCGAGGCTGGGTGATCAGCTGCTGGATCTGAGCCGGAAGCTGGGCGGCAGTGGAGATATTGGGCGGGATGCCTCCGGGCTGATATCCCGACTGGTAGGCCTGTAGACCGGGATTCTGGCCGCCATACGCCGGCTGGGGCATGACTCCGCCAGTTTGGGAACTGGCAGGGGGAGTAAAGCCTACCGGACCGCGGTTGGAGACGGAACCTCCGGTGCCGACCCCGGGAATGAGCTGTCCGACGGGGTTGAAGCCCGCGGCCTGTTGCTGGGCAGGGGAGGGGAACCCGACCGCCTGCACGGGGTTATAGCCGGTCTGGGGATTGTAGCCGGGGTTGTAGCCTGTCTGCGGGTTGTAGCCTGTCTGCGGGTTGTAGCCGGATTGGGGATTGGGAGTGGTCTGGCTCCCGAAGGCCATTGGCGGGTTGTTGTAGCCCGTCTGCGGGTTGTAGCCAACCTGTGGGTTATATCCGGTCTGGGGGTTGTAGCCAACCTGCGGATTGTACCCGGTCTGCGGGTTGTAGCCGGCTTGAGGGTTATAACCGGGTTGAGCGCCATTCGCATTGGGCTGGGTTCCGGGCGGCTGGTAGCCTACGGGCGGCATGAAGCCGGGGTTGACCGCCGCGCCCTGTTGTTGGGGTGGGAAGCCATTGTTCGGTTGATACTGGTTCGGATCGTTGGGGTCAACGGGGGGGGCGCCTCCGCCTTGTCCGGGAAGATTCTGGCCGGGCGCGCCCTTGAGGTCGCTTTGGCGAACGCGGGTGGCGAGGGTGGCGGCCCCTTGCTGGCCGGTGGTGGACTGCGCGCCCAGAGAAGGACCTTCCGTGATGAAGGTGTTCTGATTGGCCTGCTTGTCTTTGTCGAGAGGGTTCTTGGGCTTGAGGACGAGGGAATCCGTGAACTCGCCGTTGGGGCCGATGTGGATGATGCGCCATTCGTCCTTGCCGGTGAGCGGGTCGGCGTAGCGGTGGCGGAGGAAGCGGATTTCCGCCTTCTTCTCGAGGTCATCCATGCTCTGCGGGTAGGTCCGGAACTTGCGGACGTAGAGCTGGATGGCCCGGCGATATTGCATGCCGCGGGCGACCAGCATCTCTTCCTTTTCCCGCTGCGCCTCGAAGGCGACCCTTGGCAGTTCCATGTAGAGGCTGATGGCGGCGACGGCGGCCATGAGGAAGATGACCATCAGCATGAAGCCGGATTCGGGGGTGTGGGGGCGCTGGGTTCGTTTCGTCATGGCGTCAGGTGTTGGCCGGGGGCTCTTCCAAGGGGAAGGTCTGCTGGTGTTTGTACTGGGTATCCTCGACGGTGACGGAATTGAGGCCGATCTTCACCACCTTATACCTGCGCTTGATGAGATCTCCTTCGTGGACCACAAAGATATCCTCGCCTTCGAGGAAGAAGGCCTGCTTCTTTGCGCCGGGCAACTTCGAGGCGCTGTAGCCGTAGAACTTGAGGGGGATGGCCGGGGGCGGGGGCTTCGAGGGGTCGCCGGGTTTCGCTCCCGGAGCGGAAGGTGTGCCACCGGCTATCTCCACACCGCCCTTGCCGCCTTTGGCTGCGGCTCCGCCTTTCTTGATATCGATTTTCGGATCCGGCCCGGTGGGCTTGGGCGGCGGCGCTGTACCCATGTCGAAGAGGCTTCTCAAGCCGCCTTCGACGGTAACGTTCTGGAGCTTGGCGATGAGATCGAGCCGCAAGGTCGGGTCCACTTTCATGGGGTCCGGGCGATCATCCTTACCGAACTTGAGTGTCGGACGGAACTCCCCAACCGATTGACGGCCGAGGATCATCTTGCGTTGCTCGAGGCGGGTTTGGGTGGCCTGCTCGGCTGGAGAGGGCGGCTGGGGAAGGCCGGGAACGGCGCGGGCGGAGGGCGCGGATTTTGCGCTTTGGGGAATGTCGGGGCCCGAGAGCACGTTGGTGTAAAAGGAGTAGATGGCTCCCAGCGCGAGAACGCCGAGGGTTGCGAGCTTCTTCGGTTCAGCGCCAAGTTTAGTCGTCATTTGGCCTCGCGGTGCCGGGGGCTAGAAGGGGTTGCTCGGTGGGAGTCCTGGGCTCGTCAGACGGATTGGGCGACGCAGCAGGGGTTCCCGGGACTTGTGGAACGGCGGCCGGCGCGGACGGGTCCGCGCCACGCCCTGTAGTGGGCATACCCAGAATGCGTGCGGCTGCTGCTGCGGCGGCGGAGGGCGGCGGAACCCCGATTTTCGGCGCCGCCGCGTTCGGTTTGGACGGAGGCGGGGCGAGCGCCTGTGCTTTCGACGGGGCTTCGGCCGGAGCCTGCACCGGCGACATGACTCCCTGCTTTCCCGCTCTTGGGGCAGGAGAGGAGGCGGGCGACTCCGACCGGTCAGCCACCGGCACCACGGGGGCTGTGGGAGTACGGTTTTCCGCGATAGGGGCAGGGGGCGGCAACATGCTGTCGTCGCGGACGAAGATGTTGATCTTCATATTGATATTGAGGATGCCCTTACCGCCCTGTTGGGGAGTGGCGGCGAGGCTTTCAATGATGAAGAAGCGCTGGGAGCGGTCGATGCGGTTGATGTACTGGATGAGGTCGCCGTAGTTGCCCTCGTAGTTGCCGGTGATGGTCATCATGGCGAGGGTATCGGAACCCTCGACCGCATCAAAGGCGAAGCTGTGTTCCTTGGGGGTGATGCCGGACGCCTTGGCCATGGTGGAGAGCTCGGAGACGAGCGTCGAGGCGGCGGTGCGGCGGCCGAGGAAGTAGGTGTTCATGAAGGACTCCCCTTCCTTGACCGCTTGCTCGGATTTCCTGACAAGGACCTTGAGTTGCTCGATGCGCGCGCGGGTCTGGATGGCCTTCTGGCGGGCGGTGATGAGCTGCTGCTGAAGCTCTTGCGGCGAGGCGGCCCAAGGGCGGTAAACGAGCAGGGCCACGGCCGCGTTGGCGGCGATGAGGATGCCCAGAACGATGCGCGCGGCGGCGCGAGGATCGCGCTCGGCGGGTTTGGGGATGTTCACCGCCGCGATCTTCGACTTGAGCGCGTTGAGCTTAGAGCTTTTGGGCATAGTTCACGTTGATGCGATAGCGGAAGAGCGGCTCGCTCTGCGAAGGCGGCAGCGAATTGGCGAGATGGACCGCGCCGAATTCGGTGGAGGTTTCCAGGCGCATCAGCATCTCGATGACGGGCTCGGAAGATTGAGCGCCGACTACCATTTCGAGGTAGACCTCGTTGTGCTGATTGACCTGGGGGCGCACCTGGATGAGGCGCACGTTGTAGGGAGTGACCTTCTCGAGGTCGGAAAAGATGCGGGTCCAGGAGATTCCTTTGCGGCGCAGAAGCTGGTTGAGGAAGACGCTGCGCTCGATGACTTCGCCGTTTTCCGGGCGGCGGAGCGTGGATTCGAGGCGGTTCTGTTCCTGGATGAGGAGGTTGAGCTGGCGCTGGGCTTTCTCGACCTCGGCCCGTGCTTCCTTGTCCTCATCGCGGTGCATGATGGCGAGGTAGCTCAAGGCGACGAGGGAGACCATGAGGATGATGCCGAGGAGAGTGGTGGCGACCACCCACGGACGGTCGCGGCGGAATGGCTCCGAGGAGAGGTTGATGCGGATGTTCATGCAGCCTCCGGACGGCGGGCGGCGGCAAAGGCCGGCGCCACGAGGGAGACGCCCTGAAGATAGCCTAGCAGCCCGGCGCTGTAGGGTCCAGGCATGCCGATGGAGGAGCGGAGGGGCTCGATGCGGACCTGGAGTTCCTGTTCGAGTTGGGGGGCAAAGGCTTCGGCCAAGGTGCTGAATCCGCAGAGGAAGATCCGTCCCGGCCGTTTTTTGAGTTCGTCTTCGATGTAAGCGAAGGTGGGGAACAGGACGGCGATGACCTCTTCGGGGGTCACGTGATCGAGTTCCAGGCAGCGGAACATGCGCAGGGAGTTGTTTTCGGTAACCGCGACGGAGAGCACTTTGCCGCAGAGTTTGGCGACCACTTCGAGCGCGGTGGATTGGACCATGTTGAGGGCGGTAAGAGCGCTGATGGTGACCAGGCCGGGATGAAGGCCCGCCATGCGCAGAGGCGCTTCGTAGCGGGCAAGGATTTCGAGGGAGACCACCGCCACGACAACGTCCTTCTTCTTGCCGCCGGAGGAATGCGGCTGGACGTGGAAGGAGAGGGAAGCGGCGTCGAGGTCGAAGGGGACGGACTTCTTGACGCGGAAGCGAACCAGGGACATCTGCTCGGTGGGTTCACTTGGAAATGAGTCAAAGTCGAGGACAGCCACGCGGCCGCAGTAGTCGGGAAGGATGAGGGCGCAGGGGCGGCGTTTTTTCTGGGCGGTACCGTTGGCCTGGGAGACGATGGTGTTCACGCCGGTGGCGAGGGCGTCCGGTTTGAGGACGTTGTCGCGGACGGGAGAGACGCTGAGGGTGTCCGGCTCGATGGGCTGGAAGCCGGAGCTTTCCGTCTTGCCGTGATGGGCCCAGGAGATGCCGGCTTCGGAGAATTCGAAGATGAATTCAGGGGGCGGCTCCTTGAGCAGACTGCGGATTTTATCGACGATGGACAAGATGGTTTAGCCCTCAATAAATGTTACTTTATTGACCTCTTTGAGGGTGGTGACGCCGTCACGCACTTTCTCGAGGGCGGACTCGCGGAGGAAGCGCATGCCCTCTTCCCTGGCGGCGCGTTTGACTTCCGAGCCGGGGCGGCGTTCGAGAATCATTTCGCGGATGCGCTCACTCAAGTCGAGCAGTTCATGGATGGCGGTACGGCCGCGGTACCCGGTGCCGCCGCATTCAAAGCAGCCGGCTCCTTCATAGAAGGTGACGCCGGCCCAGTCTTCGAGGTTGAGTCCGCTGTCGCGCAAGTATTCTTCGTCGTAGTGGAAGGGTTTCTTGCAGTGCTCGCAGATGACACGGACGAGACGCTGGGCGAGGATGCAGTTGAGGGCGGAGACGAAGTTGTAGGCTTCGACACCCATGTTGAGGAACCGGCCGAGGACGTCGATGACGTTATTGGCGTGGACGGTGGTGAAGACGAGGTGTCCGGTGAGGGCGGCGTTGATGGCGATCTGGGCGGTTTCCTGGTCGCGGATTTCGCCGACCATGACCTTATCGGGGTCGTGACGGAGGATGGAGCGCAGGCCGCGGGCGAAGGTGAGTCCCTTCTTTTCGTTGACGGGGATCTGGGTGATGCCCTTGATCTGGTATTCGACGGGGTCCTCGATGGTGATGATCTTGTCCTCGTCGTTCTTGATCTCCATGAGGGCGGCGTAGAGGGTGGTGGTCTTGCCGGAACCGGTGGGTCCGGTGACGAGAACCATGCCGTAAGGTTCCTTGATGGCGCGGCGAAAGCGGGTGATTTCGAGTTCGGCGAAGCCGACGACATCGAGGCTGAGGGAGGAGAACTTTTCGCTCATCGACTCCTTGTCGAGGACGCGGAGGACGGCGTCTTCGCCATGGATGGTGGGCATGATGGAGACGCGGAAGTCGATGAGGCGGGATTTGTAGCGCACGCGGAAGCGGCCGTCCTGCGGGACCCGGCGTTCGGCGATGTCGAGTTCGCTCATGACCTTGATACGGCTGATGATGGTGGAGTGCCACTCCTTGGCGATGGGGGGCATGGCGTATTGGAGGACGCCGTCAATGCGGTACTTGATGGCGACTTCCTGGTCACGGGTTTCGATGTGGATGTCCGAGGCGCGTCGTTCGAGGGCGTTGAAGATGGTGGTGTCGACCAGTTTGATGACCGGGGCGATGTCCGAATCGGCGGCTGTAAGCCGGTCAATGGAAAGGGTTTCGTCCTGGTTTTCCTCGTCGCCGACGACGTCGAGGGCGAAGCCTTCGGTAACTTCCTCGAGGACGCGCTGGGATTGCTCGGTTTTCTTGAGGAGGTCAGAGATTTGGGAGAGGGTGGCGACCTTGACGTGGAGCTTTTTTTCGAGGAGGATGCTGAGTTCGTCGATTAAGTTGAGGTTGCGGGGGTCGGCCAGGGCGATCTCGAGGCTGCCGTTCTCGGCTCGCAGAGGGACGAAGTTATAGCGAAACATGAGGTCGACGGGGATATTGCGGAAGAGGTCGTGGTCAATGCGGGCCTCTTTGAGGTCGACGTATTCGCTGCGGTATCGTGCGGCGAGGAGTTTGGCCTGGTTGGCTTCGGCCACGGGGTCGTTGAATCGGGGGCGTTCGGGGACAGCCATAGCTACCTATACGAGTATGACGTATGGGGGACGGATTGCGTGGAGGTGATCAGGACTCTTCCAGGTTGTTGACGATGCGGATGATGCCGTCCTTGATGAGGACGACGTTGAAGTTGATGAGGAGACCGATGGGTTTCTCCCTGAGCCGGAGATAGGTGAGGAGTTGCTACTTGTGTACCGCGCAGAGGGTTTCGAGGGATTTGATTTCGACAATGACGAGGTTCCGGACGATGAGATCGGCTTTGAAGCCAATGTCGAAGCGGAGGTTTTCGTAGGAGATGGAGATAGCGGTTTGGCGGGTGACGTGGAGATGTCGTGATTCGAGTTCCCTGGCGAGGACGACTTCGTAAACGGATTCGAGGAGGCCGGGGCCGAGGGCGCGGTGGATGCGGTAGGCAGCGTCGACGATCTGGCGGGTGATTTCGTTGGGGTGCAAGTAGATATGTGCTCGCAGAGGCGGTAGAGATCGCAGAGTTTTTTGAGGATTTTTTGTTCCGATGTGTTCCGTTTTGTTCGGTTGATCATATTGGACTGAGTGGACTGAGCCCAAAAGTGAGACACGGGCGGAATCGGACACTTGCAGTTTACTGCAAAAACATTGCCTGCGGATCGTCCTGATCGCACACTGCGATCATGATCGACCGCGGATTTAT
>JADLBD010000072.1 GCA_020847975.1 Bryobacterales bacterium | reverse complement strand
TCGGCCGGGACGATCCCGCCGTGTTGCACGCTCGGTTCCGGCAGCCCTTCGCGCTTCCTTCCGGCACGGCGGGAACTAATCTGAGACAAGCTGCTCGCTACGCGTGGGAAAACTGCGACCCGTTACACTGAACTGGCCACGTCACGCCGGACGGCGTTTCTTTTCAGTCAGGGAATCACAGCCATCGCGGCGGTGGTATTGAAACGCGCTACAAGTTCCAAAATTTGTCATGTAAAGGTAAATCGAGAATTTCGCGATCAGAATCTAGGAAAGCTCATATTCTGCCTTGCGGCCTTGGAGTTTCATTCCGTTGCCTCAGAGGTTCATTTCACGCTACCTGAAAGTCTGTGGACGGAGGAGGCAAATTTTTTCTCTACATTTGGGTTCGAACGGGCCGACATGTCAAGAGGTCAGTACCGTGCAGACAATAGCGAGCTGTTCTGCGCTGCTTCCTTCCAGGACTTTTGGCAAGCGGCGCTTTGGCACTTTCCAAAGATAATCGAGACTCTGGGTACACAACGGGGCAAGGCACCGAAGATTGTTATGAGTGTCCGTCCTCAGTTCGTCCATGCGATCCTTCGAGGGCAAAAAGTTATCGAGATCAGAAGAACCTTCTCCAAGCGTTGGGTGAATGAACGAGTATCACTCTATGCGAGCCGTCCAGACCAGTCTTTGCTCGGAGAAGCAACAATCTGCGCTGTGAATGCAGCCTCTCCGGAGAAAATATGGAAGATATACGGTGCTGACACTTACTGCACCAAGAGGGAATTCGATTCTTACAGTAAAGGAGTTCATCAACTGTATGCAATTCGCCTTACCGATATCCATCCCTATCATCGGCCGTTGCCCTTAAGTGCAATTCGAGCGCTTACCGGAAAAGAATTCTCTCCTCCTCAATCGTATCGTGGGATTACTTCTCAAGATCCATTGAGCTCCGCAATAACACTTACCCAGGCAGTAGATGGCACATTTCCAGCAGTAATGGTTTGACACGCTCGAAATCGTGGCCGTTGCTCTGGCACCCGGCAGGAATGGCTGACTCGTCATGAGCATGATCATGTTGGCAGCGAAGAGCCAGGTGTAGAAGCGAAAACTATGAGGTGGATGCGGGCCGAGGCCAGAACCGCGAGATAAAGACTATGCCGCGGCATTCAACTGCCGGTAGAACGCGATGAGATCCAGAGGGGGCGGGGGGTGGCCCATAGCGCGGAGCATGGCGGAGACCTGGCCGCGGTGGTGAGTGGCGTGGTTCACCACGTGGAGGATGGTCTGCCAGATGGGGCTGCTGTAGGCGTTGCCTTTCAGGTCCTTGTAGTGGAACGATTCGCTCACGGAGTGGTCGGTCTGGGCGGCTGTCCACTCGAGCCAGCGTTCGTGGAGGGCCGGCCAGTCGTTCTGGAGGACGCTGAGTTTCATATCCTGCTCGAGGTCGATGAAGCGGGCGGGCACGTTCCCCTGGATGCGGCCAAGCCAGACGCGGTCCGCGGCGAAGATGTGCACCAGCGTGCCGAGGACGCTCTTATCGGCGTGCTTGAAGTCGCGCGTCAGTTCCTCCTCACTCAATTGCGAAGCGGCGTCCACGAGGCGGCGCGAGGCCCAGGCGGTGTAGCGCAGATGGAGGCGCAGGGTATCGGCGGGAACACTCATTGTTTCAGGATAGCGGCTTCGGCGGCGAGCAGTTTGCGCTTGCGATCGAGGCCCCAGCGGTAGCCGCCCATGTCGCCGTTGCGGCGTACCACGCGGTGGCAAGGGACGGTAACGGCCACCGGATTGGTGGCGCAGGCGCGGGCGACGGCGCGAGTCGCCGAAGGACGCCCGATGGCCGCGGCCACTTCGCTGTAGGACCGGGTCTCACCGGCGGGGATGGTGCGCAGTTGCTCGTAGACTCGGGCTCGAAAGGCGGAGACGCGCACATCGAGCGGCAGCTGATGCGCGGGTTGGGTCCCATTGACCTGGCGGGAAAGATCGGCGAGCCATTGCCGGAAGGGCTCCTCGTCCGGTTGGTCGACGGCGGTGATATCGGCAGCGGGATATTCACTACGCAACGAATTCTCGAGGTCTTCCGGGGTATCTCCGAACTCCACCGCGCAGACCCCGCGCCCGGTGGCGGCCACCAGCATGAGGCCGACGGCTGTTGGCTGGACGGCGTAGCGGATGGTCAGGCGGTCCGCGCCGCCTCGGTACTCCTTTGGCTTCATGCCGAGGTTTGCGCCGGAGCGTTCATAGAGACGGCTGGCGGATCCGTAACCGGCTTCGTAGATGGCGTCGGTAACGGACTTGCCCGCGCGCAGTTGCTCCTTGAAGGAGCCCATGCGGCAGGCGTTCAGATACTGCTTGGGACTGACGCCGACCGCCGCTTTAAAGGTGCGCTGCAAGTGAAAGGGACTGAGGCCGGCACGCCGGCTGAGATCCTCGAGGGTGACGTTTTCGCCGCTATGCTCCTCGATATAAGCGCACAGTGTTTTGATGCGGGCCACGGCGGGATCTTCCGCGGAGAGAGGGCGGCAGCGCAGGCAGGGCCGCAAGCCGTCGCGTTCGGCCTCTCGAGGGGAATCGTAGAAGCGCACGTTCTTGCGCAGTGGGCGCCGCGAGGGGCAGGAGGGCTTGCAGTAGACTCCGGTGGTGATGACTCCGAAGACAAAGCGGCCGTCCTCGGCGGCATCACGCCTCAGGATGGCGTCCCAGTAGCTTTCCGTGTTCTTGCTCATACATCCAGACTAGGGCGGTTCGCTCCGGCGTACACTCCGAAAGTTGCGGTCAATTCCAGAATGCTACACCGCCGCGAAAAGGTGCTGGCGCCGTTCCGCCCATTCCGAGGTGGGGAACACACGAGGACCGACCTCGATGAGGCGGGGCAGAAGTTCGAAAACATCGCGGGGCGACCAGGGGGATCCTGAGCGGGTGCGGTAGCCTTCGCTGTTCAAACCGGCGGCAATCCCCGAGATGCGCTTGTCCTGCACGATGCCGTCCATCACCTTGAGGATGACTTCTTTTTCCGCGGCATTCTCCACCAGAGAGGCGCAATCGGCGGCGACCTGAAGTCCGTAAGGGATCTCCTCGCTTCGAGGAGGGGCTTGGCCGGGCTGATCAATCTCCCTTTCCCAGATGATGGCCACCGGCTTCCATCCGGCGAAGGCGCGCTGTTCAAAATAGTCCCGCGAGGGCGGGCCGAGCAGGGCTTCGCGGATGCGTTCTACGTTGCTCATAAGGTACTTATACACCCGCAGTGGCGGGGCGGCTGTAAATTTCCTGCTGGTGCGCGGGAGGACACTCGCGTCCCACAACCGGACAATCGCCGGCCTCAAGTGGCTGTTCTACGGCATCTTGTCTCTGGCAGTCGGCGTGCTGCGGGGAGGGGGTATGCCAGGTGTGTGGCAGGATCTTCGATTCAGCCTGCGGTCGCTCGCGCGGCAGAAAGGCTTCACGTTCGCCGTCGCCGCGGCGCTCGCCTTGGGCATCGGGGCCAATACGCTGATGTTCAGCGTGGTGAAGGGTTTGCTACTGACGCCTCCACCGTTCGCCTCGCTCGACCGGTTGGTGTTTCTGTTCTCGAACCAGCAGCAGATGGGGCTGTCCAGGACCGGCGCATCGCATCCCGACTATCTGGATTGGAAGAAGCGCTCGCAGAGCTTCGAGGATATGGGCGCGGCCTCGGATGAGAACGTCAATCTGACGGGGAGCGGAGAACCGCTGCGGTTGGCTGGGGCTCGTGTATCGGCGAGTTGCCTTACCACGCTCGGGATTCAGCCGGTGGCCGGGCGGCTCTTCCGGAAAGAGGAGGAGCACCCGGGCAATAACCGCGTCGCGATCCTGGGTTATCCACTGTGGCAAAACCGCTTCGGCGGGTCCGGCAGGGTAATCGGGCAGAGAATCGCTCTGGATGGTGTGCCTTTTACCGTGATCGGGATCATGCCGCCGCGGGTGGAGTTTCCTGGACGCCGGGAAATCTGGCTTCCGATGACGGCGGTTCCAGAGGACGAAGACTCGCGCGGGCGGCGCGGCATCGCAGTCGTGGGACGGTTGCGGCCAGGGGTGACACTGGCCCGGTCGCGCGCGGAAATGGAGGGGATCGCCGCCGCGATTGCGCATGCTCATCCAACTACGAATGACGGGTGGAAGGTGTTGGTGAACCCGCTTCACGAGGAGTACATGGAGGAGGTCCGGCCCGTCCTTGCCGCGCTGTTCGGAGCGGTAGCTTTCGTACTGCTGATCGCATGCGCGAATGTGGCCAACCTGGTGATGGTCCGTTTCAGCGGGCGAAGGCGGGAGATTGCCATCCGCGCGGCGATTGGCGCCGGCAGAGGGCGCATTGTCCGGCAGTTGCTCACCGAGAGCCTGCTGCTGGCGCTGGCGGGCGGCGCCCTCGGTATTTTTCCGGCGTTGTGGGGTATCGACCTGGTGCGGGCCTTTGCGGCCAAGAGCGAGGCACAACTCGCTCCGATTCGCATGGATACCGGAGTTCTGTTGTTTACGCTGGCTCTTTCGGCGGTTACCGGCCTGCTGTTTGGCGTATTTCCGGCAGTGGATTCCTCGAGGACGAACCTGGTGGAGACGTTGAAGCAGGGCGCTCGTGGGATGGCGCGCCGCAGCGGACTGCGCAACGTGCTGGTGGTGGGCGAGGTGGCGCTCGCCCTGATGTTGCTGATTGGCGCAGGCCTGATGATGGAAACGTTCCTGCGCCTGCGCGCGGTCCGGCCCGGATTCAACCCTGAGGGGGTGATGACGATGCAGATTTCGCTCCCGCCGGAGAAATACAAGACGGACGCCCAGCGCGCCGATTTCGCGGTGGAGATCGCAAAGCGGGTGGGATCGCTGCCGGGAGTGACCACCGCCGCGGTGACGTCGGTGCTTCCGCTGGGCGGCGACGACCATGGCCGCGGCATGTTCGTAGTGGGGCGCCCGGACCCTCCTCATTCTCGTATCCCGATCGGCTATTACCGCGTCGTCACACCGGACTACCTGCGCGTGCTGCAAATTCCGCTCGAGCGCGGCCGCTTCGTGGCGGAGGCGGATGCGGAGAAGGCTGAGCCCGTAGTGGTGATCAATGAGAAGACCGCCGCTACGCTGTGGCCTCATGAAGACGCGCTCGGCAAACAGATCCGCTTCGGGTCAGACCAGAAAGCGAACCCGCCAGTTCGTGTCGTTGGGATTGTGGGGAACGTCCGGCACAAGGGGCTTCGGGAGGACGCCGAGGCGGAGATCTATCTGCCTTACCGCCAGTTTCCGCGCCGTGATCTGGCGATTGTGGCACGCACCGTAGCTGCTCCGCAAACCGTCACAGGGGCCGTCCGCGCCGAGTTGAAAAAGATGGATCCGTCCTTGCCCCTGTACAACATCCGCACGATGGAGGAACTGGTGGCGGGGGCGAGTTCGGATGAACGGCTGGGGATGATGTTGTTCGGCATTTTCGCGGCCCTGGCTCTGGTGCTGGCAGCGCTGGGCATCTACAGCGTGATGGCCTACACGGTCTCGCAGCGCACGGCGGAGATTGGTGTGCGCATCGCGCTAGGCTCGAGCGCCAGCCGGGTGCTGCGGCTGGTGGTGGGGCGCGGGCTTGTTCTCGTGTGCGCGGGGATTGGCGCGGGATTGGCCGGCGCGTTGGCGCTGACGCGGCTGCTCGGAGGGTTGCTGTACGGCGTCAGCCCGACCGAGCCACGCGTGTTCGCCGGCGTCGTGGTGGTATTGGTCCTGGTCGCGGTGGCGGCGAATTACATCCCGGCATACCGCGCCTCGCGCCTGGATCCCGTGGCGGCGCTGCGGCAGGAATAGGCCGGGCCTTACCAATCGGCCACGGAGCCGTCGCGGTGGAAGCAATCCATGGTGACTTCGGGCTGAAACGGATGTTTCGCCGCTTCGGCTTCGTTGATGTCGATACCCAGTCCCGGCTTGGCGGGCGGGGGGACGCTGCCGCGGGCGACGTCGAGCGGGTCGAGGAGAATGTCATTGCGCCATGGCACGTCTGCCCGCACCACTTCCTGGATGAGGTAGTTCGGGGTGGCGAAGCCGACATGGATGGAAGAAGCGGTGCTGACGGGGCCCTGTGGATTGTGGCACGCCACGGCGATGGAGTAGGTTTCGGCCATGGCGGCAATGCGGCGGGCTTCGCTGATGCCGCCGCAGTGGGAGACATCGGGCTGCACGATGGCGCAGGCGCGCTTTTCGAGCAGTTCGCGGAACTGCCAGCGGCCGGTGAGGCGTTCGCCGGTGGCGATGGGAAACGGGAGAGCGCGCGACACTTCAACCAGCGCGTCCACATGCTCGGGCCAGCAAGGTTCTTCATACCAGAAGAGGTTATAGTCCGCCAGGAGGCGGCCGAACTGAATGGCTGCCGCGGGTGTGGTGCGCGCATGGAGGTCGAGCATGATGTCCACCTTGTCTCCGGCGGCTTTGCGCATTTCCTCGACGCAGCGGACAGCGCGGCGGATGACGGCGGGACTTTCAATCAGCTCGGCGACGGGAATGGGCATGGCTTTCACGGCGGTGAATCCCTTTTCGAGACTCACCGAGAGGCGCTCGCCGAAGACTTCGGGTTCGACGGTGAGGTAGATGTCCTCCATGAGGCCGCCGCCGAGATGGTCGTAAAGGCGAAGGCTGTCGCGCACGGGGCCGCCAAGCAGTTCACAGACGGGTTTGCCGGTCTCCTTGCCTTTGATGTCCCACAAGGCCTGGTCAATGCCGCTCATGGCGGTCATGGTGACGATGCCGCCGCGCCAGAAGTACTGGCGATGCATCATCTGCCAGATGTGCTCGACGCGGCGCGGGTCCTGCCCGATGAGGAGGACGGAGAGGTCCTCCACTGACCCGACGACGCCCTTGGTTTTCCACTCGAGCGTCGCTTCGCCCCATCCGTAGAGGCCGGGCTGATCGGTTTCCACCTTCACGAGAATCCAATTGCGCATGCGCGCGTTGACCACGAGGGTCTTGATGGCGGTGATTTTCATTTTTGTTTTCGTCTGCTGAACAGCATGCCGCTCCACGTCCTGTCGATGGAGCAGATCTTGTAGTCTACCAACCCGGCGCTGAAGCCGATTTCGCGAACGGCGTTCTGGGTGAGGTCCGATTGCACGCGCGCGCTCTGCTTGGGCCACGCCAACCAGATCGGGGCATGGAGGGCAAGAGAGCGGATATCCTGCTGCAATTCGGCGCAGGAGGAGGCGAAGCGGATGACGACATCGGCCGGAGGCTGTTCGGTGAACCGCACCCCGTCGGGCAAATCGCCGAGAGCTTTGAGGAACTCGCGTGGAGCCTCGATGGCGGCCACGGTGGCGCCTGTTTTGATGCCGAGCTTGCGCGCCAGGGGAGCGTGGGTGGCGATGGAGACATCCGGCGCCACGGGATTCGCCGGGGGCACGGACAGCGCTTTCTTCAGGGACCTCGCGATGCCGCTCCATGCGGAGTAGACGGCATCGGGAAGTTGCGCGCGGATGGCGGCTACCTTGGCCGGATCGCCGCCGAGCAGCACCAGGGGAATGCGGCGCGTGGCCTTCGTCTTGCGCACCATCAGAGCCACCGCGCGGCCATGGGAGGGCAGGCGGCTGAGGTCGATCAAGACGGCGTCCGGCTGGGATTCGCGAAGGCCGCGCAGGGATTCGCCGCCCTTCGTGATGACGGCTTCCAATTGGTGGCCCGCTTTCTCGAGTTGGGCGGCGCGCGCCGCCGCCTCGGCCTCATTCCACAGAATCAACCTCACCCGCGCCATTGCCTTGTCCCTCTCGATTACGCTATCCATGGTCACATGCGGATCGCAATCCTGTCCGATATTCACGATAACGTGTGGAAGCTCGCCACGGCGCTCGAGTTCGTCGCGGATGCCGATGTGCTGATCTGCTGCGGCGATCTGTGTTCGCCATTCGTTCTCGATCAACTGGCGCGGGGCTTTTCGAAGCCGCTTTACATTGTTTTCGGCAACAACGACGCCGACACCTTCCGCATTACCGCGAAGACGCCGAAGTATCCACACGTGCGGCTGCGCGGCGAATTCTTCGTAGAGGAGTTCGGGGGGCGGCGGGTAGCGGTGAACCACTTTGACAACATCGCGCTGGCTATTGCGCGCGGCGGGGAGTACGACGTGGTGTTTTACGGGCACAATCACGTGTTCGACATCCGCAAGCTGGGCGCGCGTACGCTGGCGGTGAATCCGGGGTCGATTATGGGATGCCAGTTCGATGCGCAGGCGAATCGGACGGACGTAGCTTCGACGTTTGTAATTTACGACACGGAGGCGGGAACGGCGCAGGGTTACCGCATCGAGCCCGGCGGGGAAGTGGCGGCGCACCCGTGAAGACGCAGATCGGCATGGTGCTGTATCCCGGACTGACGCAGCTTGACCTCACCGGGCCGTACGAAGTGTTCCACCGTATTTCCGATACGGAGGTCCATTTGGTATGGAAGACGCCGGAGCCGGTGCGGAGCGATTCGGGGATGGCGATACTGCCCACGGTCACGATGGAGGAGTGTCCGGCGTTGGATGTGCTGTGTGTGCCCGGTGGACCGGGGCAGATTGCGCTGATGGATGACCTCGAGGTGCTCGAGTGGATCCGGGAGCGGGGCGAGCAGGCGCAGTGGGTGACGTCGGTGTGCACGGGATCGCTGCTGCTGGCGGCGGCGGGACTGCTGACGGGGTATCGCGCGGCGTGCCATTGGATGTCGCGCGATCAACTGGCGCTGTTGGGGGCGATTCCGGCGGCCGGGCGCGTGGTGCTGGACCGGAACCGCATCACGGGCGGAGGAGTGACCGCCGGGATTGACTTCGCGCTGCAACTGGCGGAGTTGTTGCGGGATGAGACGGAGGCGCGGGCAATCGGTTTGCAGCTCGAATACGATCCGGAGCCTCCGTTCGGTCCGGGCTCGCCGGAACATTGTGAGTTGGACCTCATTGTGGCGCAGCAACGGCGGGCGAAGGGGATGCTGGCGGCGCGGCGGGCAGCGTCGGAGCGGGCGGCGGAGAGACTTCGAGCGCGGCCGTAGGGCTGTCGCGGAAAAACAAGAGGAAGGCAGTTTGGGCGTTTTTTCGAAGCTTTGTGCAATTTTCAGTTGACACTGAGTTGCAAGTTGGATTCTAATGGATTCGTTGAGGTCACGCGCGCATCATGCCGTGACCGGATGGATGAACCGGACATTCAAACAGCCGCGCGGGCAACTTTTGGCGAAGCGTGCCGCGCGGCCGGTGGAACCGGGCGCATAGGCTGACGGTTCTCCTACATTTTAGGGGTCGCCAGCCACGGCTTTCAAGGCAGAACGAAAGGATAGGAGGTTGTATGAATGGGAGTCCCGCTGCACGTGTGTCCGGATGGATGTTTGCATGTTTGCTGGCGTCGTGGACGGGGATCGCGTGGGGTCAACAAACAGGAGAGATTCACGGCGTAGTGCTGGATGTGAGCCGGGCGCCGATTGCCGGCGCCTCTATTACGGCGACCAGGAACGGCAGTGTGGCGGGTACGGCTGCGTCCGGCGAAAACGGCGAGTTCACGTTATCCCTCGAACCAGGCAGTTATGCCGTGGCAGTGGAGAAGCGGGGATTCCAGAAGGTAACACAAGTGGTGGAAGTGCAGGCCTCGGGTTCGGAAGCGAGGGAATTTCTGCTGCCAGTTGCGGCAATTCGGGAGACAGTGACCGTGGAGGAATCGCCGGATTACGTGACGCCGGCAATCAGCAGCGGGACGAAGACGCTGACGCCGCTGCTGGACACTCCGCAATCCATCACCGTGGTGACCCGGGAACTGATCCAGGACCAGATGATGATGAGCATTGCCGACGTAGTGCGCTACGTGCCGGGCATCACCGCTCACCAGGGAGAGAACAACCGGGATCAATTGGTGATTCGCGGCAATAGCTCCTCCGCCGATTTCTTCGTCAACGGGGTGCGGGATGACGTGCAATACTATCGTGATCTTTACAACCTGGAGCGTGTGGAGGCGCTGAAGGGTCCCAACGCGATGATTTTCGGGCGCGGCGGCGGAGGCGGCGTGATCAACCGGGTGACCAAGGAAGCCGGCTTTGCTCCGCTGCGCGAGGTGACGATGCAAGGAGGCTCGTTCGGCAATAAGCGGTTCACGGGGGATTTCGATCAACCGTTGGGGAATCGTGCCGCATTCCGGATGAACGCGATGTATGAGAACTCGGACAGCTTCCGGAGGTTTGTAGGCCTGGAGCGCTACGGCGTGAGCCCGTCACTCACTATTAACGCCGGCCGCGAGACGCGCGTGATGCTGGGCTACGAACACTTTCGGGACATGCGCACGGCGGACCGCGGCATCACTTCGTTTCAGGGACGGCCCGCCGCCGTGCCGATCTCGACGTTTTACGGCAATCCGGATGAGAGCCATGTGAACGCGAACGTGAATCTCGGCTCGGCGCTGGTGGACCACCAGGCGGGCCGTCTGAACATTCGCAACCGGACGCTGTTCGGGAGCTACGGCCGCGGATATCAGAACTTCGTGCCTCGCGACGCAACCGCCGACATGATGCAGGTGTCACTTTCGGCGTATAACAACGCCACGAACCGTTTGAATGTGTTCAACCAGACGGACGTGAGCTATACCGCTCATACGGGCGGCGTCCGGCATACGCTGCTTTGGGGCGCGGAGTTGGGGCGGCAGTTGACGGACAATTTCCGCAACACGGGCTACTTCAACAACTCCGCTACGTCAATTCTGGTTCCTTTCAACAATCCGGTGCTGTACGCGCCGACGACGTTCCGGCAGAGCGCCACCGACGCGGACAATCACCTGAAGGTGAACCTGGGAGCGACGTACGTGCAGGACCAGATCGAGGTCTCGCGATATCTGCAATTCATCACCGGCCTTCGCTTCGACCATTTCGATCTGCGATATCAAAACAACCGGAACGGCGATAACCTTCGCCGCATCGACAATCTGGTTTCCCCGCGAGCCGGCCTGGTGGTGAAGCCCGCGGATTCGGTTTCCCTCTATGGAAGCTATAGCGTGTCATACTTGCCAAGCGCGGGGGACCAGTTCGCCTCGCTCACGGAGGTGACCCAGCAGGTGAAGCCGGAAAAGTTCACCAATTACGAGATGGGGGTGAAGTGGGATGCGGCGCGCAAGCTCTCGCTGACCACCGCCGTGTACCGCTTGAACCGCACAAATACACGTTCGATCGATCCGAATGATCCCACGCGAATCGTGCAGACGGGAAGCCAGCGGACAAATGGCGTGGAGATCGGAGTAAACGGGAGTTTCACAAGGTTCTGGCAGGTCGCCGGCGGCTACGCCTACCAGGACGCTTTCGTCACCAGCGCCACCGCGTCCGCATTTGCCGGGGCGCAAGTGGCGCAGGTGCCGCACAACACCTTTTCCCTGTGGAATAATCTGCGGCTTCAGCGGAGATGGGGAGCGGGTCTGGGGATTCTGAACCGTTCCGACATGTTCGCGGCCATCGATGATCGCGTGGTTCTGCCGGCCTATACGCGTGTGGATGCGGCGGTGTTCTTTACTCTGACGGAAAACGTGCGGCTCCAGGCAAACGTGGAGAACGTGTTCGACCGGAAGTACTACATGAACGCCGACAGCAACACGAATATCTCGCCCGGATTCCCTCGGGCCGCGCGGATCGGGCTGATCGCGCGATTCTAGCGGACGGCCCGTAGAAACCACGCTATGCTGAAGGCGTTGGAAGTCCTCGAGGAACGTTCTGATCTCGAGGGGTTATGCAATGATTCTTCGATGGGGAATGCCGGCAGTCTTGGCGGTTCCGCTGATGGTTTGGGGAGCGGGAGACTACGCTACCTACATTGGCGACTCGAACGACTACCGCGTGGCGGCCATCGTCCTGGACAAGGCGGGCAACACATATGCGGCCGGCAGCCGGTTGATCGGGCCGCGATCTCCGGATCTTCCGCCGCTTGGCGATGTGTTTGTGGCGAAGCTGGATCCGCGGGGAGGTCTCCTCTTTCGCGTCACCTTCGGCGGCAAGGGTAACGACCAGGCAAAGGCGCTGGCGCTCGACGCGGCTGGAAACATCTACATTGGCGGTGCGACCTCGTCGCCGAACTTCCCCCTCCGCGGCGCGGTGCAGACACAAAGCGGCGGCACAACGGGGTTCCTTGTGAAGTTGAGCCCGGACGGAAGCCAGACGATGGCATCCACGTATTTCGGCGGAACGAAGGGCATCAGTTCCGTGAATGCGGTGACGGTGGATGGGGCGGGCAACATTTACGTGGCGGGGGAGACGAGGGCTCCGGATTTTCCGGCCTCACCACCGCTGGTATTCGGGGTGCCCTCGACAGGGCTGGCCTCGCGGTCGGGAGCTTTCGTGGCGAAACTGGCTCCCGCGGCGGACCGGATTTTGCTGGCCGGAGTGGTCACGGGAAGCGCTGTGCAATGCGGGGCGGGGAGTACCTGCTTCCTCAGCACGCGCTCGACGGCGGCTGTGGGCCTGGGCGTGGATGCGGTGGGCAATATGGTGATCGCGGGGAACACGAACACGACGGATTTGCCCACCACCTCCGGGGCGCTGCGCAGTTCCGGCATCGGCGCCTTTGTCGCGAAGTTCCGCGCTGATGGCAGCGGACTCGCCTATCTCACGTACCTGGGGGCGCGCAACGATGTGCTGGCTCCGTTTGCCAATCCCGGGAACATCCTCAATGCGCTGGCGGTTTCCGAGACGGGCGAGGCATATGTGGTGGGGAAGACCAATGACGAGAATTTTCCCGCGACTTCCGGCGTGGTGCAGCCTGTCTATTCGGGGCCCGTGCACCCTGCGCCGTTCGGATTCGGACCACAGACGGACGCCTTTGTGGCGAAGCTGAACGCAACAGGAAGCGGCATGGCGTGGGGGACCTATCTGGGAGGGAAGAACCCGGACGAGGCGCGGGCGGTGGCCGTGGATGGGAAAGGGAACGTGTGGGTGAGCGGAGTGACGTCGTCGCCTGAGTTTCCGAACGCCAATGGCTGGTCGGATGGCGAGGAGTTTCTGGTGGGGTTGAAGCCGGATGGGACGACGCTGCTGTATTCAGCGCGTTATCCGAACCACATCGTGGCCCAGTCACTGGCAGCGGGCGGGGATGGGTTGGTGCATGTGGCGGGAGCGAGCGGCATCGTCTCGGTGATCTCGCCGGGTGAGCCGGTATCGCCCCACGTGGCGGGTATGACCAACGCCGCGGTCTCCGATTTGACGGGGCGTGTCGCGCCGGGGGAGTTGATCCGGATTCACGGACCGGGCATCGGGATGGCGCCGAGTGTGGCCATCGGCGGGCGGACGGCTCCGATTCTCGCGGCATTCGCGAATCAGATCCTGGCGGTGGCTCCGTTCGGACTGAACGGAGAGCAGAGCGCGCGGCTGCGCGTGACATCGAACGGCGTGGCGCTGCCGGAGTTTCCGTTGATTGTCGTTCCCACGGCTCCGCAGATATTCCGCAATGCGGACGGCAGCGCGGCGGCTGTGAATCAGGATGGGACGTTGAATTCGAGCGGGAATCCGGCGCTTCCGGGAACGATTGTGGCGGTCTGGGCCACGGGGACCGGGTACTACTTCGATGCAGCCGACGGGGCGATTGCGGGTGAAGCGCGGAACACGTACTGCTGCACGGCGGCGATATCGGGGTCGGCGGCGGACGTGCTGTATGCGGGGCCCTCGCCGGGGCTCATCAACGGTGTCACGCAGATCAATGTGCGTATTCCGGCGGGCTTGAGTTCAGCAGAGGCGGAGGTGGTGGTACGCGCGGGGAACCAGGCATCTGCGGGGGCCACCATCTTTGTGACTCCGAATTAATTTCGACAAGAGTGCGGACATATTCCACGTAGCCCTGTGGTATAGTAGATGCCCTCGGGACGGCCGCAGTTTCCTTGAGATTGAGGTCTCAAGAACGGAGTGAAAACGGCCGATATGCGGACATTGCGCGTTAGAATCGTAATCCGGACGCGGAAGAGAGAGCCTCGCGGTTCGAGCAGTGCCCGCCTGGCGTGGCTGCTGGCGTTGCCGGGGTTGTTCCTGCTGTGTACCGCGCAGGCGGGAGCGCCGGCACTTCGGCATTTGCCCCGCATCGATCCGCGCCTCGGCCAACTGCGGAATTTTTTTGACCGCCACCAGAGTCCGGCTTCGCAGCTTGCTTCCACATTCCTCCGTGCTGCCGACCAACATCGATTGGACTGGCGCCTTCTGCCGAGCATAGCGTTTGTGGAATCGAGCGGCGGGAAGGCGTATCGGGCGAACAACATCCTGGGGTGGGGGAATGGCGAGATCGGGTTCCACTCCATCGAGAACGGAATCCACACAGTGGCGGAGCGGCTGGCCAACTCGTCTTACTACCGGGGGAAGTCGGTTGAGGAAAAGCTGCGCACCTACAACCCGGTGCCGGGCTATTCGGAACGGGTGAGGGCGGTGATGAACCAATTAAGCCCAGCGCGTTAGAAAAAGGTGGGTCTTAGCCCCGCCCGAACTTCATCCGGAGCCACTTCATCAGCCGCAGTTTCTTCTCGGGACATTGCTGCCAGGGCGCGTAGCTCAGCACGCCGGTGTTGCGCTCCACCCAGAGAGAGACTTCGTCGTTACCCGAGTTGAGCGCCGCCATGTAGCCGGTGCCGCAGCGTTCGGAATCCCCGAGCCCGCTGTTGCTGAACTTGGCATTGACGCCTTTCGGCCCCCAATCTTCGAGGAACTTGTCATAGGGATAGTCGCGGCAGGGAACCTGGACAGAACAGCCCCAGTAGCTGTAGGCCGTTTTGTAATCCTGGCGGCGAAGGGCATCGAGGAACTGATTCAGCTTACGCTCCGAGGGGTAGTCGCGGAACGTGAAATACAACGTAGCACCGATGAGAAGGGCGCCAAGCAGGGAAAGTACGATCCAGCGGATCTTGCGTTCCCGCTGCTCCTCGCCGGCGCCGTAGCCTTCCAGATAACCCGGCATCTAACAATAGTTTACTTCGCCGGGTAGGCTTTGTCGTAAGCGGCGATGGCCGCCTTTGTGATCTCCAGGGCCGGCTTGAAATAGATGGCATTCCCTACGTCGATCACCACGTCCAACTGCTGCTCTTCGGCCAGCTTCTTGACGACGTCGCGCATACGCTGGAGGGCGCGCGTGCCGACATCATTCTGCTCGCGTTCGAGTTCCGAGTTGAGGTCCTCCTGCAACCGCTGAAGTTCTTTCTGCTTTCGCTGCCCTTGCGACACCAGGTCCGATTCGCCTTGGGGCGTCAGTTTCCCCTGCAGCGTTTGCAGCTTGCCCTGAATGTCCTGCAGTTCCTTCTGTAGCCTCGCGCCCTCATCCTGTTTCGGCTTGAGCCGGACTTCGAGAGCCTGCACGGCTTTCTTGACTTCGGCGGTGCTGTTGACTGCTTCGCGCATATCCACGATGGCTACCTTCGCTTGCGCCGAGGCGGATACGGTCATCACCAGGAAAGCCGCCCCGGTGAGGACGATGTGGGGGAGACGGGACATCATGATTTCAGAAACTCCTTGCAGGATTTTGACGGGCGAACCCCGGCGCAGGTAACGGAAGCATCAGCCAATGATGGCCAGGATCTCGTCCTCGCGAAGGATCAGGTATTCTTCACCGTCGATCTTCACGTCGGAACCGGAATACTTCCCGAAGAGAATCGTGTCGCCTTCCTTGACATCCAGCGGCACGCGGGTACCATTCTCCAGCACCTTGCCGTTCCCCACGCGGATCACTTTGGCCTGCTGGGGCTTTTCCTTCGCCGAGTCGGGAATGATCAGGCCGCTGCTCGTCTTCTCCTCCTCGGTAGAACGCTGGACAATCACGCGGTCGTGTAGCGGGCGGAAATTCACTGACATAAAAACCTCTCTTCCAAGTAAGGGATGGGGTAGCGGATGCTTTTGCCGGCATTCC
>JADLBD010000071.1 GCA_020847975.1 Bryobacterales bacterium | reverse complement strand
TATTCACTTTCTGTGAATAATTATACCATCACCGCTGCTCCGTCACCGACTTCTCCGCCAGTTCCCCCACCACCGGCAGCTTGCACATCTCGTTCTGCGACACCTTCACCATCATCCAGATCCAGGCGCCGAACAGAACCCCCTTGAATAACCCCACCAATGGAAAGCCCGAAATCTGTACCATCGGCTTCAGCACCCAATCTATGAGAAGCCATGCCACGAAAAGATACAGACCTTGGAACGCATGGAAGCGAGTGTCCTTGTCATGGCGGAAACGGAGCGAGGCAAGAACAAAAATGGCGGGAATCCAGCCCACAACGGGGATGTAGCAAAGCAGCGCCGCGGTTCGGGCGGGCATCTTGCCAAGGAGATCGCCGCCAGCGGGACCCGGCTCATCCGAAACACCGCTCTGCCGCGCTCCACAGTGCGCGCAGTAGACGTCCCGGTCACTAACCTTGTTCCCGCATTGGGTGCAATAGGGCACTGTTCCAGCGTCTCCGTAAATTGATACGTTACATGAGACGGAATTGTTCCGCCACCGGCGCCTCCCTGCCGGAAAGAGCGCTACTTGGCGAAAACGTACGTCCGCGCGCCGGCCAGGGTGTCGAACTCGCGCCACCCCGCGCGTGGCGACCGCGTCTCCACTTTGCCGAGCGCCTTGCCCTCGCCGTCGTAAGCGAGCAGCACACCCTCGCCGCCGGCAAACGCCAGCCGCTTGTTGCCGTACAGATCCATGATCTCGAGGATGCCAACTCCCTTCTGCCGCAGCACCGCGCTACCTGATGCTCCAAGCCGCCCTCGCTCCACCCACTCGCCGCGTCCGTCCAGGAACTCATAGGCGGGCGATTTTACGTAGTCAATACGGCGTCCGTCCGGGCTGCCCGAGATCTCGTAAAAACCGTTGGCGGAGTGGAACACCAGCCAGCCGGAAACCGGCAGTTCCACCGTTTTTCCGCGATCATCCTTCACGCTCCATGGATTTGACGGTGAGCGGTTCACGAACACCTCGGTCCCGTTTTCATATACGACGTGCAACCGGGAGCCGGCAATCGCGCCGCTGGCGTGCGCCTGACTGGGGGTGAGAAACCGGCCCGCCGCGTCCGCATACTCGATGCGCTGGGGCGGCACGAACGCATATTGCTGCTGGAGTTGCTGCATCATGTAGTATGAGCGCGTCATCGCCTCGATACCGAACTCGTTGTCGAGTCCGAAGTCGTTTACCAGCCAGCCCATGTTGCCGTAACCAATGGTGGTTGCCAGGAACAGGTCCACATACTCGCGCCGCTTCGAAGATTGACGCCAATTCGGATCGATCTGGTCGAGATAGTAGTGCGTGTAACCCATCCCGTATTCGGCGTCGAGCGGATGAATCTTGCGCAACTCGAACGCTACGTCCAGCGGATGCGTCAGCAGGTTCAGTTTCGTGTACACCCAGCCGTAATGACCGGACGCCAGCCCGGCGTACAGCCATTGGTAAGTCGCTTCGGATTGCGTGGGCCCATAGACCCTCTGATCGTTCAACAGAAGTTGGCCATAAGCATAAAACGTGGCGGCGAGCGTGCCCGCGCCAGGCACCCGCGCGTCAAAATCGCAGTAAGACCACGGCGCCACGGCGGTGTGAACATCCGTGTAGGACATCTTCACACCGAATTTCTCTTTGATCCTCTTTGCGTAGTATTCGTCGAATTCCACCGCTTTCGAAGGCTTGAGCGCGTAATTGCGCGGCCAGGCGCGACGCCACTCGCCGTCAGGTGTGCGCTGCACGTGGTCGGGATTCCAGTTGGAGTTCACCGTGCAGAAATCGGTGTAGTTGCTGTACACGCCTTGCAGCCAGCCCATGGCGTTCTGGACCCCGATGTACCATTTCAACATCGCGTCGCCGCCCTTCTGCGGAGCGGCGTGCAACTTTAACGTGTTGGAATCGCCTTCGTCGCGCCAGGTGACTTCATGGCTGTGCTGCATGATTTTGTCCAATCCGTAAGACCGGATCAGGCGTGAGCGTTTGTGATCGGCCGGGAAGGTCTCAGGCGCGGTAACGGTCCACAAGACCTGCTTGCCTTCCTGCTGCCGCAGGGAGGGCGGGTTGGCGATCGTGGGCAGCACTTCTTCGTAGTTCGGCGATGCGCTCACAAATATTCGTTCGTACAGGTGATTGCGCAAACCGTCGGTTTTCGGCATGTAACGCATCCCGCCGTTGATCTCGGCGGTGTCCGCCGTGACTTTCGGGTCGGCCGACGCCCAGGGCTGCGATGCGCTGGTGCGATACCAGTCGAACCAGATGGACGCAAATAGCGGCTTCTCCGCGCTGCCCGCCATCAAAACTCGTGGAATGGCGCTGCCTCCGTAAGTGATGTACGGCACAGCGATCAGTTTTGGGCTCTTCACGCCCGACACGCGCCCGAAGCTGAGTTCGATGGCGTCGCCGGAGTCGCACCATGCATCAAGAACGAGCGATTTCTGCCAGAGTTGAAGCTGATAATCGGCCGTGCGCGCGCCGAAGCGGAACCTCGCCGTCACGGCCTCACCCTTCAGGGTGGCGCTCACAAGTTCACCGTGCGCGACCTCGCCGTCCTTGGTGTCGGTAAAGCGCACACCGCCGCCGTCGAGCGGATGAAACGGCGCGCCGCCGTTCACACTGGCTGTGATCTCGCCGAGCCCTCCCTGAACAGGACGGTACTGGTACACGACGGTCGCGTCCGCTCCCGCGTACCGGAATTCAAAGGACTTGGGAGGCGCCTCGCGCACACGCGTGCTGAAATTCCGCTCGAAGTTGGCCGGCAGGATGGTCTCTTCGCGGGTAGGAAACGGCAGCGCGCCTTCCCCGGTATTCAACCCGGTGATCTGCCCGCGATATGGCTTCAGGTTGCGCTTCGGTTGCGGCTGGAATACGAGCGGCTTCAGGTCCTCGGCGTAAAAAACGAGGGAGTCGCAATAGAAGTAGCGCGGCTCGGTGTTGGAAACCTTCGCGATTTCGATCCCGGTAAACGATGCCGGCAAGACGATCTGCTGTTCGATATCGGATGGGACGCGCCGGTGAATGAGCCACCACTGTTTCCACCGGATGTCTGTGAGCTGGATTTTGAACTCTTTGCCGCGCGCGTCGCTCACGAGAACGGAAACTTCGGCCGGCGGAGTTGTCTTATCCGGCACCCAACTCCAGCGGTTGCCGTAACCCCACAAATCGATCGAATCGAAGCTGCCCGGAATTGGAATCGGCTTCGGCGGACGCGCTACGACGCGGCTCTCCGCACGTTTGCCGCGGAATTCGAACTTTGCGACATACTGGCCCCACATCTGCCGCTCACGGCTACGCCGTAATTCGCCTTCCGCGCCGTCATACATCTCGAGTTTCCAGCCTTCCAGGCTTTCAAAGTCGGCTAGCGTGCGCGGATCCTCCTCGCGTTGGGTCCAGGTGAATTCATATGGCTGTTGCCCGACCTGCTGCCAGACTTCGATCTGGTTAATCGCCGGCGCCGTGCGATCCGGTTGCGCCTCCGCCAGCGCAGCCGCGGCAATCAGCAGCATGGTGGTGACAACGCGCATGTGAACCTCCCATCATTCGTTTGTTTATGAGCGTCAGGAGCAATCAGTATATCGCTGAACTCACCTGGGAGAATGACCTCCACCCCACTCTGGGGTGCGCGCTTGGGATCGACCGCATGTGATACCATCCATTGCTGTGAAACCCCTTCTCTTCACAGCTTTGCTGGCATGGTCGCTGCCCGCCTTTGGCGCTAAGAATCTCGACATTTTCTTCGTCGACGTGGAAGGCGGACAAGCCACCCTGCTGGTGACACCGGCTGGAGAGTCCCTGCTCGTGGACACCGGATGGCCGGGCTTTAATAATCGCGATGCCAACCGGATTGCCGCGGCGGCCGCCAAAGCCGGCGTCAAGCAGATCGACTATCTCATCATCACCCACTTCCATACCGATCACGTCGGAGGAATCGAGCAACTGGCCGCGAAGATGCCCATTAAGCATGTCGTCGATCACGGCTCGTCCGTCGAGACCGGCGCCAGTGCGGAAAAACTCTACAAGTCCTATGAGGACGTTGCCGCGAAGGGCAAACGCATCACCGTAAAACCCGGCGACAAGCTGCCGTTGAAAGGGTTGCTGGTCGAGATCCTGGCGGCGCATGGCGTACCCACGACACGCCCTGGAAAGCCGAATCCTCTGTGCGCCGGCGTGCAGCAGAAGGCCGAAGACAAGAGCGAGAATGCCCGCTCCGTGGGAACGCTGGTCACCTTCGGCAAATTCCGATTCCTCGATATGGGTGACCTTACGTGGAACAAGGAACTGGAGTTGGTCTGCCCCGAAAATCGCATCGGTAAAGTGGACGTCTATCTCACCACCCACCATGGCCTGGATGCCAGCGGTCCGGCGGCCCTGGTACATGCCATCGCCCCGCGCGTGGCCATCATGAACAACGGCGAAAAGAAGGGCGGCACCCCGCCCGCGTGGAAGGTTGTGAAAAGCTCCCCCGGCCTGCTCGACCTGTGGCAGCTACACTACTCCGCCGCCGGAGCCGGCGATGCAAACGCCGACGACAAAATGATTGCGAATCCAAAGGGCGAAGATCCCGGTAATTACATCGAGATCCAGGCGCAGTCCAATGGAAAGTTCACCGTGACCAACTCCCGCAATGGATTCTCGAAGAGTTACTAGGGCCGCCGTCGTACAAGCGGGGTCCATCTTATTCGACACCCCGGCCACCGTCGCCAAACTGGAAGCCATGGCGCAGGCTGCGTCCAGTCAAGGAGCGCAGCTTGCCGTCTTCCCGGAAGCTCTCCTCGGCGGTTATCCCAAAGGAATGAGCTTCGGCGCGGTGGTGGGCCATCGGACGCCCGAGGGCCGGCAGGAGTTCCGCCGCTATTTCGAATCCGCGATCGATGTTCCCGGTCCGGTGACCGCTCAACTCAGCGAAACCGCGCGCCGCTACAACCTGTGGATGGTGGTGGGGGTCATCGAACGCGAGGGTGGCACGCTCTATTGCACGGCGCTGTTCTTTGCCCCGGACGGAACGCTCGCCGCGAAGCATCGCAAGCTGATGCCCACCGCCATGGAGCGTCTCATCTGGGGCTACGGCGACGGCTCCACGCTTCCCGTCCTCGATACGCCGCTCGGCCGCATGGGCGCGGTGATCTGCTGGGAAAACTACATGCCGGCGCTGCGCCTCACCATGTATTCGAAAGGCATCGAGCTTTATTGCGCGCCCACCGTGGATGATCGCGAAACGTGGGCAATCTCCATGCGCCACATTGCCTTCGAAGGGCGCTGTTTCGTTCTCTCCGCTGTGCAGTGCACGGACACGATTCGCGGCGGCAGCATCATCGTGAACCCGCACGGCCACGTGCTGGCGGGCCCGGTGTTTGGCGAGGAAACGATCCTGGTAGCCGACCTCGATCTCCACCAGATCCCCGAGGGAAAATACGACTTCGACGCCACGGGCCACTACGCCCGCCCGGATGTGTTTCAGCTCAAGGTGAACGAGCGGCCGATGCGCGCCGTCAGCCCTGAAGACTAATCCGCTACTCGAACCGCACTCCCTGCATCGTCAAATCCCGCCCGGGCTCATCGCCTCGCTCCTTCAGCGTCAGCGTGCCGTTCTGGAACGCGACCTGCGCCACACCCCGGTAATCCGCTGGAATCTTGAACAGGAACCCGGCATAACTCCGGGTCTGCGTCTCCCCGGGCTCGATCCAGGCGAAAATGGACTGTCCGAAGATGCGGCCTTTCTTGACCAGCACCTCGAACGGTTGATGCAACCCGGTGGTTCCGAACTCGAGGCCTCGCGCCAGCGGTTTGCGCTGATCATCGACATGCCGCCAGATATTCAGCCATGGATAGTCCGAGGTTTTCCAGATATAGCCGATGAGCAGGCCCTTCGCCGCATTCGCCGCGGTCACCCAACCGTACTCCTCTTCGATGACGAACGAGACGACGTTCGGCATGGGGTCGTCAGTAAGGTGGCGCAGATTCACAGGCTGTCCATCCTTCAACGCTTGGGGCCAGTAGACGGAGGGCTCTTCCGGATGGGGCATCGGGCTCGACTGCATGAAGCCGCGCCGGCCATTTGCATCCACCACCACCGAGGCATCGAGAAACGGAGGGCCGATGGTGGCATGCTGCACCATGTTGTAGGGGCGCCCCAGTTTGTTCCGGTTCGTCACGGATTCGCGTACCATCAGCCATGCGTGCGTGGGGTCGAGCCGGGCATCGCGCACGACATCCAGATTCGCCATCGGTAAATGCGCCGAAACGCGCGCCGCGCCCTTCGAGGAACTCTCCACCTTCCATTCGACTCGAGTCGCTTCACCGTGAAAGGGCATCCCGTTCTTGCCCTCGGCTACCGAAGGCTGGCCCCAGCGGTCGAGGCAGAGAAAATGCCCCATGGCGCGCGCCTCGGGGACCGGGCCCGCATTCGCCCACACCAGCGGATTCAGCTTCTGATCGCGGAATTCGAACTGAACCCAGCTTCCCCCGCGCATGTCGATCACCGCCCGCGCCGCCTCTCCTTCCATCGTTACGGAGGGTCTTCCCTGCCCCCACAGGCTCATCGCGCCAAGCGCGAGAATCAGCAATCGCATTACTTGACCTCCCAATGTTCGCCAAAGAATCCAGCGTCCACGATCTTGCCCGGCCAGTGTCCGTCAGCCGGCGTGGTCACGTCCACCACGGCCCAATCCGGGAGCTTCGAAACCTGCCGTGCATTGTTCAGATAATCATACTCACGGAAGGTGAAGCTGCTGTTGACCACCACGTACCTGTTCGGGTTCAGGGGATTGGGGTAGATCAACACGGGATAGTGCGTAGCCGCGGAGTAGGTCTTCCTGCCCATGGCGACGGAACCTGCGCTCCACTTGGCCGGCAGCTTATCCGCGATGCGCGCCAGCAGTTTGTTGCTGCCCGGGTCGCCCCATAACACCAGGTTCGAACTGGCGATGTCGGCCTCGGTGATCTCCGTATCCTTCTTCACCAGCGGTTCGCCGCGGAATTGTCTCCGCCACTCGACAATGGCCCGCGCCTGCTCGGCGGCGATGCGCTCGGCGGGCCCCTTCTGCATCGGGTCCCCAGTGGGAAGCACGAAGACGAAGCGGTTCAGAAACGCATCGTCAATCGGACCCTGCAAGTGGCGCCGCTTCACCAGGCCCGGCTCCACGGCGTGTTCCGCAACCGCCCACCGGCCGCCTGACTTGCGCAGATGCACCAGCCAACTGCGATCCGTCTCCGGCCCGTTCACGGTGACGCTCTGGCCGTCAATGGTCACCACCAGCTTGGCATCGGCGGCCAGCGGACATCCGCCCGGACCATAGTTAAAGGTCAGGGCTGTCACGTTCTGCGTGGCCGCCTTCAGGGCATGATCGTTCGTGATTTCGGCTACCACCGTGGCCCGCTCCCAATGCTCGCCTAACGCGTCCACCACCACCCACCTCATGCGGTTATAGGCCAGAGTATAGGTGGCGAACTTGACGGTGCGCGGATAGGCATCCCGGCCACGCGCCATGATGGCGTCCACACGCCGGTCGATCTCCACTTTCGCATCCGGATGATAGCGGTGCGGCGTATTCGGGCCGATGATGTGCGTCATGCGCATGCCCTCTTTTTCGAGGTATTTCGCCATGATGTCCGCGGCCTGCTTTTGACGGTCGATCTCTCCGCTGTAGGCTACCAGCGGCAGGTTATAGAAATTCAGCGCGTAATCGGTGGCATCGTACATACGCCACAGCTTTTGCTCCCACCATGCGGGCTTCACAGCCTCGTTCTGGAAGACCTTGAGAAATTCCGCCGTCTCGCTGAATCCCGCGCCTGGAGCGGCGGCGGCCCACAATCCCGCATAGTGCGCCGCAATGTGCCAAACCGCCGCCCCGCCCATGCTGAAGCCGCGCACGGCGATGCGGTTCTGATCGATTCGATAGTGCTTCTTCACCTCCGCCAGCGCCTCGAAGAGGTCAATCTCCCCCGCGAACTTGTTCGCATTGCAGTAGCGCCCGTAAAGATGCAGCACCAGCGTATCCCGAGGCGTGAATTCACCGGGACGGGTCTCCCGTTCCCAAAGGAAATTCACCTCACTGAGCGTTTCGTTGCGCCCGTGAAACCATGCGTCGAGCCGCCAGTTTCGCGGCGCCAGAGGGGTCCACGTGGGCGGCACGACAAGGCCATAGGGCTGCACGCTGTCGTCAATGCGCGACCGGTATCCGCGCACCACCAACCCCGTCGCTGTAGCCCAGGGAGCCTCCCCGCGCCCCAAAGCATCCGCCCGTTCCTGCCCCTGCCGCAACAGATCCTTCGCCTTTGCAATCTCCTCGGGCTTGAAGAACTCGTTGTAGTGAAGCGCGTATCGCACCGCATCCCGGAAGATGATCACATCGGGCGCGAGTTGGTTGTCCTTGATCTTCTCAATGGACGCGCTCAGCCGGGCCAGACCCTCTTCAAGAGCCTGCCTGTCGTTTTGAGAAACCGCCACGCCCGGCGGAGGAACCGGGCGGTCCGCGCCGTACAGGCACACCGACATCAAAAAGGAAGCAGCGAAAACACGCATACGTCTCCTTGTTCAGATTCTGTGGAAACCTTTCAGAATATCGCGGATGGCGTAGCGCAGCGCCACCGGCCTGCCATGGGGGCAACTCATGGGGTACTCGGTCCGCGCCAGTTCGCGCAGCAGGTAGTCGATCTTGTTCTCCTCCAGCCGCATGTTGATCTTGATGGCCGCCCGGCAGGCGATGGAGGCGGCCATGCCCCGGCGCAGGTCCTCGAGCGAGACACGGCGCATTTCGCTTTCGGCGATCTCCAGAATCTCCAGCAGAATCCGCTCCGCTTCCGGCGCCGGAACCGCCGCCGGGACACTCTTCACCGCCACCGTCCGGTTGCCGAACGGCTCCGTCTCGAAACCGGCGGCGAGCAACTCCCCGGCGATGCGCTCGTATTCGATCTGCTGAGAAGCAGTAAGCTCCAGCATCAACGGAACCAGCAATTGCTGCATCTCCACTTTGCCGGATGCCCACTCGCGCAGCACTTTCTCAAACAGGATGCGCTCATGCGCCACATGCTGGTCGATAATCCAGAGCCCGTCGCGCGAAGCGGCGATGATGAAGGAATCCTGCAATTGCCCCAGCGGGCGCAAATCGGCCAGCACGTCCATGCTCGGCGGAGCATCGAGCACCGCCTCCTTCGGGAACGCGCCATGCGTATCGGGCACGCGCAATTTCAGACGCTCCGGCGCGGGAGGCGGTGTGTTGTCCACCGTGATCGACGCGGGGCCGAAATCCAACCGCGGCGGGGGGGATTGGTGCGGGCGCAGCACGAATTCCGGCAGTTCCCGCCTCTGCTCCTCGGTGAGCGGGGGCGTGAACTCCTCGACAGCGGCAGTGTCGAAACGCGCGCTTTGCATGCGCTCTGAAAAATCGGAAAACGGCAGTTCCGCCGCCGGTTGCGGCGTGCTCCGGATGGGAACGCTCGAAACCGGGCGGCTTTTCGTCAGCACATCCCGAATGGCGTCGCGGACAAAATCGTGCACGAACGATCCGCGCGTGAAGCGTACCTCCGTCTTGGCTGGATGCACGTTGACATCCACCTCCTCAGCTCCGCAATCGAGGAACAACAGCGCGAACGGATAAGAGGCCGGTGGAATCAGGTTGTGATACGCCGCGGAAAGGGCATGCAGCAGGAGCCGGTCGCGAATCAGGCGCCGGTTGACGAACAGAAAGATCGAATTGCGGTTTGTCTTCTGCACCTGCGGCCGCGATACGAAGCCGCTGAGATGAAAGCGCACCGGAGGCTCCTGCGTGCCCTCCTCATCCACCGCGCCCGGAATCTCCCGCTCCATCATCTCGAGGTCAATCAGGTCTTCCAGAAGGCGAGCGCCAAAAACCTGATAGACCCGTTCTCTCAACGTCTGCACGGGCGTCGCGCGCAGCAGTTCCGCGCTGCCGTGCCGCAATTCAAAGCCCTTGTCCGGATGAGCCAGGCTGTAGTGCGTTACAAGCGACGCGATGTGCGCCATCTCCGTCTGCTCGGAGCGCAGGAACTTGCGCCGCGCGGGCACGTTGTAGAACAGATCGCGTACCGCCACTGTGGTGCCGCGAGCCAGCGCAAAGTCCTCGTAGCGGACAATCTTGCCCCCGGCGATCTCCACCACGCTGCCTACTTCTTCCTCCGCCGAGCGCGTTTCGAGAGTCAGCCTCGAAACCGATCCGATCGAGGGCAGCGCCTCTCCGCGAAATCCCAGCGTGGCGATACGAAACAGGTCGCCCGTCATGCGAATCTTGCTCGTGGCATGCCGCTCGAAGGCGAGCAACGCGTCATCGCGCAGCATTCCCGTTCCGTTGTCGGCAATGCGGATCAGGCGCCGCCCGCCGGCTTCAATGTCAATCCGTAGATCCGTGGCTGCCGCATCCAGCGAATTTTCGAGCAGTTCCTTCACCACCGAGGCGGGCCGTTCCACCACCTCGCCGGCCGCGATCTTGTTCGCCAACTCGTCCGATAGAACCTGAATGCGGCCCATTGGCTCATTGTATCCATTGGTTACGAAACTGCCGGAATTGCGTCTTCTCCCCGAGTGTTACCCTACGAATTCACGATGAGGAAATTACCCTTTGCCCTACTGCTGGGGCTTTCGCTGCTCACCGGCGGCGCGCAGGCCCAGACCAGGCTGCTGCGCTTTCCCGATCTGTATCAGAACGACGTGGTCTTCACCTACGCGGGAGACCTGTGGAAGGCCTCCGCAAGCGGCGGCGTCGCCGCAAGACTCACCGCCCATCCCGGCCTCGAGATCTTTGCCAAATTCTCCCCCGACGGCCAGTGGATCGCCTTCACGGGACAGTACGACGGCGATGAGCAGGTGTACGTCATCCCAGCCACGGGAGGCATTCCCAAGCAACTCACATACTACCCGGCACGCGGCCCGCTGCCGTTTCGATGGGGTTTCGACAATATCGTGATGGGCTGGACGCCGGACGGCAAGGGAGTCGTCTTCCGCTCGCTGCGCGACCATTTTTCCGTGGCGAACGGGAGGCTGTATGTCGTGCCGCGCGAGGGCGGGCTCCCGAAGCCGCTTCCCATGCCCTACTCAGGAGCGGGAGATCTTTCGCCGGACGGATCAAAGGTAGTCTACTCTCCTCTCGACCGCGATTTCCGCACCTGGAAACGCTATCAGGGCGGCTGGGCGCAGGATCTCTACACCTTCGATCTCAAGACGTATCAGATCGAGCCCGTCTCACACTCCCCTCGCACGGAACGCGATCCCATGTGGATCGGCGGCAGGATCTACTTCGCCAGCGACCGCACCGGCAAGCTGAACCTTTATGAGTTCGATCCCGCCACCGGAAAAACGCGCCCCCTCACCGAATTCAAGGAGTGGGATGTCCGCTGGCCGAGCAAGGCGAACGACGGCCGTATCGTCTACGAACTCGATGGCGAGTTGCAGATCATCGACGTGAAACCGGGCTCCAAATCGCGCCCGGTTCACATCCAGGTTCCCTACGACGGCGTGGCCAGCCGGCCCGCTCCCAAGAACGTAGCGGCCCAGATCGGAACCATCGGCCTCAGCCCGAAAGGCGAGCGCGTCCTGCTCACCGCTCGCGGCGACATTTTCACCCTCCCGGTGGAACACGGCCCTATTCGCAACCTCACAAAGTCCTCCGGGGCGAACGACAAGTGGCCCACGTGGTCCCCGGATGGAAGCAGGATCGCGTTCCTCTCCGATCGCAGCGGGGAAGAGGAACTGTATCTTATCAACCAGGACGGCTCCGGAACCCTCGAACAACTCACCACCAACGGCCACGAAATGCGCTACCGGCCCGAATGGTCGCCTGATGGGAAGAAGATCGCCTTCTCGAACAAGGACGGCGAACTCTACGTACTCACCGTCGCGGATAAATCGCTGCGCCGCGTGGCGCGAGATCCCCGCGGCTACCTTCAGGACTTCGAGTGGTCCCCGGACAGCGGCTATCTTGCCTTCAGCTTGAGCAATCCCACGGACAATACCACCATCAACATCTGGAGCGAAAAAGAGAACAAACTGCGTCAGGTTACCGGCGAACTGTTCGACTCATCTCACCCCACATGGGACCCCGATGGCAATTACCTTTATTTCCTCAGTGTGCGGGAATACGCGCCGCTGCTCAGCGACCTTGAATGGAACTTCGCCGGCAGCCGGAATCGCGGCATCTTCGCCATGGCGCTGCGCAAGGACGTGCCGCATCCCTTCCCGCCCCGGAGCGACGAAGTGAAGATCGACTCGAAACAGGAGAAGAAGGAGGCCAAGCCAGAGTTTCGCATCGATTTCGACGGCATCGAATCCCGCGTGGCCCACGTGCCCCTGCCAGCGGCCAACTACGCGGGCCTCGGAGCCATTAAGGGTCACCTCATCTACACGCGCACGGGAAACCCGTTCTATGGCCGCGATTCTGATACGCAGCCGGATCTGGCGATATACAGGATTGCCGAACGTAAGGAGAGCGTGATTGCGGAAGGCATCGGCGCAGTGGGCGTTTCCTTCTCCGGAAACAAGCTTGTAGTGCGCCAGGGACAGGCCCTGAACGTGTATGACGCCTCGCCGAAAGGCAAAGACACAAAGAAGAGCGTAAATGTTTCGAATCTCAGCGTCGATCGGGTACCGTCGCTTGAATGGTCCCAAATCTTCAACGAAGTCTGGCGCCGTTACCGCGACTTCTTCTATGTGAAGAACATGAACGGCTACGATTGGGAGGCGCTGCGGCGCCAGTATCAGCCGCAGTTGGAATATGTGGGCCACCGCTATGATCTGAACTACGTCATGGGGGAAATGGTGGCGGAACTGAATGTCAGCCACGCCTATATCGACGGCGGCGATTTCGACATCCCCAAGCGCACACCCGTGGCCCTGCCGGGAGCGCGCTTCGAATTGGACGAAGCGGGCGGGCGCTACCGCATCAGCAGGATCTTCGAGGGACAGAACGAAGAAGCCATTTACCGCTCCCCGCTCACGGAGATTGGAGTGAATGCAAGAGTAGGCGACTACGTCCTGGCCATCGATGGCGAAGACCTGGCGGCTCCCACGAATCCGTACAAACTGCTGCGCGGGAAGGCGGATCATCCCGTGCATCTTCTGCTGAACGCAGCCCCGGATAAGAACGGCGCGAGAGAGGTGGCGGTCAATCCATTAACCAGCGAACAGAACCTGATCTACCTCGAATGGGTCACCGCCAACCGGCGCAAGGTCGAGAAGTTGACGAACGGCCGTGTGGGCTATATCCACGTCCCCGACATGGGCGCTAACGGCATTCGCGAGTTCATCAAATATTATTTCGGCCAGATGCGCAAAGAGGGCATCATCATTGACGACCGGGGCAATGGCGGCGGCAACGTCTCCTCCATGCTCATCGAGCGTCTTCGCCGCACGCTCCTCGCCACGGTCTTCAGCCGCAATGACGAGTTCGCAAACACTTATCCGCAACAGGCCTTCAACGGCAGCTTGGTATGCCTGCTCAATGAAGAGTCGGCCTCTGACGGCGACCTGTTTCCGTACATGTTCCGAAAGGCAGGGCTTGGCCCGCTCATCGGAAAACGTTCCTGGGGAGGCGTCATCGGCATCACCAACCGCGGTGGTTTGATTGACGGCGGAACGGTCAACGTACCGGAGTTCGCCCATGCCTCGACGGACGGCGTCTGGATCATCGAAGGGAAGGGCGTCGAGCCGGATATTGTGGTCGACAATGACCCCAAGTCGATCATCGAGGGCCGCGATCCGCAACTGGAGCGCGGCGTTCAGGAAATTCTCAAGCGCATCGAACAGAATCCGAAGACGCTGCCCAATCGGCCCGCGGATCCTGTAAAGACGCAGTAGACTAGACTGACGCAAGGAGGTAACCCATGTTCGCCGTGCTGCTTCTCGCCGGGCTATTGCTGCCCTTCCCTGTGTCAGCGGAGACCGAAGGGCCGCTCCTGCTCCAGAAACCCACCGTAAACGCCAGGGAGATCGTGTTTGTCTTTGCCGGAGACCTGTGGAGCGTACCACGGGAGGGCGGTAGCGCACGCCGCCTCACGACTTCGCCGGGCACCGAAACAAACCCGATCTTTTCTCCGGATGGTTCCATGATCGCCTTTACAGGCGAGTACGACGGCAATGTCGATGTGTATGTGACTCCAGCTTCCGGAGGAGTGCCGAAGCGGCTCACGTGGCATCCTGCTCCCGACAACGTGCTCGGCTGGTCGCCCGATGGCAAGCGGATTCTCTTCGCGTCGCCTCGCGAGAGCTACACATTCTTCTCCGAGTTGTACACCGTTGATCTCGAGGGGCGCCTTCCCGAAAAACTTCCGCTGCCCATGGGCACGGAGGGGGCGTTTTCGCCGGACGGCTCGCGCCTGGCCTACGTCCCGCTGGCGCGAGCGTTCACAGTGTGGAAGCACTATCGAGGCGGACGCGCTACGCCCATCTGGCTCGCGCAACTGTCGAACAGCAGGATCGAGAAAATACCTCGCACCGATTCAAACGACTTCAATCCGATGTGGGTTGGCGACAAAGTCTATTTCTTGAGTGACCGGGACGGCGCAGTGACGTTATTCTCCTACGATGCGCGCGGGCGCAAGGTGAAGCGCGAGATCGCCAACGACGGACTGGATATCAAATCCGCCTCCGCCGGCCCCGGCGTCATCGTGTACGAGCAGTTCGGATCGCTGGCATTGTTCGACCTCAAGTCCGGAAAATCCAAACCCGTGGCGGTGCACGTCAATGCCGACCTGCCCGAGGTGCGCGAACGAATGGTGAGCGTGAGCCGCAGACTGCGCGATGCGCATCTGTCACCAAATGCAGCCAGAGCCGTCTTCGAGGCGCGCGGCGAAATTCTCACCGTTCCCGCGGAGAAGGGCGACGTGCGCAACCTCACCACTTCTCCGAAAGTAATGGAGCGTGACCCGGCGTGGTCACCCGACGGAAAAACCATCGCCTACTTTTCCGATGAAGGCGGAGAATATCAGTTGCACATCGCTCCGCAAAACGGCATGGGGGAAGTGAAGAAGATCCCCCTGCCTGGGCCGGCATTTTACTGGTCGCCGCAGTGGTCTCCGGATTCGAAGAAGATTTCTTTTCTCGACTCCCATCTGCGCATCTGGTACGTGGATCTCGAATCGAAGAAATGCACCCAGGTGGACAAGGAGCGCTATTACACTCTCGGCAGCGACCACAGCCCGCGATGGTCGCCGGATTCGAAATGGCTGGTGTATTCCAAGCGGCTGCGCAACTACCTGTATGCTGTGCATCTATATTCCATGGCGGACGGCAAATCGACGCAGATCACCGATGGCATGAGCGACGCACGCCACGCGGTGTTCGATAAGGACGGCAAGTACCTGTACTTCACAGCCAGCACCAACGCCGGCCCCTCCCTTCAGCCTGATGTCGGCAGCTATGGACGCTCCGCCACGGAAAACGTCTATCTCGTGGTTCTGAACAGCAAGGACGCCTCTCCCTTCGCCCCGGAAAGCGATGAGGAAAAGCCCGCGGAAGAGTCCAAGCCGGAGGCTAAGAAACCCGACTCCCCGAAGCCCGCGGCCTCCAAGACACCTGAGGTGAAGATTGACTTCGATAACATCTCGCAGCGCATCCTGGCCATGCCTCTTCCTCCTCGGCGGTACGTGGATCTACAGGTTGGAAAAGCCGGAGTGCTATACGCAGCCGAAGCGCCCGTGCCGGCGCCCGGACAACGGTTCGCCCTCACCATCCATCGCTACGACCTCAAAACGCGCCGCGCCGATGTCGCCGCGTCTGGCAGTAGCTTCTTCGAGGTGGCCGGGAACGGAGAGAAGATGCTCACGCGCCAGGGCGAGAACTGGTTCATCCGCAATGTCCCACCCATCCCGCCTCGGGGCGCGGCGGCCCCGCCAACTCCACCGGCCAGCGCCAACGGCGGCACTCCGCTAAAAACAGCCGGCATGGAAGTGAAAGCCATCCCTGCCCAGGAATGGCGCCAGATGTATCACGAAGCGTGGCGCATCCAGCGAGACTTTCTCTACGACCCGAACTATCACGGACTGGATATTGCCGCCGCTGAGAAGCGCTATGAGCCGTATGTCGCAAAAATTGCCTCGCGCGCGGACCTCAACTACCTGTTTGCGGAGATGATGGGCATGTTCGTCATCGGCCACCATTTCGTCGCCGGGGGCGATACGCCGGAAGTAAAGCGTGTGCCGGCCGGCCTGCTCGGCTGCGATTTCAAGATCGAAAACGGCCGTTACCGCTTTTCCCGCGTCTACAACGGCGAAAATTGGAACCCCGAAGCCCGCGCGCCCCTGACGCAGCCGGGAATCAACGTCACCGCCGGAGAATATCTGCTGGCGGTGAACGGCCGCAATCTTACAGGCGCCGACAACGTGTACAGCTTCTTCGAGGCAACCGCCGGCAAGAACACCTTGCTGCGCGTAGGCCCCGACCCGTCGGGCGCGAACTCTCGTGAGGTAACGGTCTCCCCCATTCCAAATGATGCCCGGTTGCGCAATCTGGCTTGGATCGAAGACAACCGCAGGAAGGTGGAGCAGGCCACCGGAGGCCGCGTCGCCTATGTGTACATGCCCGATACTGCATTCGGCGGACTAACCAACTTCAACCGCTACTTCTACGCGCAGGTGGGAAAGCAGGCCGCAATCATTGACGAGCGGTTCAATGGCGGGGGACTGCTGGCCACGGACATCATCGAACAACTCCTCCGCAAACCCATGAGCCGCGTGGCCACCAGGGACGGCGAGGACGAAGAGCAGCCGCAGGGAGCAATCTATGGACCCAAAGTGATGCTGATCAACGAATACGCCGGCTCCGGCGGAGACGCCATGCCGAACTACTTCCGCCGCGCCGGCGTGGGAAAACTGATCGGCAAACGGACCTGGGGCGGTCTCGTGGGACGAGCCGGCGCTCCGCCATTGATGGACGGCGGCTTCGTGTCGGCGCCCTCGAGCGCCGTGTGGAATCCCGCCGCCTCGCAATGGGACGCGGAGAACGTGGGCATTTCCCCGGACATTGAGGTGGAGCACGATCCCGAACTCGTTCGTCAAGGCCGAGACCCACAACTCGAGAAGTCGATCGAGATCATCCTCGCCGAACTGAAGTTGCATCCGGTTCGCGAGCCGAAGCGCCCGCCCTATCCGAACTACTATCCCAAAAAACCGGCGGCCACATCCGGCGGCCAATAGCTTAAATCGCCTCCAGTTCCTCCTCGAGCAACTGCTTCTCATGCAACTCGGCGTAATAGCCGCCGAGCGCCAGCAGTTGTTCGTGCGTCCCCTGTTCGACAATCCTTCCGTGATCCAGCACAAAGATCATGTCCGCCTGCCGGATAGTCGAAACGCGGTGGGAGATCAGAATCGTGGTCCGTCCCTCCAGCACGCGCGATAACCCGGAAAGGATCCGCTCCTCCGTTACCGTATCCACACTGGAAAGCGCGTCGTCAAGAATCAGGATTTGCGGGTTGCGCAGGATGGCGCGCGCAATCGCCGTACGCTGCTTTTGTCCGCCCGAAAGTGTGATCCCCCGCTCACCCACCACAGTGTCGAGCCCGTTCGGGAAGGAGGCAAGGTCGGGCCCTAGTCCGGCGATCGCGGCAGCCTCTTCAATCTGCTCCCGGGTCGCCGAAGGGACGCCGAGCGCGATGTTCTCCGCCACGGTGCAACTGAACAGGAACGTCTCCTGCGGCACAAATCCGATGTGGCGCCGCAGTTCCTGTGGATCGAACCGGCGCACGTCAACCCCGTCGAGCAGCACCATGCCGCTGGTCGGATCCGCCATGCGTGGAATCATCTGTGCCAGGGAGGTCTTGCCGCATCCCGTATGGCCGGCAATAGCCACGGTTTGCCCTGCCTCGATTCGAAGAGAAACGCCGGCGAGCGCCGTGCCCGAAGCGCCTTCCAGAACGACGTCTTGAAACTCCACTCTCCCGCGAACAGGCACGCCGAGGCGCACAATTTCTCTTGGAGCCGCAATGCGGGGCTTCTGGTGAATCATGTCGTCAATCCGTGCAAAGCTGGCCATTCCGCGCTGGATCAGATTGATCACCCATCCGAAAGCGATCATCGGCCAGATCAGCATGCCCATGTAGGTGTTGAACATCACGAAGCTGCCCAGCGTAATTCGCTTCTCGAGCAGCGCGTAGCCGCCGGCCCACAACACCAGCAGGAACGTGATGCCGATCAGAAACTGGAGCAGCGGCATGAACAACCCGCTGATCCGGGCGAGGCGAATATTCTGGTCCACGTAGTCCTTGTTGAGGGAGTCGAACAAGGCGAGTTCCGCGTCCTCCTGGACGTAGGCGCGCACCATGCGCATCCCCGCCAGGTTCTCCTGCACGCGGCTGCTGATCTCGGCAAACTGCCGCTGGATCTTTTCAAATCGTGTGTGAATTCGCTGGCCGAAGAAAACAACCGCGATGCTCACCAGCGGAGCCGGCGAAAGCGCCACCAGCGTCAGCCGCCAATCCACGCTCAACATCACAAGGAAGGCCAGCAGGAACGTGAACATGGTCTCGGCCCAGTACATGACGCCGGGCCCCAGCATCATGCGCACCGCATTCAGATCGCTGGTCGAGCGTGACAGAATGTCCCCCGTGCGGTAGCGCGCAAAGAAATCAGAGGACAGCGTCAGCAGGTGCGCGTAGAGATCGTTCCGCAGGTCAAACTCCACGTCTCTCGATATGCCCACCAGTGTGATCCGCATCCAGTATTGGAAGACGCCCTTCAATGCGGACAGCAGCACCAGCCCCAAGGCCAGGTAGACCAAAGTTCGCAGCGAAAATCCGCCCATGAGCGAATCAATCCCGGCTTTGATCAGGACGGGCTGCCCCACCACGAACAGGTCCTTCACGATCAGCGCGCCAAAGCCAAGCATGAGACCGCGCCGGTGGCGCCACAAATAGGGCCATAGCTTACGCGCCGCATCGATCATTGGTTAAATCCCCAGCCAATCCGCAAATGTCTTGGTCCATTCCATGAAAACTATCTTCCGCGCGGGCCGGGAAGTCCACCATGTGGCCGGAGAGAAATTCCACACCGGGGCGGCGATCATTCGGAACTGCGCTCCTTGCGCCACCGAGCGGTAGACTCGTTTGGCGCGGCGCGTGTGGAAATCACTGGTGACCACGAGAAACCTCCTGATTCCTTCCTTGCGCAGAAACTCCCAAATCACCTTCGCCTCTTCTCTGGTGGAATCCGCCTGGTGAATCACGGGTTCGAAGGAGGAGGCGGGAAAGCCCCTGCGAATCGCGAATTCAATGGCAAGATCGGCCTCCGAGCGGCCGTAGTACCCCTCCGGTCCGCTCACAATGACCTTCGGAGCATAACCGTCGCGCATCAGTTCGGCTCCCTTGAGAATCCTCTCGCCGCTGACATCCCCGGCCAGCACCACGACTGCCTGAGCCTTCTCGGGATTATCCGCGTCCACCAGAAATTCCCCCATCGCGCGAAAGCAAGGCTTCCACGCCAGAACGCAAAGAAGAAGAAAAAATGCCGGGGAAAGCAGCCAATAGAAAGGTCCTCGCCCGCGCCGCCAAGGCAACTCTTACTTCTCGTCAGGCCGGTCCAGGCGCCCCACGGCTTTCAGACGCTGATACAGGCGCTCCACATCCGCTTCGTCCTCGGGCAGCAGGATCTGATACTTGGGCGAGGGGAGAGCCGCGCGCTCCAGCGCCGGAGCAGGCGTTTCGCCCCAGAACTGGTAATACGGAACCCCGTCAATCAGGGCTTCCTTGCTCATGCGCCGCAAATGCCGCAGCAGAACATTGGAAGAATCGAGGCCTCCCGGATAGACCAGAAGGATTCGTCTGCCGGTGGACAGCGTGATGTTCAGCAGCAGCGGGCTCACGAAGCCGGTCCCGTCCAGCCGCCGGATTTCCTCCCAGGCGATCACCCGATTCCCGATCGCCAGGTGCGTCTCGTGAACCTCGATGGACGGCATGAGGCCTAGCAGGATCATCAGACTCCCGGTGGCCAGAAACAGCCCCGTGGGAATCCACGCCAGCGGCCAGTTGATCGCAAAACAGGCGCAGAACAGCGCCAGAACCAAAGCGGCGACGCCGGCATATTGGTATTGCTTGGAGGGCGAGTAACGCATCTTCCCTACTTCGCTAACTACCTATCAGACTACCCTCCTCCTCTCCAGCCGTCAATCCGCTTGTGAAGATGCCCGAGGCCGCGTCCAGAAAGAGGCGGTACACTAGCATGTATGCAGCGAGCGCGGGTTCTCATTCTGGCCCCGGTTGATGAGAGTTTCCATCGCATTCAGGAGACTATCCAGGATGCCGTGGACAAGGCTGGAATGGGAAGCATGCGATGGGATCCTCTCGCATCGGGCGCAAGCAGGGCCCGCCACGTAGTGCAGGCCATCTATGAAGCGGACCTTGTGATTGCCGACGTCACCCACGGGAACCCGAACGTCCTCTACGAACTTGGCCACGTGCACGCTCTTCGCAAACCGGCAATCCTCATCGTGAACAAAGACTCGCAGAGCTTTCCGAGCGATCTTGCCGGGTTTAACTACATCGTCTACGACCCAGATAATCTGCCGGCGCTCGGAGAGGCTGTATTCTTGGCGGCGCAGGACCTCGCTGCCCGCCGCCGGAGCGCTTAGAGATGGCGCAGCCAGTCTGTTTTGTCGTGATGCCTTTCCGGCCCGAATTGAATTTCTTCTATCTCTATACCAGGGCCTACCTCGAAGACAAATTCAAGATTCGAGTCGAGAGGGGCGACACACACGTTCTCACAAAGGCGGTGATGGACAAGATCCGGGAACAGATCATCGACGCCACCTTCCTCATCGGTGATGTCACGGGGAGCAACCCGAACGTGTTTTTCGAACTGGGCATTGCTCAGGCAATCGGCAGGCCAGTGATCTACTTGACTCAGGACCCGCCGGACCAAGTGCCTGTGGATGTACGCCAGTTCGAATTCATCCAGTATGACCTTGGAAGGCATGAGGAGTTCCTGGCAAAGCTCGATAATGCCGTGAGAAACCTGCTTGGCCGCAAGTATGAACCGCTGTACGAGAAATCGAGAGATCTGCTTAGGCAATTGAACACGGACACCGGGCATCTCCATGCCCAGGCCTCTCGCGAAGAGTTCCAGATGCGGTTGGTGCGGGCGGAGGAGAACGAAGGGCTGCCGCCTTTCGACGATGAGAAACTGATGGCCCGGTTTCTCTTGCCGAAAGTCTTACAGGACGCGACGGATTTGGCGGTCATGCAGCGCGTGACGGAGTGGCTGGCAAAGTACAACAAATAGCCACAGTCAGAACGGCACGTCGTCGTCGTAGGGACCGGGGTCGAATTCCGGGGGCTCCTCGATGACGGGCAGGCGCACAAGAAAGCCCTGCGCCCTGTCGAAGAGCGGAACCATGGGTTCGTCTCGAAATTGGCCGGAGTGAAACCGGTAGTTGGAGATTTGGCGAAGGAATGGCTTGTCCCCGCAGTGGCGAACCAAACATTCCCGCTTGCCGGGTTTGGGACACTGGCCGAAATAGCATAGGCGGCCCTGGTAACCGTCCGTTGCGGCGTCGAAGAGGTGGACATCAACCTGATGATGTGCGACGCCGCCGAATGCGGTTTCCTGGACGAGAGCGAGGCCCCGGCTCATGGCGCGTTTCAGTTCCTTGAGGCGGTCCATCGAGGTCATCCACACGGCAAGGTCCAGGTCGGCGCACTCATGGAGAATCCTGATGCGATGACGGCGCAATTGGGAGAAGCGGGGAATCTCGGGTCTGAGCGGTTTGGCCACGGCGCCGAAGGCGGCAATCCGTTGGACTTCCGGAAGCTCGGTCATGGCCACGGCGATGGCTTGAGCGGCCCAGCGGAACAGGCACTGCCGGCGGACCATGAGGTGGTTTTCCTCCTCGATTTCCTCATCCGGCGGAGGCTCAAAGCGAGGCGAAAAGCCGTTCCCGTAGAACGGGGTGTACTCGTCATCAAACTCGTCATCAAACTCGTCCTCAAGCTCGAAGAAATCCTCCGGTGGGCGTGGCGGCACGATGACGGGTTTATCGGGCCAAGGGTGGTCCGCGTTACCGGGCGCGCCCTGCGATGGCGAAGCAGCGGCCGCGCGGTGTTCGGCCGGCGGTTCGACCGGGCCGAACTTCTCCTCATAGAGGCCCCGCACCCACTGCGACACAGGGAGCTTCCATTGTTGGGAAGGCGATGGACTATTCCGCAAGACCCCTGAGACATGGTGGACGGGGTAGTGAACTATCTTTGGCGCGAGAGGACAAGTCGCACGGCTTGGTGTAGCCTTCCTTATTGTTGACGACACTCGAGTGTATCGTAATCTAATACAGAACAATGTTACAGACGTTGCATTCGTTCAATGGCTTTATCTAGGATCGTAGCGCAGCCTACACTTCGATGCCGTTATTTTTACAATGTTGTGAGATAGATATTGACTTTGTTCCGGTAAGCAGACATGCTTGCCGAGGAGGTAATTCACCCTGTGACAACCCGAATATTCTTAAGATGTGTGTTGCTTGGTGGCGCCGCAATCGCGGTTGCCACGGGACAAGTAGATCCACCTACCACGCAAACGAATCCGACGGGAACCGCGACGCTATATGGTTGTGTCTATTCAGGCAACGTTCCACAGCCCGGCGAGCCAGTCTGGTTCTCGGTGATTGTCAACCAGGGTTCGGGCGGGCACAATCATGTTGATTCCACGCGCCCGAACGGAACCGTCAGTCCAACATACGGCGTGACTGACGGGACAGGCTGTGTCAGAACTACTTTTGCCGCCCCAGATGTTGCCGGGACTTACGTAGTGACTGGCACGACTAACGTAGGAGAATCCAGCGCTTACGTAAATGTGCTCTTAAGCAGCCCCCAGTATATGCAATGGCTGCCACCTTATTACACGTACCAGATTGTTGGCATCCAGCCGGAACATCCTAGCAGTCCATATGGTACATTCCATGCCGTTTATTCGGTCCAGCAAATTGCAGTAACATTCCAGCAACAGACCGGTCTCCTCCTGGGAGTCAATGACATGAGCTTGCCGTGGGGAGGACGACTTGATCTGGGTCCGAGATATGGTGGAACATGGTGGCACGCACCGCACGAGGAGCATATGTGGGGCTTGAATGCTGACTTACCCTATCAATACATGGGCAATCAGCGAAACCTTCTCTACCAGATCGCTGTGAATAACGGCGGCGCAGCAGGCGGCCCTATTGTACAACATCCGGACCATTACCACCTGAGGTTTGCATACTAGTGGGCCGGTGGAGATGGGAGGGTATATCAATGAGACATACATTAATCACACTTATCATAGCGTCGGCAGCGTTGACTCAAGCGCAATCTGCACAAAAGACCTCCGTGATGAGGGCAGAACCGGCAACCGTAAATGCGCCCGCAACTTGGAAACCAGAGCCTGGCGTTCGCCAACCGGGAGACAGCGTGCAGATCGATCCCTCGACTGGTGACCTTGTTGCGACAGGAGGCGGACAGAGGGTTCAGGTCACCCGACGAATCCACCATACGCCGCGGTTCTCGGTGCAGTTTGTGAAGTCCGGTGCCGCCGTCCGTTATTCCTACGGTTTGACTAACCTGGGCGGATCGCAGCACATCGACTTGTTCACTATGGATGTTTTCAAGGGTTCCCTAGCTACATCAACTCCACACTATTGGTGGTTCCTAGGTACCGGCGATCCAAAGATTACGGACAATCAAGACGAACGTCTTGCGCCAGTCATGTGGGGTCGGCAAGCGGCGGACGATGACGATAATGGCAAACTTAGGCCTGGGACTCAGGCGGGACCTTTTGTTCTTGAATCCAAAGGTTTACCCGGGTTAGTCAAAGTCTTCACCGAAGGTAATAAGGATGTGTCGACGTCATCGCCAGATGAAGAAGCCCAATTGACGAAATTATCACAATGGGTCTTAGAACAATCCCACCAATACCTTCGGTTTCCGGCGAACGCCATATTGTCCTACACTATAGGCCCCAAAATTGACCCCTCTGCAGATCGCCTGAGTTCTGTACGGACCGAGCTACTGTACGCTGCTGGCTTGCCTGATTTTGCAGCTATTCACGCGGGACTGGCTGCCGCCGCAAGTTCGACCTCGGTGACCGCGATGCGACAGGCTATTGCCGGGATAAGAGGTGCGTCCGCAAGCCAGGTTTCCTTTCTTAGCGCGATGGAGTTCACCTTGAGCTTTTAGCGGGAGTTTCTTTTGACTGGTTTCGAAACTCCCGGTCAAGCGGCACCCGGTTCGGCGGGACCTCGCATCGCTATTTGTCGGACACTTCTCTAGAAGGGGACATCATCGTCGGAAACCACGTCGTTGAACTGTGGTTCCGCGCTCGGGGTGGAGGACGCGCGGGAAGCTCCGCCCCCCATGGCGGAGCGGGGCATGGAGACGACACTGCCGCCCTGGCCGACGCCGGAACTCATCTCGGGGACGGGGGCGGCCTCCCCGCCGCGTCCGCCGAGGAGGATGAGTTCGTCAGCTACGACTTCGGTTATGTATCGCTTATTGCCGTCCTTGTCGTCGTAGCTGCGGCTCTGAAGGCGGCCCTCGATGTAGACCTGCTTGCCTTTGGTGAGGTAATTGGCGACGTTTTCCGAACGCCAGAGGACGATATTGTGCCAATCGGTTTCGTCCTTCCACTCCCCGGTTTGCGAATCCTTGTAGCGCCTTGTCGTGGCGATGGAGAAGGTGGTTCGGGCGACGCCGCTGGGGGTGAATTTTGTTTCCGCGTCCCGGCCGAGATTGCCGAGGAGAATTACCTTATTGACGCTCTTGGAGGCCATACCTCTTGCACTGTATCACACCTCCGCGGCGGGCTCGACGCAATGGGAAAAATCTTCGAGAATGGCCCTGGCCACCGTGATGGGACGGGAATCCCGGTGGCCTCCAGCCTCGTTGTAGCCGATTTGGACCTGCTTCCATTCGTAGTGGAGGGCGGACTGGATCTGGACCAGATGCGGGTCGTCGATGGCTTCCCCGTTCCGGAAGTTGAGTTCACAGGCAAAAACCTTACCGGGCTTATCGGGGTTGTAGAGGGGAATTCCGAACTTGCGGCAGATGAGGGGGCGGTATTCGTAGATGGAGCAGGCTCCGTCTTCGAGGGCCGGGCAGGCTAGGCGGGCGCCCGGGGACGGCAGGCTCCCCCAGGCTTCGGGCTCCCCGGTGCGGGTCACCAGTTGACGGCGGGCTTCGAGGTACGGCTCCGCTTTGGAGATCAGGCGGGCGCGCAGTTCCGGGGGAAGGCGAGCGGTTCCATAAGAGATCCACGCGGCTTCGACCTCAGTGATCTGGAAGAGCTGATGGCAGCAGTCCGAACAACCGCGGCGGCATTGGATGCGGGAGCCGTGAAGGCGGCGGTTGCGGTCGAATTCGAGTTCGAAGTCTCTACAGATTTTGAGGTATTGACCGATGGTAGGAGGCATAAGGCGTCCCAAGTAGAACGATGGTTCCAGTCTCTCACCCTCACGAGGGGATCGCGAACCTGATGCGAACCTGACGGAGATATTTGCAGTTTGCCAAACTTGGTGCATAATACGTCATACGCACCCGTACCACCCACGACAGGTGTACGGGCACGGGCGCCTGACCGACCCTCTGAGCAGGCTCCTGTGTGGTTAGTCTTATACTCAGAGGTAGGGTCGAGGTTGGTTTTTGCCACGGAAGGGTTGGCCGATGCAGAATCTAGGTCACTGGATGATGGCAGGGGGATGGTTATTCGCTGCCAGCATCGCGGACGCGCAGCAATTCATGACCGGTAGCGGACCCGGGGGAATTGTCCGCATGTTCAATACGGACATGGCCGTGATGGAGATGAAAGAGGTAAGAAAAGACCTCCCGTGCACGGTGACTCCGGCAAAAGCGAACCTTGGGTTCGATCTGAAATTTCATTCGGGGTACGAAGTGACGGTGCCCATGCGGGAGCTTGCCGGGGCGGAGAATCTGCTCACCATCATTTTCCGCATCACCGCGGAGGGAAAGAACGAAGATCCGCTCTATTTCACGCAACGCGTCAGAGTCCCGACGATTGAAGAAGATGCGAAAGGCGATGCCTATCTGCAGGGCGTTTTCGACGTGGGAGAGGGCAAGTACCACGTCGACTGGCTGATGCGCGACCGCAGTGAGCGGGTGTGCTCGTATTACTGGGATACGGAAGCGCAGCTTCAAGCCAAGGACAGGCCGATCACGGTGGACATCCCGCCGCAGACGGTTCGGGCCGCGGAGACGGAGCAGTTTCGCGAAGAGCCGCCCGTGCAGCGCAACGCCGCCGATGGGAGCCTCAACGTGAAGGTGCTGGTCAACTTCGCGCCGCAAAATTCGCGGTCTGCAACCTTGCAGCCGCTGGATACGTCGGCATTAGTGTCGATATTAAGAACAATCTCGCGGGACCCGCGAATCCAGAGGTTCACGGTGGTAGCGTTCAATTTGCAGGAACAGCGCGTCGTGTACCGGCAGCAGGAAGCCGAGAAGATCGACTTTCCGAAGCTGGGAGATGCGCTGGAGACGCTGAAGCTCGGCACAGTGGACGTGAAGAAGCTGGCTCAGAAACGTGGGGAAACCGAGTTCCTCACGGATTTAATCCGGACGGAGACGAGCGGGGAAACCCACTCCGATGCGCTCATCTTCGCCGGGCCGAAGGCGATGCTGGAGGCGAACGTTCCAACCGAAGCGTTGAAGGAAGTGGATTTGGGATCGCCCGTGTTCTATCTCAACTACAACCTGAATCCGCAAAGCATGCCCTGGCGTGATAGCATCGGGAACGCCGTGAAATACTTCAAGGGCCAGGAATTTACCATCAGCCGGCCGAGGGACGTATGGTTCGCCGTGTCGGAGATTGTTTCCCGTGTCGTAAAATCGAAGCAAGGTAGGCAGCTCAGAGCTGCTTCGGGCAATTGACATATGCTTCAGGCTGTTTCTGTACCATTGGTCGCTCTTCTGCTGGGGGCGGGAAATCCGCTTCTCGCGCAAGTGAATCACGCCCAATCGCTCGCCCCGTATGTGCCTTCACCGCAGAATATCGTGGATCGGATGCTGGATGCGGCGCAGTTGAAGCAGGGCGAGACGGTATACGATCTCGGCTGCGGGGACGGGCGCGTTCTCATCACGGCCGCACAGAAGTACAGGGCAAAGGCGGTGGGTGTGGAACTCTCGCCCAAGCTGGTACAACTGGCCAGAGATTTGATCAAGCTGAACGGCTTGCAGGATTCCGCATCCGTAATTGAAGGGAACCTGCTCGACGTGGATCTGAGCAAGGCGGACGTGGTGACGCTCTATCTGCTCACCGAATCGAATTCGAAGCTGCGGCCGAACCTCGAGAAATACCTGAAGCCAGGGGCGCGGGTGGTGTCGCATGATTTCGAGATCCGCGGCTGGAAGCCGGTCTTGGTGGAGGATGTGCCGGCATACCGGCGCATGCACCACATCTACGTCTACGAGATCGGGCGTAACAGGAAGTAGCGGCGAAGTTCGACTGCGCAGGCAAGCAGTCCGGCGGCAAGACAACTCCACACGAACCAATCCCCATACCTCGTATATGGCGTTTCCGCCGTACGCCAGGAAAAACGCATGCGCGCTGCGGCCTGCACATAGGGATTGAGCCGCCGGGTGATGCGCCCGGCGGGGTCAATGGCCGCGGTAATTCCGTCATTGGTGGAGCGAATCAGCCAGCGGCCGTTTTCGGCGGCGCGCATTCTCGCAATCAGAAGATGCTGCTCGCGGGCGGCGCTATGTCCGAAATAGCCGTCATTCGAGAGATTCACGAGCACCCCGGCGCCTTCGGCCACGAACTGGCGAACAAAGTGGGGGAACACGGATTCATAGCAGATAAAGACGCCGGCTTTCCCCGTGGTGAGCGGAAGCGGGCGAAGACTGGTTCCCGGCGCAAAACTGCCGGCCTCGGAGGAGATCTTCTGGATCCAGTTGAAGAGCGGCGGGACATACTCGCCGAAGGGGACGAGGTTGATCTTGTCGTAGCGCGCCACGAAGCCACCGTCGGGGCCTAACTGGAAAGCGGAGTTCAATGGGGCGCCCTGCGGAGTGTGGGCAACGGCTCCGAAGAGAAAATCCGTCCGAACGGATCTGGCAACCTGTGTCACCTGCTCCCGGAAGAAGGGATCGGTTTCATAGTAGTAGGGGGCAGGCACTTCCGGCCAGAGCACCATGTCGGGCCGCGGCGTCACATTGGCCGCGACATCGAGGGTCTGCTGAATCTCGCGCTTGAGGGTGCTTTCAAACATTGCCGCGGTCCAATCCTCGCGCTCCTCGATATCGGGCTGGACGGTGGCGGCGGTGTGCATCCCTTCCTCGTATGGGGGGAGGGATGGAAGCAGGAGTAACGAGGGAAGCAGCAGCAGCGGCGCGAGGTGGAGGCGTGGACGGCGGAGAATGAGAAGCGCGGCGGCGGCGTTGATCATGAAGAAAACGAAAGACAGGCCGTAGACGCCGGTAATGGGAGCTAGTCGCATGGGAATGGACATGTCGATTCCGGCGTTCCCTAGGGCAAACCAGGCAAAGCCGAACGGCCCGTAGATGCGCTCCAGGCCAGTCCAAAGAGCGGCGATGGTAAGAACAGCCCAGCGGGAGTGGATGAGCAGCCCTGCGAGATAGCCGAATGCGGCCCAATTCATGGCCTTGAGGATGCAAAAGAGACTGAAGGCCAGCCAGACGAGCGGAAGGCTCATGCCGCCGTACTGCTCGAGCACATAGCGGATCCAGTAGCAGATGCCGGCCCAATAGACAATCCCCGCCGCCCAGCCGCACAGGAGGCGGCGTTTGGGGTCAGGCTCCCGGGCGATGGCGAGGAGCAACGGGACGAAGCAGATGGGTGCAAGCCAGGATAGGCCCATCGACGGAAAGGTAGCGATCGCGAGAATGGCGCTGAGCAGAGCAAGAGCGAGGGGCTTCAATCGCGCGACGCCTCTTCGTTCACCAGATCGGCCATGTAGGAACTGCGCACGAAGGGTCCAGCGAACACCATGCGGAAACCGATCGAGAGCCCGTAGTCGCGGTAGGCATCGAACTGCTGAGGGGTGACATACTCCGCCACGGGCAGATTGCGGCGGGTCGGCTGGAGGTATTGCCCGATGGTGGCAACATCGACGTGGACTTCCTGCAGGTCGCGAAGAAGTTGGTGGACTTCCTCAGGATGTTCGCCCAACCCAGCCATGAAACCGGACTTGGTAAGGACATCCGGGCCGGCCTTTCGGGCGAACGCGAGGACCTCGAGCGACTGGCGGTAGTTGGCTTGGGGCCGTACGCGCCGGTAGAGGCGGGGCACGGTCTCCATGTTGTGGTTGAAAACATGAGGACCGGCCCGTAAGACACGTTCTACGGCCTCGAGATTGCCGCAAAAATCGGGGGTGAGCACTTCCACGCGGGCTTGGGGAAGGGCCGCGCGCACCTCGCGGACGGTCTGGGCGAAATGATTCGAGCCGCCGTCCGGCAGGTCATCGCGATTGACCGAGGTGATGACGACGTAGCGCAGGCGCATCTGAGCGGCCATGCGGGCAACGTTTGCCGGTTCCTCGGGATCGAGTGTGAACTCGCGCTTCCCGGGAGATCCTTTGGGTACGGAACAGAAGCCGCATCCCCGGGTGCAGAGATTGCCGAGAATCATGAACGTGGCCGCGCCGCGGTGGAAACATTCGTGAATGTTTGGACAGCGGGCGGATTCACACACCGTATGCAGGTTATGCTTGCGCAAATCTCGTTTCAGATTCGTGACGGATTCAAAGTGCGTCGAGCTTCTTCGCAGCCATTCCGGAAGCCGCGGACCGGGAGCAGGCTGAATCTGAACGAGCGTGCCCGACACTAGTACTTCCGGAGATAGGGCTTCTGGAAGCCCGCCGCTTCAAGGTCGGCACGGGTCTTGTTCACGACGGCGGTATCGGCAAGGGGGCCGACCAGGACACGGTAGAGCGTGCCATTGGGAATGGGGACAATGATGGCCTGGAAGCCTTTACGTTTGAGTACATCGACAATGATTTCGCAATCGGGCCGGGTGGAAGCGACCACCTGGAGGAACTGCTGGCCGGGAGCGGGTTCGCCGGTGGTGGAAAGGGAAGGCTTCTTAGGTGGCGGCGGGGTCTCTGCCAGGGGTTGCTCCACCGGGGGAGCCTTCTTGGGAGGCTCCTTCTTCGCTTCCACCTTGGGTTCGGGTGGTTTTTCTACAGGTTTTGCGGGCTCGGGCCGAACCGGAGGGGGTTCCATTGCCGACGGCTTCTTCTCCTCAGGCGGTTGTTGCTTCGATTCAACGACAAGCCCCGGGGGCGGTTCTTTGTGGGGCGCGGCTCCCGGATCGACAACAATCGGCTCACGCCTGGCGATGTCCGATGGCACGGAATTCTTACCCACGATGTAGCCCATCGTGAAAAACACGCCGAGCAGTACGACTACGATGAAAAAGACGCTGAGCAACTGTTTGTTGCCCAGAATCAGTTCAAATTCCCCGTCTTCGCTGC
>JADLBD010000070.1 GCA_020847975.1 Bryobacterales bacterium | reverse complement strand
TCCCATGGCGAGCAGGTGAAAACAAAAGGACTCGTCTTTGCCGCCACCCCGGCAAGCGACTTCATCTGCGGCACCCAGCAACTCGCCTCCATGAACCTGCACGTCTTCACCACCGGAGAAGGCTCCCCCTACGGCCTGGCGCTGGTGCCCGTGGTCAAGGTATCCTCCCGAACCGCGCTTGCCGAGCGCTGGTTTGACCTCATCGACATCGATGCTGGCCGCATCGCCACCGGAGAGGCTTCCATCGCGGACGTCGGCTGGGAACTGTTCCATTTCCTCCTCGACGTCGCCGGCGGCCGCAAAAAGACCTGGACTGACCACTGGGGACTCCACAACGCGCTCGCCCCGTTCAATCCGGGCCCCGTCACATGAAAACTTGTCTTTCCTCGCGCCCCGTGCGATGCTGAGGTGGGACCTGCCGGACGGGCAAGCCGCGTGTTCCATCCGCCTCACCGCGGCCGGGACACGAGGAAAGTCCGGTCTCCATAGGGCGGCGTGCCGGCTAACGGCCGGGGGGGTTCGCTCAAAGCGGATTTCACGGAAAGCGCCACAGAAAATATACCGCCTGCGCTCTGGAAACAGAGTTGCCGGTAAGGGTGAAATGGTGCGGTAAGAGCGCACCGCGGCGGCAGTAATGCCGCTGGCAGGGCAAGCCCCACGCGGAGCAAGACCAAATAGGGGAGGAGGGGTGGCCCGCCCCGCTCGACTTCCGGGTAGGTCGCTCGAGCCGGATAGTGATATCCGGCCTAGAGGAATGGCTGCCGCCTTCCATTACGGGAGGTACAGAAACCGGCTTATAGTCCGGCAGGTCTCATGAAAAAAGGCTGGGAGATGGTCCAGGCGGAAGGTCTGCGCTTCACCTGCATTCGCGGCTGTACCAACTGCTGCGAACAAAAAGGATGGGTCTATCTCACCGAACAGGACCTTCGTAACGCCGCCGCCTTCCTCGGCCTCACGGCAGAAGCCTTCGAGGAGCGCTACGTCTACCGCACGCGCCGCCGCATGCGCCTTCGCAAGCCTCCCAATGCCCAATGCCACTTCCTCTCCGCCGGAGGCTGCGCTATCCATCCCGTAAAGCCGGTGCAATGCCGCCTTTTCCCCTTCTGGCCCGAACTGGTCGAGGACCGCAAAGAATGGCATCGAACAGGGAAGTACTGCCCCGGCATAGGCCAGGGTCCCTTGATTCAGATTGGTACGGCTCTCGAAACGGCACACCAGATGCGAACAGCCTATCCGGCCCTGTACGAAAACTCCCCCGATTCCTAACCGGCAATTTCGTAGCGAACTGCCACATTCTTATCACGTTTCCCTGCAATACAGCTCGCCGATACGCCGCGTAGCCATCCTGGCAACGAAAATGCCTAAGAACAATCAACATGCTCGAACGAGTTGCCGACAAGCTTCAAACCTACATGGATCTGCTGAGCGCCAGGCAGAAACTGGTGGCCTCGAACCTCGCCAACCTCGACACCCCCGGCTACAAGACCCGGGACATCGATTTCCACTTCGAATTCCTCAGCCAGATTGGCTCCCCGGAGAAGCCGGCTGTCATCGAACCCGATCTTCCGGCCAAAAACGACGGAAACAACGTCAGCCTCGACCGCGAAGCCCGTCTCCTTGCCGAGAACGGCATGCGGTTCCAGATGGCCTCACTTCTCACCCGCGGCCAACTGAAGATGGTCCGGGAAGCGATTCAGGAGGGCAAAGGCGGATGAGTCTCTTCAATCTCTTGAGCGTGAGCGCCTCCGGTATGGCTGCCCAACGCACCCGCGCCGAACTGCTGGTGGAAAACCTCGCCAACTCCGAAACCACCCGCACCGCCGAGGGAGGTCCCTACCGCCGCCGCGATGCGGTCTTCGAGAGCCAGCCCCAGGGCTCCCCCTTCTCCGCTGTCTTCGAAGATCAACTCGCCGCGCCTTCCGTGGGCGTCGCCGTCTCGGACATCACCGTCGATGACCGCGAGCCCGAACTGCGCTACCAGCCGGGACATCCGGACGCCCGCCCCGACGGCTATGTGGCCTATCCCCGGATCAACCCCGCCGAGGACATGGCCGATCTGATGAGCGCGACGCGCGGCTACCAGGCCAACGTCTCCGCCATATCTGCCGTCAAGGACATGATTCAGCGATCTCTCGACCTGATGAGGTAATCCCACTATGAGTAACCTGATTGGCGGCATCCGCGCTCCGGAAACCATCGTCGATGAAGTCTCGCTCGGCGGCAAGACTCAACCATCGGCCGCCGGCGGCTTCGCCAAGGTCTTTGAACAGGCCGTCTCCCGCGTGGAACAGTTTCAAAAAGACAGCCAGACGAAGGTGGACAGTCTGTTGCGCGGAGAAGACCAGGAAGTGCACGACGTCGTGCTCGCGGCCCAGCGCGCCGAACTCTCCTTCGAGTACTTCCTTCAGGTAAGGAACAAAGTGGTATCGGCTTACCAGGAGATCATGCGGATGCAGATGTGAACCCCAGTCCCAGGCGTAGACAGAGCATGGACCCGGCATGTTGGAACAGATCAAACGGCTCGTAAACAGCCTCTCACGGAAACAACAGATTCTCATCGCGGTGGCCGGACTCGCCGTAGCCTCGGGATTGGCCCTCTTCCTGCACCAGACCCGCGAAAAGGACTTTCGTCCTCTCTTCACGGCCCTGGCTCCCGAAGACGCCGGACAGGTCGTGGCGAAACTGAAAGAAGCGAACGTCGAGTACCGCCTCTCCGAGGGAGGCTCGGTCGTGCTGGTCCGCTCCGCCCGGGTCGCCGATTCCCGCCTTCTTGTCGCCAGCGTCGGACTCCCCAAGTCCGGCCGCATCGGCTTTGAAATCTTCGACAAAACCAACTTCGGGGCCACCGATTTCTCCGAGAAGGTCAACTACGGGCGGGCTCTCGAAGGCGAACTCGAAAGGACCGTGATGGCTCTCACGGAAGTCGAGCAGGCCCGGGTCCACATCTCCTTCCTCAAGGACAGTGTCTTCACCGAATCGCGCCAGCCCGCTAAAGCGAGCATCCTCCTGAAGCTCAAGCCCGGCGCGCGCCTTTCCCCCCGCAATGTGAGCGCCATCGAGCATCTCGTGGCCAATGCGGTCGAAGGCCTCTCTCCGGAAGGGGTGACCGTGGTGGACATGCAGGGCAACCTGCTCAACTCGCCCCCTAAAAATCCCGAAACCGGCGACGTGGATGGGCCTATCGAATACCGCCAGAAGATCGAGCGCGACATGCTCGCTAAAATCAATGCGACCCTCGCCCCCATTCTCGGCGCCGATCATTTTCATGCCGGCATCTCCGTGGACGTCGATTTCTCGAGCGGCGAGCAAAGCGAAGAAACCTGGGATCCGAACCGCAGCGTGATGGTCAACCAGCAGCGCTCCGAGGAAACAAGCGCGCCCGTGGTCCCGAGCGGCACTCCCGGCGCAGCCTCGAGCCTCCCCCGGCCCACCTCGAGACCCGGCTCGAGCACCTCGCAGATGACGCGCCGCACCGAGAACGTCACCTATCAATCGAGCCGCGTAGTCCGCAAAACCCGCCTCCCGCAGGGCGCCATCCGGCGGCTTTCCGTCTCCACCATCGTCGATCAGAACGTTCGCTGGGAGGGAACGGGAAAGAAGGCGAAGCGCGTTCTCGAGCCCCCCAGCGAAGAGACCCTCAAGAAAGTGCGCGACCTGGTGGCCGGTGCGATCGGCTTCAACCAGGAAAGAGGCGACCAGATCGTGGTCCAGACGCTTCCCTTTGAAAGCACTCTGCGTGTTTCCCCGCCGCCGGATCCCTCGGCGCCGGCCTCGCCTCAGAAGCCAGGCGGGAATTCCTCCGGGCTGGAGCGCTGGCTGGCCGAAAAGAACATCAAGGTAAACCCAATGGTCTTGTACGGAGTGGCAGGCGGTGTTCTATTCCTCCTGCTCGGCGGTGGATACTTCCTCATCGCCAGGCGGAGGAAAGCCGCGGCCAAAGCAGCCGCCGAGCACGCCGCCGCCGAACTGACGGAAGGAGACGGCTCTCACGCGCAGGATCACCAACTGCCCGCCGTGACGGAAGGTCAACCCTATGCCGAGGGCACGCTCGAGGAGAAGCTGGAAAAGCACTTGGCCGAACGCGAATCTGCCCGGCTCAAAGCGGAAATGGAGGTGCTCCACTCCCTCCAGGCGCCCAACCTCTCCACCAAGAAATCCGAGGTCCTGGTGAAACATATCGCCGAGCAGGCAAAACGCGATCCCGCCATGATTGCGCAAATCGTTCGTACCTGGCTTCAGGACAGGGAGGGTCACTTCTGATATGCCTGCGGAGCGTCCCAATCTGCCGGAACCCCGGTACTCGGGTGCGCGGAAGGCGGCCGTGCTTTCCGTAATCCTTGGGGATCACATCTCGGCTACCATTTTCAAGGAACTCGAAGAAGACGAAGTGCACAAGATCAGCCGCGAGGTAGCCAAGATCGGCACCGTCACCAGCGAGGAGGCCGAAGCGATTCTCGAAGAGTTCTATCAGATGTCGCTCGCAAACGACTACGTCCACAAGGGCGGCATCGAATATGCGCGCAAAGTGCTGGTGAACGCCTACGGACCGGAACACGCCAGAAAGCTCCTCGACCGTTTGCTGAAGGCCATGGGAACCGAAGGCGCGAACTTCGACGCGCTGCAAAAGGCCGATCCGCAGCAGCTCGCCAAGTTCATCCACAGCGAGCATCCGCAAACCGTAGCCCTCGTTCTCTCTCACCTGAACCCGTCTCAGGCAGCCGCGCTTCTTCAGTCCCTGCCCGCCGAGATGAGGGCTGACGTCGCCCTGCGCATGGCGAACCTCGATCAGATCTCCCCGGAAATCATCTCCAGGATCGCCGCCATCATCGGACAGAAGTTGAAAGCGCTCGGAGAATTGAGCCGCGAATCCTATGGCGGCGTGCGCGCCGTGGCGGAGATCTTCAACCGGCTCGACATGGGAACCAGCAAGGACATTCTCGAGGCGATCGAGAATGAAGACCCCAACCTGACGGAAACCATCCGTCATCTGATGTTCGTCTTCGAAGACCTCCTGACGGTTGATCAGAACGCCATCAAGGAGGTGCTCGGCAGAATCGACCGCAAGCTGTTGACCGTGGCCCTCAAGGGAACGAGTGAGCAACTGAAAAGTCACTTCCTGCAAAGCATGAGTTCCCGCGGCGCGGAGATGATGAAGGAAGACATGGACGCCCTCGGTCCCATCAAGATCAAGGAAGTGGAGGCCGCCCAGCAGCAGATTATCGCCGTCGTCCGCCAGTTGGAAAACGAAGGCGTCATCAGCATGAAGGGCGGCGGCGGCGACCAGTATGTCGTCTAGAATTCTCCAGCCCGGCCAGCTTGCCGCCGCGGTCCCCATGACGTGGCGCCCTGCCGGAGTCCCGCCTCACCCGCCGGTAAACGATCCCCTGCCCGCTCCCGAACCTCCTTCGAAGTCTGAGCCCCTCGGCCCCAGTTGGGAAGAGTTCCGTACGCTCGAAACCCGCCTGCGGGACCTTGAACAGCAACTGCCTGGACGCGAGCAGAAGGCAAGACAGGCCGGCTTCAAGGAAGGTGAAGCCGCGGCGGCGGCAAAGTGGCAGCATGCCATCGAGAACGTGTCGAGAAGCGTGGCGGAGATGGCGGGAGCGCGTTCCCGCATGAGGAGGGAATGCGAGGAGGATGTCGTCAAGCTCAGCCTTGCCATGGCCCGCCGCATTCTGCGCCGCGAACTCACGGTGGATGGCGAGGCGCTGCTCGGCCTCGTCAAGGCGGCTCTGGACCGCGTGGATCTGCGTGAGACCCACCGCGTCCGGGTCAGGCCGGAGGATGCCGGGTTGGTTGCCGCCTGCCTCGAGCGCATCGGCAGCCCGCACCGCGTCGAGGTCATCGCCGATCCCGCGCTCGAACGCGGCGCTGTCGTGTTCGAAACACAGCGCGGTCAACTGGACGCGTCCATTGACACCCAACTCGAGGAGATCGAGCGCGGTTTTGCCGACATGTTGCGGCGTCCGATGGAAAAGTGAGGTACCCACAGTCCATGCCATCCGTTGATCTCACCCCTTATTTCGACATTGCCGAGCGCACCCCCGCCGTCCGCTGGGTGGGCACTGTGACCGCGCTGGTCGGCCTCCTGGTGGAGTCTTCCGGCCCCGCCGCGGCAATCGGCGATTTCTGCGAAGTCCTGACCTCGGCCGGCCGGACCATCCGCGTTCAGGTCATCGGGTTTCGCAATGGAAAGGTCCTTTCCATGCCCCTCGAAGAGATCGACGGGCTGCAACTGGGAGACAAGATCGTAGCCCGCGGAGAGGAGGCCAAGGTCGTGGTGGGAAAGGCGCTGCTTGGCCGCGTCCTCGACGGGTTCGGAAAGCCGCTTGACGGCAAGGGGCCGGTGCTCGCCGAAGCGAGCTACGATCTCTACCAGGCGCCCCCCGGACCCCTCGAGCGCGAGCCCATCCGCGATCCGCTGGTAACCGGCATTCGCGCCATCGACAGCCTTCTCCCCTGCGGGAAAGGACAGCGGATCGGCTTGTTCGGCGGCAGCGGCGTGGGCAAGAGCACCCTCCTCGGCTCGATGTCAAGGAACAACTTCGCCGACGTCTCCGTCATCGCGCTGATCGGAGAGCGCAACCGCGAGGTGCGCGGATTTCTCGAACAGGAACTCGGGCCGGAGGGCCTCGCCCGGTCGGTGGTTGTGGTGGCAACCAGTGACCGGCCCGCCCCGCTTCGAGTTCGCGCCTGTTTCCTCGCTCTTGCCATCTCGGAGTATTTTCGCGACCAGGGCGCCGATGTGCTTCTGGTGATGGATTCCGTCACCCGGCTTGCCATGGCTCAGCGCGAGATCGGACTCGCCGCCGGCGAGCCCCCCAGCCAAAAGGGCTACACTCCGTCTGTCTTCAACATGCTCCCGAAAATCTTTGAGCGCGCGGGACGGTTTGCCAGGGGCTCCATCACCGGTTTCTTTACGGTTCTGGTGGAGGGAGATGACTTCAACGAACCGGTTTGCGACGCCGTGCGGGCCATTCTCGACGGCCATATTATCCTCTCGCGCGAATTGGGCTCGGCCGGGCATTATCCCGCCATCGATGTCTTGCAATCCGTCAGCCGTCTCGCCTCCCAGGTGGCCACACCGGACCAGAAGGTCTGGTCCCAGAAAGTGAGGGAAGCAATGGCGGCCTACCAGCGCGCGCAGGATCTTATTCTCCTCGGCGCCTACACGGCCGGTTCCAACACCAAACTCGACGCGGCAATCCGCGTCCGCCAGGAGTTGGAGGATTTTCTCAGGCAGGATTCCCACCTCAAGAGCACTCGTGAGGAGACCCTCACCCGGCTCGAGAAACTGGCTGCCGCGCTTACGTTATGAAGCGGTTCCACTTCCAACTCGAAACGGCCCTCGAATGGCGGCGGCGGAAAATGGAGCTGGAACAGGCCCGGCTTGCCGAACTCGAAGCCCGCAAAGGCAGCTTACTCTCCGCAATGTCCGCTTTGCAGCAAAGCTGGCGCGAGTCGCGGGAACTCGTATTGTCCAGCCCCGCCATCAGCGCGGCGGATCTCGCCGCACTCGAAGCCTACCGCCACTCGGTGGACCGCCGGCAGCACAAACTCGAGGGCGAAGAGGCGCGCCTTGCCGCCGCCATCGCCGCGCAGCAAACGACGCTGCTCGAAGCATCACGCGAATGCCGGCTGCTCGAGAAACTCCGGGAGCGCCGGTTCACCGAGTGGAAGCGCTCGGCCGAGGCGGAATTGGAAGCCGAGGCCGGGGAACTCTACCTGGCGAAGTGGGTTCCACCGGAGGAAAGTATGGAATAAGAAGGGGTTGGGGTGGGTAGTGGGATTTGAACCCACGACATCTGGAACCACAATCCAGCGCTCTACCGACTGAGCTATACCCACCGCGAACACTCAAAGTATACCACGGCGTGCAAGGGATTGCCGGCGGAAGACACGCTCGACGAGCGCCGTTCAGTTAAAACAAAACCGCGCATTTTTGTTCCAAACAACTTGACCTGTTTCCGTTTTTGCGCTATCCCTAGACTAAGCGAATTGAGTTCCACCTCCCCCGCATCCGCTCGATTCGTCACGGCCGGAAACCGCGCGCCTGATCCCGGGGCACGGCGCCTGCTCAGAAATCGCTCAACTCTTCCCTGGGAAAAGCCACACGCAGCGCGTTGAGCACGGCCGCCAGGTCGATCAGTTCCTGCGCTACCGCTCCCCCGATGGGGGGAAGCTGCCCCATCACGGCCAGCACCATTCCGGCCATGCTCAAGGCCATCCCGCCGAGCGCGCTCTGGAGGGCAATCGCCCGCATGCGCGCTCCGATGTGAACAAGTTCGTCCACTTTCTGAAGAGTCGCTTCGAGCACCACGGCATCGCCGGCCTCGGCAGTGATGTCACTATGCGTTCCGAGCGTCACGCCCACCGTGGCCACGCGCATCGCCGGCGCGTCGTTGATGCCGTCGCCCACATAGAGCGCCGGAGCCATGGCGACTTCCTGCAACACCACCTCGACTTTCTCTTCCGGGCTTTTCGATGCGTAGACTTTCTCGATTCCCACGGCGCGCGCCAGGTACTCCGCTTCCGAAACCCGGTCGCCGGAAAGCAGAATGAGGCGCGCCGCCCGGTGGCGGCGGCTCAGATGAGCAATAAACGAGCGGCTGTCGGCGCGTGGTTCGTCGCGGAAACGCATGGTGGCGGCGTACTCGCCATCCAGGAGAACGATGCACTCGAGCCCGCCGGCCTGCGGAGGAAGCTGCGCCTCCCAGGCGCCCGTATGCTGCCTTCCGGTGATTACGACCGCGCGGCCATCGACAAGGCCGCGCAACCCTTCGCCGGGTTTTTCGCTGAGTGAGATCACCGGAGAAGGACCCAATCCCCGCTGCTCAGCGGCCTTGCGGATCGCGTTCGCCAGCGGATGTTTGGAATACAGTTCCAGGCTTGCCGCCAGTTGCAGCACTTCGCGCTCCTCGACACCCGGAGCCGTATCAATGGCGGTGAGCACCGGACGCCCATAGGTCAGCGTCCCGGTCTTATCGAAGATCCAGGTGCGGCAATCCCCCACCAGTTCGAGCGCCGCCGGATTCTTGATGACAATGCCCCGGCGCGCGCTCAGCGATATTGCGCCGACGACGGCGACCGGGATTGCGATTAGCAATGGACACGGGGTGGCGATTACCACCACCGAAAGGAACCGCAGCGGGTCTCCGCTGACAGCCCACCCCAGGGCAGCCATGGACAAGGCAAGCGGCGTATACCAGGCTCCGATCCGATCCGCCAGGCGGCGCATTTTCGGTTTGCGGTCCTCGTTTTCCTCCAATACCCGCATGATCTGCGCATAGCGCGAATCCTGCGGTTTGCGTGTGGTGGTGATTTCGAGCGGCATCTCTCCGTTGACGGCGCCGGAAAGAACGGCGGCCCCGGGCGCTTTGGAAATCAGAAACGGCTCCCCCGTCAGGTAGGATTCGTCCATCGTGCCGTGTCCGCTCGTCACCACGCCGTCGGCCGGGCAGATCTCGTGCGGGTAAACCACGAGGACATCGCCGACTCCGACCTCCCCAACGGCCACGTCCTCGACGCCATGCTGCCGGCGGCGGTGGGCAATCTGGGGCATGCGCCGGGCCAGGGCGTCGAGAACCGCCGACGCGCGCGCGGTGGCATACCGCTCCAGCGCGGCGCCCCCGGAAAGCATCAAGACGATAATCGCCCCCACCAGGTATTCGCCCAACAGCGCGCCGGCCACAATCGAAACGCCCGCCAGCAGGTCGGAACTGATTTGCCAGGAAAGCAGTTTGCGTCCCAGGTCCCAGAGAAGAAAAATACTGGCGGCAAGGGTGACCCAAAGCGGCGCCTGCCACCACAGGCTGGGCGCTTCCACCGCGTAGCGAAGCCCCAGGTGCGCTGCGATCGCGGCGGCAGCGAAGATCGCGATTCGCTGCTCCCTGAGCGCGCCAGGCTGTTCCATTTGCTGCAATTCACTCTCCGCCGGGCAGTCGCGACGGTTTGGCGCAGGTCAGATCATTCGGCTCCATAACTCCTTTACTCACTCCCACAAAATGCTGCACCCACTGTAGCATCCGGCACACTCTCCCCTCCAGACTGTGCCCCCTGCGAGAATAGCATTGACACCTTTGTTGTATTTGTGCATCATTGCAACAAGGATATGAGGTTGGGAAATGCCGCTCCTTTACTCCGGTTTGGTTGGTGAGGAGTAAGGGGGGAAACTTGACATTCTTATCCGAATAGCAACACGCGGTCAATCGATAATTAGCCAGTGCGCTTGCGTTACCGGCTAAGCCAATCGGATTGCCGCTCAGTTCGTCAAGCGGAGCACGCTGATGGTGCAATGCAGTGTTCCGCCGGCAGTTGTTGTCAAGGGTGAAAGGCGAAAGCGATTGCCCGGATGCTTCGCCGCTTAAGACAGAAATACGGGAGCCTCGTCAACTCGATCAGCATTATCGAGTATGGAAGACTATTTATGAAATCACTTTGGAATCAAATCCTTTGGGCCAGTTGTTTGGTTGGCATTGCGCTGTTATCCACAGCACCGGCCCCCGGCCAGGACTACCGCGCCAAGGTCCAGGGCAGCGTATCGGACCCGTCGCAGGCTAAGATTGCCGGCGCCAAGGTCCTGCTCAAGAACATCAATACCGGCGTCGAATCCAGTAGGGAAACCGACTCCAACGGCACCTACATCTTCGATTTCGTCGTCCCCGGCACTTATTCTCTGACGGTCGAAGCGTCAGGGTTCCAGAAGTATATCCAGGAAAACATCGTTGTGCAGACCCGCGGCGACGTCACCATCAACGCCCAACTGGTAGTCGGCGGAGTGGCGGAAACGGTGACGGTTACCGGGCAGGTGTCGTCGGTTCAATTCAATTCAGCGACGATGACCACGATGGTAACCGGGCAATTGCTGAAAGACTTGCCGGTGCTGGCGCGCAACCCATTTACGCTGGCTTTATTGAACCCCGCGGTGATCAACCGCTATTGGGACGTTTCCCACCGCAACCCGTTCTACATGTGGTCGAACTCCGGAATGGATGTCGGCGGAAACACAGGCGGCAAGAACGACCAGTTGCTCGATGGCGTGCCTCTGGGGTACGCGGCCCGCGGGTCTTACAACGCCTCGATGGATGCCGTCCAGGAAGTCCAGGTGCAGCAGAATGCGGTGGATGCCGAGTTCGGTTTCAGCGCGGGCGGCACTCTGAACCTCTCGATGAAGTCCGGAACCAACGAATTTCACGGGAGCGGTTACTACTTCGGACGCAACCCTTACTTCAATGCCCTCCAAAACCGCATCACCCGTACCGCGAGTACCGTGAGAAACCATAATTGGGGCGGCACTCTCGGCAACCCGATTCTCAAGAACAAACTGTTCAGTTACTTCAGCTATGAACAGTGGAAGAGCACCCAGCCGCAGTACAACGAAGTCACCCTGCCTACTGATGCCGAGCGGACAGGCGATTTCTCGAAGTCCCTTACCAAGACCGGCGGGCTGCGGACCATTTACGATCCGTTCACGACGCAGTTCGACCCGGCTACCGCCACAGTGACGCGAATGCCGTTTGCCGGCAATATCATTCCGGCCAACCGGATCAATCCCACTGGCCAGAAGATCATAGGCGACCTCCCAAAGACGAACGGCCCGGGTGACGACCTCACCGGCATCAACAACCGCAAGAACTCGTACTACTGGTGGCTCCACTACTGGAACATCTCCGAGCGCGTGGATTACAACATCAACGACAAATGGCGCATGTACGCCCGCTACTCGAAGTACCAGACGCGCCTCGACAACCCGAACTGGGGCGGCACGATTGCGGTGCGGTCGGACAACGGCGGAATCATGGACGCCCTCAACGCGGCGGCGGACGTGCTGTACATTGCGTCGCCCAACACCACGATTGATTTCCGTTACGGCGCTATTTACCTGGAAGACGAGTACGACTCTGACTGGGCAAAGGTTGGGGAGTCCGCGTGGGCCAATCTCTTCCCGACCGGTTGGTACAAGCCCGTGTTGAAGAATCTGCCGGGTATTTATTACCCCTCCATCGGCTTCTCGGGTAACGGCGGCTATACGGCCGGACTGGGCAGTTGGTGGCAGGTGCGCGGCCGCAGCCATACCCCCAGCGTGACGATGACACACGACATGGGCAAGCATCACATGAAAGCCGGCTGGCAGTTGCGCTACAGCTACGACTACAACGGACTGCCCGCAGTGGGTAACCTCGCGTTCAACGCCGTGGATACCGGCAACACCTTCGTGAACTTCAACCCAAGCCTGAGCGGGAATATGTACGCCTCCGCTCTGCTCGGCACCCTCAACAGTGGAAACGCCCAGATCAACCCCATGTTCCACAACGGATACTCCCAGTGGGGCCTTTTTTTCCAGGACGACATCAAGCTGACCCAGAACATCACTCTGAACCTGGGCATGCGCTGGGAGACGGAGCAAGCCCCAAAGGATGACCAGTACATGTTCTCCCGGTACCTCGATCTGACCAACCCGATTCCGGAGTTACAGGGCGGGGTCCAGATGCCAGCCGAGGTCACGGCGATTGCGAAGGTGAACTACAAGTACAACGGCGCCTGGATGTTCACTGACAGTTCCAATCCGCGCGCTTACAAGAACCTGAACAACTTCCTGCCCCGCGCGGGCATCGCCGTCCGGATCAACGACAAGAGCGCTCTGCGCTTCGGCTACGCGCGCTACGCCGTTCCGATGAAGGGCGCCTGGACCGAAGGCCTGGGCTCGATTCCGACGAACGGTTTTTCGCAGGCAACCAACGTTTTAGGTCCCGTCCAGGGCGTGCCCCAGACACTGGTCAGCGATCCATTCCCGTCGACGAACCCCCTCATTACGCCAATCGGCCAAGGCTACGGACGCTATCAGGACCTGGGGAACAACCCGTCCTGGTTCAATCAAAACCTGAAGCGGCCGATCAACGACCGCGTCACCATCTCTTACCAGCGCGAGTTGCCCTGGAATCTCATGACCGATTCGACTTTCTTCATGAACTACGGGCATAACCAGCTCGGGGACAGCATGTGGGGTGGAAACTACGGTTACGACCTCAACCAGATCGATCCCCAGCTTTACTATACGTACAAGGGCGCCATGGATGCGGCCGTGCCGAACCCGTTCTACCAACTGCTGCCGGCGAATAAGATGCCGGGCAGTTTGCGAAACCAGAAGACCGTGTCGGTAGCTACGCTGCTCCGGCCCTATCCGCAATACCCTGGGGGGCTGACCCAGCAGTTCGAGACTGGCATCTCCGAGCGTTACAAGGCGCTCCAGATCAAGGTGGACCGCCGGTTCGCCCAAGGCCTCAGCATGACCCTTGGTTACAACTACAACCACGAGTCGAAATCGAACTGGTTCAACCAACCCGCCACGTATGCGAATGACAAGACCTTGATCGACATGCGCAACCCGAGGCACACCATCCGCATGGCGGGCACGTGGGAACTTCCGATTGGCCGCGGGCGCCCATTGCTTAAGAACGTGAACCGCGCCGTGGATCTGGTCGTCGGCGGTTGGGCCACCAGCCACATCTTTATGTGGAACCAGGGCTCGCTGCTGTATTTCGGCCAGATGAACGCGCCGGCCAACAGTCCGTCTGTGTCCAATCCTACAAGGAGCCAGTGGTTCGACACCGCGCAGTTTTCCCAGGCGGCAGCGTACACTCCGCGCACCAACCCGTGGTTCTACGACAATTTGCGCGGCCCTGGCTTCTGGAGTCTGGACAGCACTCTAGTGAAGTACTTCCCCATCACGGAGCGTTTGAAGCTCGAGACTCGTTTCGAGTTTTTCAATCTGCCGAACGTGTTCATGCCGAGCGATCCGGACACGAGCGTGACCAGTTCGACTTTCGGCAAGAGCACCGGGGTTGCCGGCGGCAACTACGGCCGTGAAGTGCAGTACACACTCCGGCTGGTTTTCTAAGCCGGCTGCCCGCGCAGCAGTTGCTTCTCAAGCGTAGCAACCGCACGTCAAATGATTTCCGGGAACATTGACACATGTTCCCGGAGAAGAATTTCGCCGTTAGCGGACATAGGGCGCCAGTGCAAGCACTGTGCGCCCTATTTCTTTCGCTACACGCTCGCCATCAGCCCGCTCCCATCGGGACCCAGGTGCGCGTGATCGGGAGTTCCGCCAGAGGCAACACTCCTCACCGCGGCGGCAGAATGCTCCAGATCGCCGGGAGCGAATTTCCCCATCGTTTGCACTCCGATCCCCTGCCCGAACACATTATACTGGGGGTTTTGCATGCTTCTATCCATTTTGATTCCCGTCTACAATGAGCGGGCCGTAGTGGAGCGCAGTTTGAGTCTCGTCCTGAGCGCCCCGCTGCCGGAAAACATGGAGCGGGAACTGATCATTGTGGATGACTGCTCTACCGACGGAACCTACGCGATTCTCGAGCGGCTGGCGGAAAGTGAACCGCGCATCCGTCTGTTTCGCCATGAGGTCAACCAGGGCAAGGGCGCCGCTGTCCGCACCGCCATCTCGAAGGCCAGCGGCGATTTCACCCTCGTTCAGGACGCCGACCTCGAGTACGATCCGAGCGAATACCCCGTTCTCCTGCGCCCGCTGCTCGACGGCCGCGCCGACGCCGTGTTCGGGTCCCGCTACATGGCCGGCGTGCAAACCCGCGTTCTGCCGTTCTGGCATTCGATGATCAACAAGCATCTGACGCTGCTCTCCAACATCTTTTCCAACATTAAGCTGACAGACATGGAGACCTGTTACAAGGTCTTCCGCACTGATCTTCTGAAAAGCATCCCCATCCGCTCGAACCGCTTCGGCTTTGAGCCGGAGATCACCATGAAGAGCGCCAAACGCAAACTGCGCATCTATGAAGTACCCATCAGCTATCACGGGCGCACTTACGAAGAGGGTAAGAAGATCGGCTGGAAAGACGGCCTCAAGGCGCTCGGCGTGATTCTCCACTTCTGGCTTGTGGATGATCTCTACGTACAGCCCTACGGGCGCGCCTTCCTGAACAACCTCAGCGGCACTCCGCAGTACCTGTCCTGGATCACCCGCATCGCCCGTCCCTATCTGGGCGATGTCGTGCTCGAACTCGGCGCGGGCATCGGCAACCTGACGGGCCACCTCATGGCCCGCCGGCAACTCTATGCCGCCGCGGAAAATGATCCACTGTATCTGCACTCCCTGAATAACCGGTTTCTGAGAACCCCGAATGTGCAGGTGGTGAAGTTGAATCCCGCCAATCCTGCCGACTTCACACCGCTCGATGCACGTTTCGACACCATCCTTTGCATGAACGTGCTCGAGTATCTCGATCACCCCGAAGACGCCGTCGCCTCCGCAGTCCAACTGTTGGAGTCCGGCGGCCGCTTCATCGTCCTCGTTCCTCAGGGTAAGTCGCTTTACAGCAACCTCGACCGCAAGCTCGGCCACAAGCAACGCTTCGCCCGCGGGGACCTGGAGCAGATGCTCGCCAACCAGGGACTCACGGTTGAAAAGAGCCACCAACTGGCAAAGGCCGGCGCGCTCGCCTGGTGGCTGTTCGGAAAACTCGGCGGACAAAAGCAGATCAGCAAGCTGTGGCTGAAGCTGTTCGACAAGACCGTGTGGATCTGGCGCCGCGTGGATTTCCTGTTTCCGTGGAACGGCCTGAGCCTCATCCTGGTGGCCCGCAAAAAAGGCTGACGCATGCGCGCCGTTGCTCTCGACTTCCACACTCGTTCTATCGAGGAACGCGAAGTGGCCGAACCCGTCCGCAGGCGGGAAGACGAAGTTCTGTTCCGCGTGCTGGAGGTGGGCATCTGCGGCACTGACCGCGCGCTCGCCCGGTTTGAACTCGGCAGGCCTCCGGAGAAAGAATCGCACCTCGTCATCGGGCACGAAGCTCTCGGCGAGGTACTCGCTGCCGGTGCGGGTGTGAAGAATCTCCGCCGCGGCGACCTTGTGGCGCCGGCTATCCGGCGTGCCTGCCGGCCTTCCTGCCGCTTCTGCCGCAAGCGCCGCCGGGACGCCTGCATCTCCGGCAACTACACTGAGCGGGGCATCATCGGCGCGCACGGATACTTCACTGACCTGGCGGTGGATCGCAAGGGAGATCTCATCAAGGCGCCTCCCGGGCTGCGAAGCATCGGCGTGCTCATCGAGCCGCTCAGTGTTGTGGAAAAAGCGATCCGCCAGGCGCTCGACGCCTATGGAGACCGGCCGCGCCGCGCGCTGGTCCTCGGAGCGGGTCCCATCGGCATCCTTGCCGCCCTCGTGTTGCTCGAGCGGCGCATTCCCGTGGTGCTCCACTCCCTCGAATCGCCGGCCAGCCGCAGAGTCAGGATCGCAGCCAGCGCGGGAGCCGGTTACACGCGCGGCGATCCTCCCGAGGCCGACATTGTCATCGAGGCCGCGGGCGCCGCCGCCGCGGGCTTTCTTGCCGTGCGCAAACTCGCTCCCTCCGGCGTGGCGGTGATTCTCGGGGCTCACAACGCGCGCGGATCATTTCCCTTTCATGATCTGATCGTGGGCAATCGAAAGATCATCGGCTCGGTCAACGCCGGCCCGCACGCCTTCGAAGATGCCGTATCCGATCTCGGCCGCATCGGGAAATCGAACCTGGAAGCGCTCATCGAGCGGGTTCCCCGCGGAGCCTTTCGCAAGACCCTTCTCAGCGGTTCGCGCAAAGCGCCCAAGATTGTGCACGTGCTCGACGCCTGAAGGTACACTGAAGCGGATGTCTGCTCTCAAACAAGCCATGTGCAATGAAGCCTACCAGGGCTGGGATTTCGCCGCCGCCTGCAAATCCATCCGCAAAGCGGGCTATGCGGGGATTGAAATTGCCCATTTCACGCTCGCCGATGATCCGGCTTCCATCTCCGCGGACCGCCGCCGCGAATTGCGGCAAATCATGGACAGCGAAGGATTGCAGTTCGCCGGCTTGCACTGGCTCATGGTGGCGCCCAAAGGACTGCATGTTACTACTCCCGACAGCACGCTCCGTGAGAGAAGCTGGCTCCACATTCGCCATCTCATCGACCTCTGCGCGGATCTCGGTCCGGACGGCGTCATGGTGTTCGGTTCGCCCTTCCAGCGCGCCACCACGGGCGGCTCTTCGCGGGAGGAAGCCACGCGGCGCTACGTCGACGGCCTCGCCCATGTGGCCCCTCACGCCGCTTCGCGGGGCGTTACCATCCTCGTCGAGGCCCTCCCCGCCGCGCAGTGCGACGTGGTCCGGACTCTGGAAGAAGCGGTGGGCATTGTAAAGGAAATCAACAGCCCCGGCGTCCGTACGATGTTTGACACCCATAACGCCATCGACGAGGTGGAACCGCATGCCGTCCTTGTCGACCGCTACTACGATTTCATCCGCCACGTTCATGTCAATGAGCTGGACGGCAAGCACTGCGGCAAGGGGGACTACGACTTCAAACCACTGCTGCGTCTGCTGATGCAGAGAGGTTATCAGCGGTGGGTATCCCTCGAGGCCTTTGACTTCTCCTTTGGCGCGGAAACGATCGCCAACGAATCTCTCCGCTATCTGGAATCGGAAATCGCAAAAATCCATTTATGAGCAAAATTGTTGTGACGGGAGGCGCCGGGTTCATCGGCTCGATGCTGGTGCGTTCGCTGCTTGCGAACGGCGCCGCGGAGGTGATCGTGCTTGATGATCTCTCCTCGGGGAAGCGTGAAAACCTTGCAGGCGTAGGCGGCGCGCGCCTCGAGGCGCGGGACATTCGCAACTACGACGCCATCGCTCCCGTCCTGGCGGGAGCTGCTGTTGTTTACCATCTGGCGGCGATTCCCTCCGTACCGCGATCCATACACGATCCCATCCCTTCGCACGACGTGAACATCAACGGCACATTCAACGTCTTCCGCGCCTGCGCCGAAGGCAAAGTGGGCCGCGTCGTCTACGCCGCCTCGTCCTCCGCGTATGGCGATACCGAAGCGCTCCCCAAAGTGGAGTCCATGCCGCCCAACCCGATGTCGCCCTATGCGGCGCAGAAACTGATGGGCGAGTATTACGCGAGCGTCTTCCACACCTGCTTTGGCGTCGAAACCGTGTCGCTTCGTTTTTTCAATGTCTATGGTCCGCGCCAGGATCCCTCGAGCCCCTATTCCGGCGTCCTCTCGCTGTTCAACAGGGCGATTCTTGATCGGCGCTCCCCGATGATTCACGGCGACGGCGAGCAATCGCGGGACTTCACTTATGTGGAAGACGTAGCGGAGCTATGCATCAAGGCCGCAAACGCCGGCCCTCATGTTCTGGGCCGTGTTTACAACGCAGGCAACGGCAACCGTTATACTCTGAATCTGGTTTGGGAAGTGTTGCAGAAGATTGAAGGCGTTTCCGTTCCGCCCGTGTACGGCCCGCCGCGCGAGGGAGACGTCCGCCATTCGCAGGCCGATACCGCCGCCGCCGTGCGCGATTTGGGGCACGCGCCGCGTTTCACGCTCGAGGAAGGCTTGCGCCTCACGCTCGACTGGTACCGTCACAACGGCTAACCGCATAGGGAACAGTGCATGGCTGGTCGTATACTGGATGCATGAGCAGCCTTCCTCCTACTCCCCGCCGGAATTTCTTGAAAGCCTCACTTGTTGCGGGCTTCCCGGCGGTCCTCTCCGCCATGCAATCGGCCAAGACACTCAAGGTCGGCCTGGTAGGTTGCGGCGGGCGCGGTTCCGGCGCCGCGGCGCAGGCCCTCAAGGCCGATGACTATGCCGAACTCACCGCCGTCGCCGACATTGACCGCGACCACGCCGAACAGTGCCTGGAGCGCCTGAAGAAAGTGAACGTCGCCGGCGAGCGGGTCAAGGTGGAACCCTCCCACATCTTCCTCGGGCTGGACGCCTACCAGAAGGTGATCGACAGCGGCGTGGATGTCGTGCTCCTCGCCACGCCTCCGGGCTTCCGCCCGTATCATCTGCGGGCCTGTCTCGAGGCCGGCAAACACGTCTTCTGCGAGAAACCCGTCGCCACCGATGCCTATGGCGTTCGCCACGCGCTCGAAAGCGCCAAGATCGCCCGCGAAAAGAACCTCTCCGTGATGGCCGGCTTCTGCTGGCGCCGCTCGAAGCACATCAAAGCCACCTTCGAGCAGATGAAGGACGGGGCCATCGGCAACATCGCCGCCTACTACGCCACTTACTACACCAGCCCGGTCAAACCCATGCCGCCCGCGAGCGAACGCCCCGCCGGAATGAGCGATGTCGAATGGCAGATCCGCAACTGGTACAACTTCACGTACCTCTGCGGCGACGGCCTGGTGGAACAGGCGGTTCACAGCGCCGACAAGATCGCCTGGGCCATGGGGGACAAACCGCCCATCAGTTGCGTCGCTGTCGGCGGCCGCCAACTCCCCAACGAAGGGGGCAACATCTACGACCACTTCGAAGTCAACTATCTTTACCCGAATAACGTGCGCGCCTTCCTCGGCTGCCGCCAGATTGAAGGCTGCTACAACGAGAACTCCGATTACATCCTCGGCTCGAAGGGAAGCTGCACCATCGGCCGCGGGCCTTCCCCGCGCATCGCGGGCGAAACCAATTGGACCTACACGGGCGAGCACAACGACATGTACCAGGCCGAGCACGACGAGTTGTTCGCCGCCATTCGCCGCAATCAACCCGTAATGGACATCGAATGGATGACCACGAGCACCCTGCTCGCCATGATGGGCCGCATGGCCGCCTACACCGGCCAGCAGATCACCTGGGACATGGCGTTGAACTCCCAGGAGAGACTGTTCCCCGAGCATCTCGAGTGGAGCGAATCCTTCACGCCGCCGCCCATAGCGCTGCCCGGCAAGACCCGTTTCGTGTAAAAACAATCTATGCGGATTTTGTTTCTTGGCTTGCTTGCCTCCGTGCTGCCCGCGCAAACCATCGAGTTTCGCAAGGATATCGCGCCTGTCTTCGAGGCCAACTGCCTTGGCTGTCACAATGCGCAGCGCAACTACGGAAGCCTTCGGCTGGATACGGCCGAGCGCGCCCGCAGGGGCGGAAACAAAGGTCCCGGCATCGTCCCGGGCGAACCGGAGAAAAGCCTCGTCTACACCGTGATGGAGATCCTGCCGGGCAAAGCGGGAGCAATGCCGCCTGGAGGCCCCCAGGTTCCCAAGGCGCAGCGCGACAAGATCCGGCAGTGGATCGCCGCCGGGGCGCCCTGGCCCGCGGACCTCGGCAAATCCGGCGCGGCGAAACTCGACGAGAAGGCGCTGGTGGAGCAACTCCACAATCGCATCCAGGCCAATACGAAGGAATCCTCGCCCGGGCAGATGAAGCCTTACAAGACGGACATCCCGCATACCGTGGTTTCCTTCGAGATGGTCCCCGTTGCCGGTGGTGAGTTCGTAATGGGGACACCGGCGTCTGAAAAAGGCCGCCGTCCCGATGAAGGGCCGCAGCACAAAGTGAAGCTCGAGCCCTTCTGGATGGGCAAGCACGAAGTCACCTGGGACGAATACCGCCTCTTCATGTTCTCTCAGCAGGCGGGCGAAACACCGGGCGCCGACCCTGCCGTCGACGCCATCAGCCGGCCCACGCGGCCTTACGTCGAGATGAGCTTCGGGATGGGCCTCAACGGCTACCCGGCCATCAGCATGACGCAACACGCCGCCAACAAATACGCCGAATGGCTCAGCGCGCGCACCGGCCACTTCTACCGTCTGCCGACCGAGGCGGAATGGGAATACGCCTGCCGTGCGGGTACTACGACGGCGTACTCCTTCGGCGACGATCCCTCCAAACTCGGCGACTATGCCTGGTACAGCCAGAACAGCAACGGCAAGTACGAAAAGGTGGGCACGAAGAAGCCGAATGCCTGGGGACTCCATGACATGGAAGGCAACGTCATGGAATGGACGCTCGATCAGTACGTTCCCAACTACTCGCAGTGGAAAGACCCGGTCACGTTCATGCCATGGGCCAGGGCGACTCGCCCTTACCCGCACGCTGTCCGCGGCGGATCCTGGAACGATGACGCCGAAGCCTGCCGCTGCGGCGCGCGCGTTGCCTCGGACGCCTCCTGGAAAATGCAGGATCCGCAACTGCCGAAAAGCATCTGGTATCTCACCGACGCCCAGTGGCTCGGATTCCGCCTGGTCCGTCCGTTAAAGGTTCCGAGCGCCGAAGAGATGTACAAGTATTGGAATAGTGGCGTGGAAAAAGAGTAGCGCCGGCCTGTTGCTCGCGGCTTCGCTCTGCGCCGCTCCGCTGGAGCGCTTTGAAGCCGTCGAGCCCCACATGGGCACCCTCGTCCGGGTCACCCTTTATGCGCAGGACTCCGGTACTGCCCGAAAGGGCTTCACGGCAGCCTTCGAACGTATCCGCCAACTCGATGAGACCCTCAGCGACTACAACCCATCGAGCGAACTGATGCGCCTTCGCTCCGGCCCGCCCGCGCAGGTCAGCGAAGACCTGTTCCGCGTGCTCAGCGCCGCTCAGGATCTCGCAAGAGAGACGCAGGGGGCTTTCGACGTCACGCTCGGCGCGGCCATCCGTTTGTGGCGGGAGGCGAGGCGCAGCAATCGCCTGCCATCCGAGGCCGAACGCCGGCTCGCGTTGCAGCATTGCGGATATCACTATCTGAAATTAGACGCCCGCCGCCGCACCGTGCGAATTCTTCAACCGGGCCTCCAACTCGACCTCGGCGGCATCGCCAAAGGATTCGCCGCCGGCGAAGCGCTCTCCGCTCTCCGCGCGCTCGGCCTGCCGCGCGCCCTTGTCGCCGTCAGCGGCGATCTTGCCATTGGCGATCCGCCGCCGGGGAAGGCAGGGTGGAGTGTGCAGGTGGATCAGCCCCTGGTCCTCCACAACTGCGCGGTCTCCACTTCCGGAGATACCGAACAGTTCGTCGAAATCGGAGGCCGCCGCTACTCCCACATCATCGACCCGAAAACCGGGCTCGGACTCACTTCCCGCACCGGCGTCACCGTGCTTGCTCGGGACGGAGCGACCGCTGACAGCCTCGCTACCGCCCTCAGCGTCCTCACTCCTTCCGAAGGCCGGCGCATCGCGCGCCGCCATCACGCGCGCGTCTGGTACACTCCACCCCAGTAGTCCATGGCCCTTTGCCGACGTCATTTTCTCTCGCTTCTGCCTGCGCCGCTGCTCGCCGCGCGCCACCTCCGCGCGGATATCGCGGTCATCGGCGGCGGCGCGGGAGGCTGTGCGGCCGCAATTGCCGCGCTACGCAACGGCATGCGTGTTGTGATGACGGAAGAGACCCGCTGGATCGGCGGCCAGATGACGTCCCAGCTTGTCTCCGCCTTTGATGAGCATCCGTGGATCGAAGCATTCGGTTCGACGCGGGCCTGGCGCGAGTTCCGTAACGCCATCCGCGATTACTACCGCGCCCACTATCCCCTCACCGAAGCCGCCCGCCGCCGCGCCCATCTTAATCCCGGCGCAGGCACGGTCTCCCGCTTCGCCGCCGAGCCCCGAGTTGCCCTTGCCGTGCTCGAAGAGCTACTGCTGCCTTACCAGAGCAGCGGACAGCTCACGCTGCTGACACGGCACAAACCCGCTTTCGCTGACACCTTCGGCGATCGCGTGCGCGCAATCACCGTGAAAAGCCTCGAAACCGGCCTGGCCCGCACTATCGAAGCTGCTTACTTCCTTGATGCTACGGAACTCGGCGACCTGCTTCCCCTTACGCGCACCGAATACGTCACCGGCTTCGAATCGCAATCCTCTACGGGAGAACCTTCGGCGCCCGCCAAATCCCAACCCGCCAACGAGCAGGCCTTCACCATGTCTTTCGCCGTGGATTATCTCCCCGGCGAAGACCACACCATCGAGAAGCCGGCCGAGTATTCCTGGTGGCGCGATTACGTTCCCAAACTCGAGCCGGCCTGGCCCGGCAAGCTCCTGAGTTGGCGAACCACCAATCCGCGCACGCTCGAGCCGCGCGAACTCGCTTTTGATCCCACAAAATCCGACCCCACTCGTCCGCCCGGACCGATGAACCTCTGGATCTACCGCCGCATCGCTGCTCGCTCCAACTTCGCTCCAGGGGCATACGCGAGCGACATTTCACTCATCAACTGGCCCCAGAATGATTACCTCCCCGGCCGCCTCATCGATGTCAGCGAGGATGAGTTCACCCGCCACGTCAACCGCGCCAAACAGTTGAGCCTCTCCCTGCTCTACTGGATGCAGACCGAGGGCGGATGGCGCGGCTTGCGGCTGCGGGAAGACATCGCCGGAACTGAAGACGGCCTCGCCATGTATCCCTACGTTCGCGAATCCCGCCGCGTTCAGGCCGAATTCACTGTCCTCGAACAGCACGTCAGCAAAATTGCGGAGCCTTTCTATGACTCCATCGGAATCGGGTCCTACCGCATCGACCTGCACCCCACCACCGGCGGCGACAACTATCTGGATGTCAGTTCCTACCCTTTCGAAATCCCTCTCGGCGCCCTCATCCCCAAGCGCATGGAAAACCTCATCCCCGCCTGCAAGAATATCGGGACCACGCACATCACCAACGGCTGCTACCGCCTCCATCCCGTCGAATGGAACATCGGCGAATCCGCCGGAGTGCTTGCCGCCTATGCCATCCGCACGTCGCAGCCGCCGCGCCGTATCCGCTCGGAAAAGAAACTGCTCGCCCAGTTTCAACGAATCCTGACAGAGCAGGGTGTCGAAATCCACTGGCCAAAGCTGACCGCGCGTTAGCTTGTGACACAATACGAGCAAGGTGCTCTGATGGCGGCGCAATCACCTCCTTATCTCACCCCGGAACAATACCTCGAAATCGAGCGCAAGGCGGATACGAAGAGTGAGTATCTCGGCGGCGTGATGTACGCCATGGCGGGGGGGACACCCTCGCACAGCCTGATTGCCGCCAACCTGCTCGGAGAAGTGAGAAATGCGCTGAAGAAGACCCAATGCCGTGTGTTCAATTCCGATCTCCGCCTCCGCGTCTCCTCCACCGGCCTCTACACCTACCCGGACGCCATGATCCTCTGCGGCCCGCCCCAATTCCCCGATAACAGAAACGACACCGTCACCAATCCCGTCGCCATCTTTGAAATCCTCTCCCCCTCCACTGAAGCCTATGACCGCGGCGGGAAGTTCTCCCACTACCGCGCGCTCGAATCCCTCCAGGAATACATTCTCATTTCCCAATCTGAACCGCACATCGAACGCTTCCGCCGCCTGCCTGACAATCGCTGGGTCCTCTCCGAAAGTGCCGGTCTCGAAGCGGCCATCGAACTCGAGAGCGTCCCCTGCCGCCTCGTCCTCTCGGAGATCTACGACAAGGTGGAGTTCTCGAGCGCCAGCGCAGCCGCACCAAGCACTCCCGAGGGGTCCGCCAGTTGAGTCCGCACTACCGGCACATCGCGCCGTAACAGCCCCCGCGTGCGCCGCCACACCGCCTCCCGCAGGGGCGCCAGCAGATACTCCCCCGCCTCCACAATCTGCCCGCCGAGAATCACTATCTCCGGATCGAACACGAAGATCATTCCCGCGATCGCTCCGGCAAGCACTTCCCGTGCGCGATTCACAATCCCGGCCGCCACTTCATCCCCCGCCATCGCCGCCTGAAACACCTGCTCGCACGTGGGCGGCTTCGGCCCTTCGAGCAGCACCGACGCTACCCCGCGATGCATCGCATCGAATGCCGCGGCTTCCATAGCCCGCGACGAAAACACCGTCTCGAGACACCCGCGATTTCCGCAAATGCACGGCGCCCCGTTCGGGTCCACGGTATAGTGTCCCAGATGCCCGCCCGCTCCCCCCGCGCCGCGCACCAGCCTTCCGCCGCTCAACACGCCTCCCCCGACGCCGGTCCCCAGCGTCAACATTACCACATTCTCCCGTGCCTGGGCCGCGCCCCAGCGCCGTTCGCCCAGCAGCGCCACGCGCGCATCGTTGTCCGCCGCCACAGGCAATCCGAAGACCTCCGATAGCAACTCCCCTTCGAGGTAATGCACGGTCCCCGGCAGCACTTCCACCCGGCTCGTCACCGTGTCAATGATGCCCTTACAACCAACTCCGGCCGCGCTCGTCCCGCCGCCTAGCTCCGCAACGAAGCTCCTCGCCATCTCCCGAAACTCCTCCAGCGACTCCGGCGTGGCGCATCGCCGCGAATCCTCGATCCGGCCTTCCGCGTCTACCCGCGCCGCCTTCACCTGCGTTCCTCCAATATCCACCGCCAATACCTTCGTCATGTCCAGTTCAGAATACGCCCTTTGACGGACCCGTTTCCAGGCTGCTATACCTAGGTGTTTTCCATTCATGAATGCCGCCGCTGACTACTACGCGAAAACGCTCCAATTGCTACAGGAGTTGAGGGACCAGGAACTGCCCAATATCGAGCGCGCCGCCGCCATCTGCGCGGACTCCATCGCTCAGGGCGGCCTCGTCTTCCTCTTCGGAAACGGACACAGCCGCATGATGTGCGAGGAGATGACTCCCCGCCAGGGATGCTTCGTGGGATTCGTCGCCCTCGTCGAACTCGCGCTTTCCAACCACGCCGCCATCGTCGGCGCGAACGGCTTACGCGCTCCCCTCTACCTCGAAAAGTACGAAGGCTATTCCGAGGAGATCCTCAAAGGCTTCCACTTCGGCCCGCACGACGCCTTCATCGTTATTTCCACCAGCGGCATCCGGCCCGTGATTGTCGAAATGGCTGCCGGAGCCAAACGCCGCAACCTGCCCGTCATCGCCATCACCTCCCGCCGCCACTGCGAGAACTCTGTTCCGGCCCACTCCTCAGGCACGAAGCTGATCGATCATGCCGATGTCGTCATCGACAACCACTGCCCCCCGGGCGATTGCGTCCTCGAGCTAGAGGGCCTCGAGTGGCGCACCGGCCCCACTTCCACGGTCACCGGCGGAATGATCATCAACATGCTCCGTTGCGCTGTCGCCGAACGCCTGCTCGCGCGGGGCATCAAGCCCGTGCTCCTGCCGAGCCATCAATTCATCGGCAACACCAGCGCCGAAGAGCAACTCCGGCGATTCTATGAGTCCTACCGCACCAGCCTGAGGCACCTTTATGAGTAACGTCCGCATTGCCATGCTCGGCTCCGGCTTCGTCGCCGACTTCTACATGCAGGGTCTCGCCAACGTGTACGGGCAGCAGGTGGTTGTGAACTACTCACGTTCCTCCCGCCGCGCCAAGGAATTCGCCGCCGCGTGGGCCATCCCCGAATTCACCACGAACCTGTCCCAAGCCATCGCGCGAGAAGACATAGACCTCCACATCATCGCCCTCCCGAATGAAGAACACCTTCCGGTCTCGCTGGAACTCTCCAAAGCCCGCAGGCATCAGGTCTGCACCAAACCGCTCGGCCGCAATCGCGCCGAAGCGAAAAAAATGTTCGATGCCGCCCGCCGGTCCGGCCGCATTCACGGCTACGCCGAAACCGAAGTCTTCTCCCCCTGCGTGGTGAAGGCCCGCGAGACCATCGTCAACGGCGGCATCGGCCGCGTTCTCTGGGTCCGCTCCCGCGAATCGCACAGCGGGCCGCATAGCCCTCATTTCTGGGACATCGAAAAGACCGGCGGCGGAGCCATGAGCGATCTCGCCTGCCATTGCGTGGAAGCCGCCCGCTACTTCTTCGGCAGGGAAGACGTAATCGTCGAAGTCATGGCCTGGGGCGCAACCCTCGTACACCACGGGAAGACTAAAGGCGAGGACAACGCCCTGCTCGTTCTCAAGTTTTCGAGCGGCGGCATCGGCCACTGTGAACTCTCCTGGACCACCAAGGGCGGCCTCGACCTGCGCAACGAAATCCACGGCTCGGAAGGCTCCATCTTCACGGACGTCACCCGCGGCACGCCCATCACGTCCTTCACCACCAGTGCCGCCGGCTACGTCGTCGAAAAGGCCGACATCGATTTCGGATGGACGCGTCCTTTACCCGAGGAAGCTTTCGCCTACGGCTACCAGGCCGAAATGCGCCACTTCGTCGAATGCGCCGCCCGCGGCGAGACGCCTCGCGAAACCTACGAAGACGGCTACAAGGTCAACTGCATTCTCGACGCCGGCTACCAGTCAATGCGCTCGAAAAAATGGATTCGTGTGAAATACTGATGCCCCGCGTGCTCCTCATTTCCGGCTCGACCGGCATCGCCGCCGCCGCCGCCCGTCTCGCCACGGAGCGCGGCGACCTCCCGTTTCTCGCGGCGCTCGATCCCCCCGCGGATTACATCGCCGATCTGTGCGAGGAGCCGGCCGCCGCCGCCGCGGTCGCGGCTTGCCTCGACAGGCACGGCCGCATCGACGCCCTCTTCAACGTCGCCGGCCTCTCCGGCCGCCGCTTCGGCGACGGCCCCCTGCATGAATGCTCCTCCGATGGCTGGGATCTCACCTTCTCCCGCAACCTCCGCCCCGCCTTCCTGCTCTCCCGCGAAGTACTCCGCCACTGGCTCGCCGCCGGCCTGCCTGGAACCATCCTCCACATGTCCAGCGTCAGCGCTTACTCCCCGGAGCCTCAACACTTCGGCGCCCACGCCTATGCCGCCGCCAAGGGAGCCCTCCTCAGTCTCACCAAAGCGATGGCAGCCTTCTACGCCCCGCACGGCATCCGCGTCAACGCCATCGCGCCCGGCCTCGTGCGCACACCCATGAGCGCCCGTGCGCAATCAGACCCAGATATTCTCCAATTCATCACACACAAACAGCCGCTCAGCAAAGGAATTCTCGACGCGGATGATGTTGCCCGCGCCGCCCTGTTCCTTCTTGGCGACGAATCCCGCCACATCACCGGCGAGATCCTCACCGTCGACGGCGGCTGGAGTGTCACAGGCTGAACCATGCAACCTCGTCCCTTGCGAACCACTGTCATCGGCAGTTATCCCTACCCCGGCTGGCTCGAAGCCACCCTTCAACAACTGGACCAGTTCGGCGAAGACGACCTCTCCGAACTGCTCGACGATGCCGCCGCGGTGGCCATTCACGATCAGGCGCGCGCCGGTCTCGACGTCATCACCGACGGCGAACAGACCCGCTTCGACTTCAACCTCTCCTTCTACGGCTTCCTCCAGGGAATCGAGCGCGAAGAAAAACCCCGCCGCCGCTTCGGCCCTCCCGGCCACGACCAGCGCGGCAAACACCGCATCACGGGAATCATCACGGCGCCCCGCGGTCTCGGATGCGTCGCCGAATTTCAGCGCCTCCAGCGCCTCGCTCCCGCCGGCCCTACCTTAAAGATCTCCGTTCCCGGCCCCTACACGCTCAGCGGCCGCCTCGAACCCAATGATCGCTACAAGGACCGCTGGGCGGTCGCCAAAGCCCTCATCCCCATCGTTCGCAGGGAACTCGAATCGCTCATCGCCGCCGGCTGCAAGGAGATCTGCGTCGACGAGCCGTCGATGAGTTGCTACGCCCACAAAGAAGACCCCACTCAGTTCGTCGAGGTTTTCAATCGCACGGTCAGCCGCGTCTATGGCGAATGCCGTCTCTCGACCCACCTCTGCTTCGGCAACTTCCGCGCCCGTTCCGTCGCCCCGCGCAGCTATGCGCCGCTCTTCCCCGCCTTCTACGACCTCAACGTCAATGAAATTCATCTCGAGATGGCCAGCCGCGAGTTTTCCCAGATTGAAATGATCGCCGGCCTCGCCGAGTACGTCGATGTCTCGGCCGGCATTGTCGATGTCAAGAGTTACTACATCGAAACGCCGGAGGACATTGCCGCGCGCGTCCGCCGCTGCCTCGAATTCGTGGCTCCCGAGCGCCTCTCGCTCGCTCCCGATTGCGGCCTCAGCCAGACTGCCCGCTGGGCTGCCCGTGCCAAACTCAAGGCTCTTACCGATGGAGTGAACATCGTTCGCCGCGAGCGTGGCCTGTTGTAAGCTTGGGCAATGCGCCCGCTCGCCGCCATCCTTCTGCTCGCCATCCCTCTGCGCGCGGATATCGTCGAACAATCCGCCAGGAACAGCAAACCCTCCGGCCTCCTCGCCGGAGTTGCCCGCACGGATATCACTCCGCCCATCGGAATCCCGCACCTCAACTGGGGATCGCAAACTCACGTCGAAGCCATCGGAATCGACCCTGCCGGAATGGCCGCCACCGCACTCGTGCTCTCCGACGGCAAACAAAAGTTCGTCATGGTCGACATCGACATCCTCCTCCTCAACGGCATGCAGGACATCCACGAACGCATCGCCCGCGCCACCGGCATCCCCGCCGGCCACATCCGGCTCGCTGCTACCCACACGCATTCCGGACCCATGTTCCAGCGCGAAAAAGGCCCCCTCGGCGTCGATCCCAAGCCCTATGAGAAGATGATGGCCGCCTACCACACTCTTCTTTCTGACCGCATCACCGCCGCCGTCGTCGAGGCGTACAAAAATCTCCGCCCTGTCCACGCCTGGGGCGCAAGAGGCGCCGGCACGATCAACATCAACCGCCGCATGCGCGCCACCCGCCAGGGGCCGGCCGCCGTCGGCCGCAACCCCGATGGTCCTCTCGATCGCGATCTCATCGTCATCCGCATCGACGACAGCAACGGCAACCCCTACGCCGTCCTCGTCAACTACCCGTGCCACGGCATCGTCCTCACCTACGAGAACAAGATGATCTCTCCCGACTGGGTCGGAATGATGCGGAAGACCGTCGAACAGGCCATGCCCGGCGCACTCTGCCTCTTCTTCCAGGGCGCTGCCGGCGATCAGGGCCCTGTTGAATGGGGCACCGGCGATCTCAGCGTCGCCCACCGCCTCGGACGCATCCTCGGCCATCAGGCAGCCGCCCTCGCCCTGCAAGTGGAAACCACGCGCCGCGTCCCGCATTTCGAGGGCTTCGTCGAATCCACCGCCTTCGCAGCCAAGCAACCGTGGCGCGTCGAGGGTCCTCGCGACTCCACCCTCAAGTTCGTAAGCAAGAGGCTCGATCTGCCTCCGCGCCGCTACACTGCCCAGGAAATCGGCGAAATGTTCCGCCGCGTGGAAGCGGCGGAAAAAGAGCTCGAGCCGGCCCGCCAATCCGGCGATCCCTGGAAAAAGCACCAGGCCGAAGCCCGCTGGCGCCGCTTCCACGACCTCCTCCTCAAGTGGCAACGCCCGTACGACCCCACACCCGTCCAGGTGGATGTCCAGATTCTCCGCATCGGCGGCATGGCCCTCGTCGCCATGCCCGGCGAACCCTTCTCCGGCATCGGCGCGACCGTCAAGAAAGCCTCTCCCTTCTCCGTCACCATGTTTTGCGGCTATTCGAGCGGCAAGGGTGGAGACTACATGCCCGTCGAATCGGAATATCCATACGGCGGCTACGAAGTGGAACGCACCCCTTATGACGTGGGCGCGGCCGAAAAGCTCATTCGCGAAACCATCGCCCTTTATCCGCAGGTCCAATAAGCCGCACGGAGGGTAAGATAATTCCATGTCCACGCCATCGGTCACCATCTACCACAATCCCAAGTGCGGCACTTCGGTAAAGGTTCTCGCATTGCTTCGCGAACGGGGCGTCGAGCCTGAGATTGTGGAGTATTTGAAAACCCCTCCCACCGCCGCGCAATGGAAGGCCCTCATCGCGCGCTCGGGCCTGGGCGCGCGGGCTTTCCTCCGCACGAAGGAAAAGCTCTACGCCGAACTCGACCTGGCCAACCCGAAATGGACAGATGCCCAACTGGCCGGCTACCTGGCCCAACATCCCGTGCTCCTCAATCGTCCTGTAGTTGCTTCATCCAAAGGCGTGCGTCCGTGCCGGCCCGTCGAAACCGCGTTGGAACTCCTCTAACCTCGCACAGTGCCCACTGCGAACCGCGCGCCTCACACTACCACCCATCCAACGTGATAGGCTCTTGCATACACACAGAGCGAATGCAAGTGAAGCGCGGGGAAAGGAGACTTATCATGCCAAGACCAAACCGCCGCGAGCTGCTCGATTATCTGGCGAAAGCCGGAGCGGCTCTTGGCGCGGGCAGTCCCGCTTATCAGATTGCCGCGGCCAGCCCGGCCAGTGTCGCCACAATGCGCATCAGCCGCTATGAGATGATCCGCACTCACGTTCCCTGGCACGAACGTTTGCGGGACATCGCGATCCTCAATTGGCGCCGCGAAAACATGGACGTTCCCCACTCGCCGCACACCGTGGTCAAGCTCTACACCGATGAAGGCTTGATGGGCATTGGTGAAGGCGGCAATGAAGCTGTCGTGAAGAGCATGGTGGGGCGTTCGCCGTGGGAGTTTTTCTACAACGACGGTCTCGGCGGCTCGCAGACGGCGATCTATGACTTGCTCGGCAAGGCTACGGGGCTCCCCGTGTGCCGGCTGCTCTCCCCGAATCCGAAAAAGCACATTGTGCAGGCTTACTGGAGTCTCAGCTATCCGCCGGACATCCTGGCGCGGGAAGCCAAGCTCGGAGCAAGCCAGGGTTACCGTGTTCACAAAGTGAAAATCCGGATGTGGGAAGACCCCGTCAAGCAGGCCGAGGCTATCTTCGCTTCCGTGCCGTCGGATTACAGAGTGTGGGGCGACGCGAACCACTGCTGGGGGTCGGTGGCGCGCACCTTGCATTTCGCCACCAAACTGGCCGAATTTCCCGGGTATTTCGGCATTGAATCGCCCGTGCGCAGCACGGAGGAATACCGCCAACTCAAGGGCAAGATACCGCTCCGGCTCGCCGAACACTGGGGGCTGGTGAACCCGATGCTGGCGGCGCGCGAAGGATTGTTGGATGTGCACATCAGCGCCAGTCCCACCCTTGGGCGAACCATTGCCGGGCAAAGCGCCTTCGCCCAGATGTACCACATCCCCCTGTGGGACGAGAGCAGTTGCTGGTCCGGCATCGGCCTCGCCGTGCAGGCTCATCAGGCGGCAGCCTATCCGGGAATCGAATTCACCATCAACGCCGCGGTTACCGCTGAAGACGACCTGGTCAAAGAGGCTTTCGTGATGAAGGACGGGCTCTATGACATCCCGCAGAAACCCGGGTTGGGTGTAACGGTCGACGATGACGCCGTCGACAGGTACCGCGTGCGCTAAAGGAGGAAAGCCATGAATCGCCGCAACTGGATCAGAAACGCCCCGGCGCTTGGATTCGGCCTCAGCGCCGCATATGCCCCGGCAGCCGCGCCCAGCGCCAAACTGAAGATCACCCGCGTCGAAGCCTTCGGCCTGCGCATCCCCTTCAACGATCGGGTGCGTGACAACATGCACGAAAATTACCGCCGGGAAAACATCGACAGGCCGGATTATCGCCCCTGGATCGTCAGGATCCACACCGACGAGGGACTGGTGGGCCTGGGTGAATCCAAGGACGATCCGCGTTCTCACCTGTCCGCCATGAAGGGCCGGCCGGCCTATGAATTCCTCCACAGCGGCGCGCTCACTCCCGGCGTCATGATCGCCATCTACGATCTGGTGGCGCAGGCGGGCGGCGTGCCCATCTGCAAGCTCTTCTCTCCCCAGCCGCGGCCCACGGTTCAAGCAACATGGTGGAGCCACTGCCTCCGGCCGTCGCTGCTGGCCGCCGAGGCCAAGCGGGGAGTCGAACTCGGATATGAGGTGCACAAGATCAAGACCCGGCGCTATGAAGACCCGGTGGAGCAGATGGCCGCGGTCACGGCCGTAGTGCCGCATGATTACCAGATCTATCTCGATGCCAACGGCAGCTTCGGCTCAGCCGGCAAGGCTCTGGCCGTGATGAATTCGCTCCGCCGGTTCGAGCAGGTGAAAGGCATCGAGCAGCCCATCGCGCACGAAGATCTGGTGGGCTACCGGCAGATCCGCCGCGGCCTGCCGTTCCGTCTCGCGGTCCACTATGAAGCGGTGGACGTCCGCAGTTTCCTCCTCGAGTCTCTCTGCGACGCCTTTGTCGTGGAGGACTGGAAGTGGGGGCCGGCGCTGAGCGAGAAGTCCGACCTCTGCCGGCTCACCGGCCAGAATCTGTGGGTGGAGAACGGGCTCTATTCCGGGATTTCGCAGGTCTTCCAGGCCCATCAATGCTCAGCCCTTCCCAACGTCGAGTTCTGCATCAGCCTGACCCACATCGGCGAGGATGACATCGTCGAGGAGCCGTTCACCGTGGAGAAAGGCGGTTTCTACAAGATCCCAACCAAGCCTGGGTTGGGAGTTACGCTGGACCAGAAGGCTCTCGACAAGTATCGCGTCGTCTAACCGGGGTGCGGATCGTGGCAGGCATCGCAGTTGTTGTTTGCCTTCCTGGCGTCATGACACGCCTGGCAGGCCGGCATTGCGATCGACTTTTCCTTCAATAGGACACTTTGCGCGGCAACTTCGCCGTGGCACGCCGCGCATGCGATCTGCGCCTTCGTGTGGTGGCGGCGGTGAGAGAAATAGACGAAATCGGGAAGACGGTATAGCCGGACCCACTCCACCGCCTTCCTGTCCTTCTGATGTTGCGCAAGCGTCGCGATAGCAGGGCTGTCTTTCCTGACGGCGACATGGCACCGCATACAGAAATCCACCGAAGGCATTCCCGCCGCGTTGGCCGTGGCCGCGGTCTGGTGGCACTCGACGCATTTCAGCCCGATGCTCACATGGGCGCGGTGGCTGAAGGGCAACGGCTGCGCCGGCGAAGAGCCCACGGGCGGACGCGGCTCATTCTGCGCCATCGCGGCGCCAATCAGAATCAAATACAGGAGAATCATGGGAGCGCAAAAGCCACGAAAGAATCACCGGCAGGGCTCTTCCATCGCCCGCCGCCAACAGCAACCGCCACATATTGCTTGCCGCCAATCTCGTACGTGCACGGCGTGGCATACGCGCCGGTTTCCAGTTGCGTCTCCCAAAGCACCTTGCCGCTGCGCGAGTCAAATGCCCGGAACTTGTGGTCCTGCGTCGCGCCGATAAACACGAGGCCTCCCGCCGTGGCGATCGATCCTCCGAAGTTCGTCGTGCCCGTGGGCGGAATGCCTCGAGCCGTCAGTTCCGGATGCTCCCCGAAGGAGACGCGCCAGCGGAATTCACCGGAGTTCAGATCAACCGCCGTCAACCAGCCCCACGGCGGCTTCATCGATGGGTAGCCTTCGTCATCGAGCAATTGCGTGTAGCCCTGAAAATCGAAGGTGTACCCCGCGCCGGCTGCCGCCTTCTTCAGCGTCATCCAATTCACGCTCTCATTGCTGTTTGCAAAGAGCAGGCCGTTTTCCGGATCAATCGATCCCCCGCCCCAATTCACTCCGCCATTGAATCCCGGATAGATCAGCGTGCCCTGAATGCTCGGCGGGGTATAAATATTGCCTGCCCGCAGCTTACGGTAACGCTCCAGAATGTAAGCGCGCTTGGCGGGCGTGATATCGGTGAGATCATCTTCTGAGAGCCGCTGCCGGCTGAGTGGCGGCGGCTTCAAAGGAAACGGCTGCGTGCGCGAGAGAACCTCTCCCGGCACATCGGAGGCCGGCACCGGGCGCTCTTCCATGGGGAACAGCGGCTTTCCGGTCACACGATCGAATACAAACACAAACCCCATCTTCGATAGTTGAACCAGCGCGTCAACCGGCCGGCCGTCACGCCGCAGCGTGACCAGTGAGGGCGCGGTTGGCAGATCGTAATCCCACACGTCGTGATGGACCACCTGGTAGTGCCACGCACGCCGCCCGGTGTTGGCATCGAGCGCCACCTCGGAGTTGCCGAACAGGTTGTTGCCGACGCGGTCACCGCCGTAGAAATCGAACGTCGGTGAGCCGGTAGCAAGAAATACCAGACCGCGCCTGGCATCGAGCGTGAGGCCGCCCCAAACATTTGTCCCGCCGCTATACTTCCAGGAATCCCGTGACCATGTTTCGTAGCCGAACTCTCCCGGGTGAGGGATCGTGTGGAAAATCCACTTCTGCTTGCCGGACCTGACGTCGAACGCGCGAATGTGCCCGGGCGCGGACGGCCGCGGACCTTCGCCGGTGGTGGACCCGAGAATGAGCAGATCCCCGTACACGACGCCCGGCGTGGTGACGTAGTAGGCGAGGCCCGTGATGTCGCGGTCCAAGCCTTGCGTCAGGTCCACTTGCCCGTTGTCGCCAAACGCGGCATCGGGCTTTCCCGTGGCCGCGTCGAGCGACACCAGGCGCGCACGGTAGGTGAACAGGATTCGCTTATCCTTGCCGCGGGACCAGTAGGATACGCCGCGGCTCACCCCGCGCGGCCGGTCATCGTCCAACCCGGCAAACGGATCGTAACTCCACAGTTTCTCGCCCGTGGCCGCGCGCAGTGCGATCACCTTCAATTGCGGGCTGGTCACATACATCACGCCGTCCACCACAATCGGCGTGCACTGCATCTGAGTCGCCGGCCGCTCGGTCTTATCGCCTGTGTGGAATGTCCAGGCCGCCTTCAGATTGTGTACATTCCCTGCGTTGATCTGCTTGAGCGCCGAATACCGGCTGGTGCCGGCATCGGCCCCGTAGACCGGCCAATCGGCGGCATTCGCGGCCGCAACCAGGGTGAGCACAATTGTCAGGCGAAACATCCTGCCTATTGTTCTACAAGCAGCGGAGCGCCCGCAATCTTCCAGGACTATCTTCCAGGACTATCGCGATCGCTTGAAAAAGCCGTGCGCCGTTCCGAAAAGAATCTGCGCTTTGTCCGTTGCGTTGAGAAAATCCGCATGGTCTCGAATCAATGCCACCGACGCCGCGTAGTTGTGCGGCTTCTGCACCTGATAGGGGCAGTCGCTTTCCCACATGCAGCGCTCGGGGGAGAAAGCGGTGACCACTCGCCGGATCATCGGCAGCAGATCCGTATATGGCTCGCGCTTCGCGCCCAGTGCGTAATATGCGCCGATCTTCATCATCACCCGCTTATGCCGCGCCATCCGGCACAGAGCCGTCACATCTTCATCGTGAATCGGACCCGCCGCGCCGATGCGGCAGAGATGGTCGATGATCACCGGAGCCTCGGGGTGCGCCGCGCACATCCGGTCCAACTCCGGAAGATCCTGCGGCTCCATGAGGAAACTCAGCGCGAGGTTGTGAGCCGCGGCGGCGGTGAACATCTTTTCGTAGCCTGGATGGTCCATCCACCGCACTCCCGCACCTGCTGCTCTCTGTTTTCCCAGCAGACGGAAGGCATAGATGCCGCCCTTGGACAGTTCGACCATCGTAGCGTCCGGGCTGGGAAGCGTGGCGTCCGTCACAGCGGGAACGATGCCCGTGCCCACGAAGGTTCCCGCATGCTTCCGGATCATGTCCAGGATGTAGCGGTGGTCCAATCCATACCACGTCATCTGCACAAGATTGATCATGGTCACGCCCGAGGGCCGCGCATTTTTCAACAACTCCTCCGCGGTGAATGCCGGAGGAAGGATCTTTGTTCGATCCGTCCCCGGCGCCATGGGATACTTCGCGCTGTCGGCTGTCCAGATATGGACGTGCGCATCAAAAACCGGCCCGCGGGTCTCTGCCAACCCCGCGAAGGCCATCATCGACTGCCGGCGTGTGAGTGTGTTCATGTCTTTCCTTAAGGCCGCACGGACCAGATCGCCCAACTGTACTTCGCCACCGCCAAAGCCAGCTTATCCCGCGCGAGAGTCAATCCGATATCGCGCGGCCGCATTTCCGCGATGGTCAGGCCGGCATCGGGAAATTGGAGGATAGCCTTCGGCGCTCCCTCAGGATTCTTTCCATCGGATAGACGCTGGGCGAACACCGCGAGGCTGCCAGTCTGGTCGGAGAGGAAATACAACCATCTGCCATTGGGCGACCATTCCGGCTGAGAAGTGTTGACCGTTTCCGGAGCGACGTAGGTCCAGTTCTGCTCGTTGTCGATTGCCGCCGGGGAAACCCGCGCGACTGCAAGCCGCGAACGGTGCGGGGCAACAGGGACGGGAAACGCGATCCAGCCCCCATCGGGGGATAGACGGGCATCCGCGATGGACAGATTGAACTTCGAGTGCCGCAGCAGCACCGTGCGTTTCCGGCTCGCCAGGTTCATGAGGCCCACGGTCCCAGGCGGCTCCCGGTGAAAATGGAGTACCGTGTCGCCTTGTTCGGTCCATTGAAAGGACCCTTGGCCAACGTTCTCCTCACGGATTCTGACAGGTTCTCCGCCCTCGAAGGCGGATTCGAAAATCGTCACCTTCTCGCCATCATGCGCGTCGTAGACCAGCTTCGAGCCGTCCGGCGAAAGCGCCGGCATGTGTTCCCTCAGCGGACCGCTGGTAATGCCCCGTTCCCTTCCCGAAACCAGATCTTTCACCCAAACCTCGAAATTCCCGCCGCGGCTTGTTTCCCAGGCGATCCTCTTGCCATCCCGCGACAGGCTCGGGCGCTGGTCAATGGAAGGATCGTTCGTCAATCGCTCCAGTCTGCCACGCGGCGCAGCGCTATCCGCATCGAGCGGCAGGCTCCAGATGTCGATGTTCTGCGTGCGGATGGCGTACAGGACGCGCCCGTCGGGGCCGGCAGCCGGCGTGCGCTCATCCTGCTCGCCAGAGGTCAGCCGCCAGGCGCTGCCCTCCACGCGCCACGGATCCGCGGCGATGCGGAGAGTCCACAGCCGCGTGTTCTCGCCGCTCCTTGCCGTGAAGACGATCGTGTTCCCACTGGAAAGCCAGAGGTCAGGGCTTGGCTGGCCATCCAGGTGATGTTCCCGGAAAATCCTGGCGGCGCCAATCGCCACCGGCTCGCTACTTGTGTCGCTCACCCACCAGTCACAACTCTCCGTCGAGGGCGTCCTGCACCCCGCGAAGATCAGGCGCTTGCCGTCCGGCGACCAAACCGGATCCTTCGCCGAGTGGAATCCCGCATGAAGCGGACGGTTCTTTCTCGCCACAACTTCGCCTTCAAACAATCCGGCGCCGGATTGGGACGCAACCCAATAGGCGATCCGCCGGCCATCCGGAGAAAATCGCGGACGGCGCCCGCCTTGCGCGAACAGGCGCGGCTTCCCCCCTGCCGCCGGGATCAGGTAGATTCCCCCGCCGTTTTCTTCGCTCACGTAGGCCAGCGTGCGCCCGTCAGGCGAGAACGCCGGTTCGCGATCGTTGTGCCTGCCCGAGGTCAGTTGGCGGAGATCGCCGCCGGCGAGCGGCCGGACCCAGAGGTGTTCGATGCCCGATCCATCGCGATCCGAGACGAACGCAACCCGGCGGCCATCGGCCGAGATCGCGGGGTCCTTGGCTGTACCGGCGTTTTCGAGAAGCGCCGGCTGCGCGAAAAGCGCGGGCAAGGCGACGCTGATGACAATCGGAAGGTTCAGGCGCATGGACTTTGGCTCGAGTCCTCCATATTGTTGCAGAACGCCGCCCCCACAGTCAGCGCTCAGAAGAGGTACTTCAGACCGAACTGCATCTCCCTGTTGTTGATGATGGTGGAGGTGATGCGTCCGAAATCCGCCGAGCCTAGAGAACGCGACGGCGCGCTGAATTGCGGCGTATTGAGAAAGTTGAACGACTCCCAGCGAATCTGGATGCGATGCCCTTCCCGCGGCTTGAATTCCTTGAACAGAGCGAAGTCCCACGTCTTGTTGGCAGGCGCATCGAAAAGCGACACTCCGGCGTTGCCGTAACCCTTCGGACCCAGATAAATGCCCTCTCCGGCGCAGCCGTCGCATTTCGACCGCACAAACGCCGAAGTGTTGAACCACTGGTCAATGGATCGCCCGTCGAAAGCGCGATCCACTTTCTGGCCCGCGGCGATGTGCGGCCGCTGAAAAGACGATGCTCCGGTGTTCTGCGAATCGCCTGTCTGGGAGACCGTCACCGGCAAGCCCGACGTGAGCTGGATAATTCCGTTGACGGCCCAGCCGCCGAGAACCCACCCCGCCGGACCCTTCGCCTCGCGCATCCAGGGGATCTCCCAGACATGCGAGAAGACGAAGCGGAACCGCTGGTCGATTTGAGAACGGCCGTAGTCGGCGAGGCGGTCGCGCGGATCCTGTGTATAGGAGTTGCCGAACGGCCCGCCTTCATTCACACCGTAGCCTATGGACATCGCCTTCTGGAAGTTGAAGGAGGCGTTAAACGTCAGCCCGTGAGAGTATCGCTTCTCCGCGCGCGCTTGCAGCGCGTGGTAGTTCGAACTGGTCCACGATTCGAGCTTCCGGACCGTACCCAGAGGCAGGAGCGTGGATGGGTTGCGGGAATCCACGTAATACTGGATTGGCCGCCGGGCCTGTACGTTGCCGGGGGCCGGATCCGGATTGTTGAAGTTCATCACCGGCATGTCGATGTTCGAGCCTGCGCTGCCGGCATAAGCAATGCCCGTGACGAAGTTCTGTCCGAAACTGCGCTCGATCTCCATCGTCCATTGCCAGATCTTGTTGTTGAGATACATCGACCGGTTGCCGTGATCGGCTTTCAGATAGCCGAGCATCACAATCGCCGCCGGGCCGCCCCCGACCGGCGAACCGGCAAAGGGATTCTGAATCGTAGCAGTCGGCTTGTTGGTGTCGTTCTGGAAGACAGTGGATCCCGAAAGCGGCGGATTCAACCCCAGGATGTTGAAGTTGTTCGTCTGCTGTGGGGAGTAGAACAATCCCGAGCCCAGGCGGAGCACCGTCCGGTCGTGCACGCGATAGACGATGCCTAACCGCGGCATGATCTGCTTCCAATTGATGTCGTAAAGAGCCTGCGGCACGAGGGGATTGGGAACAAGCATGGGATAGCGCACCCCGTTGATGGTCTGCATGTCGCTATCCGCGAAGGATAGATTGCGGATGCGTCCCCCCACATCCGTAACGGCGCCGAACCAATCCCAGCGAACGCCGTAGTTGATGGTCAGCCGCGAGGTTGCCTTGTAGTCGTCAAGCCAGTACAACCCGAACTTCTGCTGATGAATGTCGTTGTTCGGTACGCCTTCCGCGGAATTGGCGTTCAGTGGAATGCCAAGCATGAATGCCGCCATCGCATCAGGGATGCCTACAATATTCCCTGTAAACGTGAGCTGTCCTCGCGGCAGATTGGAGGCCGCGTTCACAACCGGGCTGTTGCGCCACTGTCCGCCGAACTTGAAGTTATGCCGCCCATGGTTGATGGCCAGCGAGTCCGCCACTTCCGATGTTTCGTTCGTGTTGAAGGTGACATTGCCGGAACCGGTGGAGGCGAAACTGGTGATGCTGATATTCGGCAGTCCTTCCTCCCGGGGGGTAAGTGTGCGATTCCCATCGCCCGTGACGCGCATGTCGAGCCCCAGATCGCGGTGGGTGAAGTTCGTGCCCGTCTGCAAAGCAACCTGGTCGGCGCGGATGCGGTTGTACCCTACTCGCAGATCATTCAGCATGACAGGACTGATCATCCAGGAATAGCCAACCCCGATGTTCTGCGCGCGGAATTCCGATGTGAACCCCATCGGCCGCATCAGAGGGTCGTTGATCCACGTGGAGGGAACGATGACGTAGCGGGCAAACAGGCGGTGGTTGTCATTGAAGCGATGATCCACACGGCCCAGCACCTGGTCTGAGTTGAGCACCTGGTCGGCCGTTCCTACATAGTTGATGACAGAGTTGGCGGCCGCTGCCTGCGCGTCGAAGTTGGGAAGAGGCATGAATCCGCCTTCCGGGAGCGGGCTCCCGGTCTTCGACGTCAGGATATTCAAGGAGACAGGGTTCAGGAGGCTCCGGGGGATGATATTCCCGGGAAACGGCGTCGAGTCCCCAGGGAGGCGGATGGCCCGTGTAGCGGCGGGATTGGCATCGCGCGGATACCACCGGTTCCCCGGTTGTATGATCTCGGAAAAGTCTCCGTTGCGCATCGCGACCGTGGGAACAGTCATGCGGGCAGGAGTGGCGCGCACCTCGCGGCGGCCTTCGTAATTCACCAGGAAGAATGTCTTGTCCTTCCTGACTGGTCCGGAAAACACGCCACCGAACTGATTCCGGCGCAGCTTGTTCTTCGGCTGGCTCGGGGCCAGGAAGAACCCGCGGGCATCCAGCGCGTCATTGCGAAGAAACTCGAAGGCGGTTCCATGGAACTGGTTCGTGCCGCTTCGAATAGAAACGTTGGCTTGAGCCCCGGAGTTCATTCCGTACTCGGCCGAGTACACGGCGCTTTGGATCTTGAACTCCTGAATTGCCTCGAGCGACGGAACAAACAGCATGGCGGATTTGAACCCGTCCGTGGCGGAGACTCCGTCCAGCGTGATGTTCTGGTTCGCGTCGCGCTGGCCATTGGCGGAAATCCCGACAATCTGACCGGGCATGGCGCGCGTCCCGATGGTCTGGTTCCCGTCCACGCCCATGCGCGCCGAGCCATAGACCACGCCGGGCATGAGAGTCGCCGCCTGGGCGAAGTTGCGGCCGTTCAGCGGCAATTCGATGATGCGCTTCTGATCCACCACCGAGCCGAGTGTGGCGTCTTCCGTCTTCAGCAGCGGTATGGCCGAAGTCACTTCGATGGTTTCCGCGGCCTGACCCACCTGCATCTGAAAGTCGATGCGCGCTTTCTGGTTCAACTCGAGGGGTACGCCGCGGCGCACCTCAGACTTGAAACCGGTTGCAGCGCAACTCACCTCATACGTCCCGGAATCGACAAGGGGGAAGATGTAGTTTCCCGTCTCGTTCGAAGCGGTGGTCCGCACGTCGCCGGTCTCCATTCGCTTTGCGGTGACAGTCGCGCCAGGGATGACCGCACCCGTGGAATCGGTGACCAGGCCGAGGATTTGAGTGGAGGCGGTCTGCGCCAGGACGCTGGAGGCGGAGAGGAACAACAGTGCGAGCGCACGCATACGTGGACTCCTTCGCTATCGATATTGCGGTGATTATATCCGCATTCTGAATCCCGTGCTGACCGGGACTGCCTCTCTTCAGACTGCCGATCAGCATTCCGGATTGACACAATTTCGGATCAAATTTCGGATCAACAGGTCTTGTCCCCTTCCCGGTTCGATGATATGCTCCCTCCCGACCCGAGAGTTGGCCAAAGTACCTTGTTGCTGAATTCAGCGGGCGCGATCCTGGAACGGGACATAGCGTCCGCAACGGTAAACAGCGAGCGCATGCCCTTACCCGAGGGCATATGCCCCTAGGCAATGGAGGCGCAAAGCATGCCATCCCAGTCTGAACCATTTCCTGCCTACACGAGCGGCAATACACACGAGAGCCCGCGTTACCTGACGTTCCTGGCCGCGCTGCTTTTGTTCGCGATTCCCTTCAGGAGTGTGAACGCGCAGCAGACCGGGGCGGCGACCCTGGTCGGCACGATCACCGACAGCACTGGCGCGAGAGTCCCGGACGCGCTGGTCGTGGTGGTCAACGTAGATATGGCCTTCCGGACGGAGGTCAAGTCTAACGGGGAGGGTGACTACTACGTTCCATACCTGCGTCCGGGTTCCTACCGCATCACGGTGGACGCGGCGGGATTCAAGCGTTTCGTACAAGAAGGCATCGTGCTGCGGACAGCCGAGACGCCCCGTGTAGACATCGTGCTGGAAGTTGGCGCAACCTCCGAGCAGGTGGTTGTGACGGCTGCGGCTCCTCTGCTGGCAACCGAGAACGCGACGGCTGGCTCCATCATCGGAAGCCAGACCATACTGGCGCTCCCGGTAGCGCAGAAGCGGGCCAACAAGCTGCTGCTCTACTTTCCGGAGGCCTCAGGCAGCGCCGGCTATCACGTGATGGGGCAGCGCCAGCGGTCGATCGGGTATACGCTGGACGGAGTAAGCGGAAAACAGCCTGGGACTGGCTCCGCTTTCGGAGTCAACGACTCCATTCACAGCGTCCTTGACGCCGTCGAGGAGGCGAAGGTCACTACAACGGGTATGTCCGCGGAAATAGGGCACTCGGCTGGAGGGTCGCTGTCGCTCGTGTTCAAGTCCGGAACTAACGAACTGCACGGCTCCTTCGAAGATCGGATCATGGACGGGAAGTTCATCCACCGGTACTACCTCCAGCAGGCGCCAAACATCAGTCCTGTAAGGCTCCAATTCATCGACGCCACCGCGAGCGGGCCGGTGGTGCTTCCCAAACTGTACGACGGAAGAAACAAGACGTTCTGGCTGTCGGCCTATGCGATCCATCTGGAGCACGCCGGCGAGACGGGACTTCGGTATACGGTGCCGAGCGCGGAAATGCTCAACGGCGACTTCTCATTCGGCGGAATGGGCCTCCCCCTCTACGATCCTTTCACGACGCGTCAGGACGCAACGGGCAAATGGGTGCGGGATCCCATTCCGAATAACCAGATTGCGCCCAGCCGGTTCGACCCGGTGGCCAAAAATTTCCTGTCGAACAATCCGTTTGTAAAGCCGAATGTTCCCGGAACGATGACCAGGACGGGTCCGGTGAACAACCTCGCCGCGGACGGCCCGAAGACGATCAAACGCATCCGATGGGATGAGAAGATCGACCACCAGTTCTCACCGAATCATAAGATCTTCGGCAGGTATTCGCACGCTCGCCACCGGGCCGACCGGGCGCAGAAGTACCCCGAATTCGCGTGGGAGTTGTTGGACTACAACTCCCAGACAATCCCGATCGACCTCATCAACATCGCATTCAATGACACGCTGCTCCTCGGAGCGGGCAGATTCAATGAGATCCGGCTGGGCTACTCCCGGCGGCATTACACTCTCAACAGTCTGAGCTACGGACAGGGTTGGGGGAAGAAACTGGGCATGGCCAACGTTTCCGATGAGACGTTCCCGTTGTTCAATCTTCCCCCGTATCGGATCACTTCCCTGACGAAAGAAGCGCAGGTGGGGGAAGATTTCACGTTCCAGGACAACTTTACGCAAATCATCGCAACGCACACTCTGAAGATGGGGTACGAGTTGATGCGAACGCGCTACAACGCCGTGCCGATGGCGCTGCCCGGCGGGAGTTATACCTTTTCGGGCACGGAAGCGCCGTTTACAGCCAACACCGGCAACACGTTTGCTTCCTTTCTGCTGGGCACGGTGGGGAGTGCGCAATTCTCGCAGAATTTCGGCTCGTGGCTGCCTCGATGGTGGCAACATGCCTTCTACCTCCAGGACGACTGGAAGGTGAAGCGCGGACTGTCGCTGAGCCTCGGGCTGCGCTGGAATTATGAGTCGCCATTCTCTACCAAGTACGGACAGCAGTCTCAATTCGACCCGGCGGCAACCGATGCACTGACAGGAAGACCGGGAGCACTCATGCATCCCAAAGGCCAGTTGGCCCGCAAGGACTTGAACAACTTCCAGCCTCGTCTCGGCCTGGCCTGGAATTTCCGCCCGACGTGGGTGTTCCGTTCGTCATTCGGGATCATGAACCCGGATTTGGGGGCTACCGACGTCGGACAAAACTTCGAGGAGTACCAGGCTACAGTGAACGTGCAGTCTCCACCCGGAGATCCGCGGCACGCATTCGTGCTGTCGAACACGCCGGCAGTCAACTACCCGGTGAGTTCTAACGGCAGTGTGCCGTATGTGGGTACGAATTACAGCGCGCGAAATGTGTCCTGGTATGACCCGAACATGCGCACGCCATATGTGATGAACTGGTCCGCCGGCCTCCAGCGCCAGTTGTCGCCCACCTGGCTGTTGGAACTGAACTACCAGGGAACGGCCGGAGTGAAACTGCTGAACAGTTGGAACATTAATGTCATTCCGTTGAACATCTCGACGAATCCTACTGTCCTGACGCAGATTTTCCAGAACCAGCAGAACTACAAACCGTACCCGCAGTTCGGGAACATCAACCTGTACTCCAACTTCGGCCACAACACACACCATGCGGGGACGATGAGAGTGGAGAAGCGTTATTCTCACGGCCTGACTTGGACGTCCTTCTACACCTGGGCCAAAACGATAGACGAAAGCGACGCTGACGGCGGAGCCGGCGGCGTCACCTATTACAACCGCAAATTGGAGAAAGCCCGGGCGGGTTATGACATCCGCCACCATTTTACGAGCATCCTGACGTATGAATTCCCCATTGGGCGAGGACGCCGGCTGCTGAACAGGGGCGGCATCGTGAACGGAATTGTAGGCGGCTGGGAGGCAACCTGGAACCAGCAGTTCGAGACGGGTCTGCCGACTACGGTTACTTACTCCGGGAGCCCGTACAATTACCTTCCGCAAGGCTCGTACCGGCCAAACGCGCTCGTGCCGATGGAGCTGGCGGTAGTACAGGACTGGACCATCGGGCCGAACAGGTTCCCAGTGTCGGACAATCGGGCCCAACTGCCCTATTTGAAATTCAGCGCGTTCGGCTATCCTTCGGCGTTCACCACAGGCACATTGGGGCGGAATATGTTCGAAGGGCCGGGGGCGAATTGGATGCAGGTGTCGGTCAGCAAGAGTTGGTCGATTCGCGAGCGCGTACGGGTTATCAGCCGGCTGGACATGATGAACCTGCCGCTGAAGCAGCCTTCGTTCAACCAGCCGAATTCGGTGTACAACGCCAACAGTCCATACACGTTCGGAACCATGACTGGCACGCGGGGAGACACATCCAATTTCGCGACCGGACAGCCGTGCATGGAGATCGATATCCGCATTCAGTTCTGAAGCGAAAACAACCGCGGCCGTGGTTCGTTGCCGCGCCAATCGCAAACAACTCAGTTACAAAACACAGAGGAATATGACAATGACCACTATGGCAAGGCTATCGGGATAACGTGGAACTCTCCCCGGAGGTTCCCGAGCCTGCGACAGCCATCCTGATAGGCGCGGCGCTTGCCTTGGTAGTTTCCTGCGCGCGCGTGACAGGGGATGATCTCTCCCCCGCCACGCGCTCACCTCCGGCTACACTCCGTCAACTCCAGAAAATACGCCGGCGGCGCCGCAATCCCCATCGCCCGCATCACCTCCTTTTGCCAGTCCGCGTACGGCAGGTACTCATGACGCGACACTCGCCTCCCCTCACACACCGCGGCTTCCAATTGCGTCACCAGTTTCCCGGGAGAGATGTCGTGCGTGTTCCGCAGCACCCACACTGTCTGCCGCGCCTGCGCCTCTTCCCGAATCCGCCCCGCTGCCGACGCATCCGCGAACCGCACTTCCGCCGCTTTCCCCACATACCAGGCGAACGTCCGGAAGTCCGTGTTGTAGGTATCGGCGATCACCATCCCGCCATGCACCGAAGCCGCCATCTCCCGAAGCGGCGACGCGTACCCCTTGTTCAGGAAATTGTCCACCCGGTAATAGCTCAGCAGCGAGGCATCATCGGCGAACAACAGCAGGTACAGCGCCCACCGCCGCCACCGCGCTACATCCGTGTTGGTCGCCATCCATAGCCAGAAGAACGGCAACACCCAGAGCAGTCGCGCGGCGATAAATGGATAGCTCACCCACCGCGCCGCGCCAACATACCCCACCGCCGCCGAGAGCAGCAGCAGCCATGTGAACGCGTCCCCCTTCTTTGGAAGCCGCGCCAGCATCACGATGAGCAACGGAACCACCAGCACGCAAAGCGGCGCCGCCCAAACCGGCAGGCATTCGCCGAACGCCAGCGCAACAAATGTGTACCCTGCCTTCACGAACTGGCTCACCCACGGATCCGGCGACACCGCGTATCGCGCCGAGATTCCGCTAGCCTCGCCCCACTTCGCTATCGAGTTCCCGAGCGTCAGAATCCACGGCGCATACCCTACTCCAACAATCACGAGCGATCCCATCCAGAGTCCGAAACCGCGCCACTTCCCGTCCCGCACCGCCTCCACTAGCAGCACCGCCGTACAGGCCGACACGATCGCGATCCCGGGAAGATAGTGCGTATACAGCGTCAGCAACGTTCCCGCCGCCGCCGCCCCCATTGCGCCCCATCCCGGCATCAGCCGCAGCCGCCACATCAGGTACAGCGCCAGCACCACCGCCGCCGCCTGCATCGAATACGAACGCCCCATGCGCCCATAAAGGATCACCGCCGGAGAAACCGTCCACAGCGCCAGCACCAGCATCCGCTTGTACGTCTTGATCCTCCGCAGCCAGAAGACGTCCAGCATCACCGTCGTCGCCAGCACGCACAGCGCGGAAAACGCCCGGATGCGCTCCGGCAAGTCCCATGGCAGCGGCAGTTGAATCCAGCCGTGCACCAGCAGGTAGTACAGCGGCGGATGCACGTCCCCGCGCAACACTTCGAGCATCTGCGCCGGCGGCTTGGTCACCGTCTCGAGCGTGAACAACTCATCACCCCACAGCGACAGCAGATCCAGCCTGGAAAACAGCAGAATCGCCTGCAGCAGGAGCACTCCCGGCAGGATCCAGCGCTTATACTTCCGGAGTTTGGCCCACATGTTAGAGTCGGGGTTGCGGAGGCTTTACTACTGTCCAGGAGTTGATCTCTTTACGCCGCAGGTGACGCCGGTACACCTTGTCGCCCGCGGTGACATAGAGCATATCGAGGCCGGGTCCGCCGAACACCACGTTCGATAGCGGGCCCGGCTGCGGCTTGTTGATGATTCCCACGACGCGTCCCGGCCGGCCGCAAATCTGCGCGCCGCTGATTGAGGATGGGTCCGTTGTCTCCAAGCGGCAAAACGGCGCACTGTGTTCCAACGACCCGTCCGGCTGAATCGCCGGCCCGTGTTTGCTGTTGTGACCATCCGTCCCCAACACGAACTTCACTTCATATCCCGCGTACTCGAGCGGCGAATACATCTCCTGGTTCGCCAGATACCAGTTTCCGCCGTAAAGATGCTGCGTCACCGTCCCCCTGGGAACGCGCGCCTGGCGCTGCGAATCCGGGCCCGGTTTGTACTCCTCCGCGCACAAGCCCCCCGCCAGCGCAGCCAAAACAACGCCCCCGAGAAATGTTTGCGCTTTCATGTGCCTTCCAGACATCCTACACTACATCCGCCCCGTCTGGACGGCACAATACTCCCCCACTACCGGCCCCCGCGAAATTCATTATGTCCAGCGCCCCCGCCCGCCTCGCACGGCGCACTGGTCCCCACGGAATCAGTCTGAGCTACTTGTGGTGCTCCGACCCCTCGATCGGGGCCACGCCTTTCTTCTCGCCCGCCATCGGCGCGCTGCCCAGCACCATCTGCGCTCCCGACCGGATCAGGCTCGCCTCACCGGCCGATTGGAAGAACGTGAATCCCGGCCGGTCCTTCCACGCATGCGGCCCGCCCAGCTTCAATCCCGACCGCAGCACCACGTCGTGGATCTTCGTCACGTAGGCTTCGTATTCCGGATCGCCCTGCTTGCGCCCCGAGAAGCTGCCCAAATCCGTGCTTGCCACGAACACCACGTCCACGCCCGGCACGTCCGCAATCTGCTGCGCGATCGCTGTCCCCGCCGGCGATTCGATCATCGCCACGATCATGATGTTGTCGTTCGCCGTCTTGCGGTAATCGCTGCCCCACAACACGCCATACTGCCCGTTCCCCTGGCTGCGCTTCCCCACCGGCGGATACTTGGCGAACTTCACCGCGTTCCTCACCTTCTCCACGGACTCCACCATCGGAATGATGATGCCCAGCGCGCCAATGTCCACCGCCTTCTGGATGTCCCCCTCCGTCGCGTCCGGCACCCGGATGAAGGGAATTGCCGGCGCTCCCTTGCAGGCCCGGATCATGTGCGCCACTTCCTGGTACGTCAACGGGCTGTGCTGCATCTCGATCCACAGATAGTCGAACCCGGCGTTCGCCATCGCGCAATAGATCTCCGGATCCGAACTCAGCACGGTCCCCCCGAAAATCTGCTTGTCCGCTTGCAATTTCAGTTTCGCCGTGTTGTAAATCCGCGCCTGTTGGGCGGCAAGCCCGGTGGTGAAAAACAATGCCGCGCAGAATGCGGCGCTGACGGTGAATCCTCTGGTTTTCATAGTCCTCTTCCGGATCGATGAGGTTGGTTATATCACAGCGCCGCGCCGCGTGCTCGAACCGGCTTCACTCGTCATACCGCCGTTTCCCATCGCCCCTTCCCCGCCCCATTCAACTTCTCCGGGTTCACCACCAGGTATACCGCTCCCATCAATTCCCCGCTCATCTCGATTTGCATCACGAACGACGGGCGCCCTTCGAGTTCCCCCACCACGACCACCTCCCCATTCACGCGCGCCAGCCTCACACTGCTCCCGGCGGGAACTTTCCTCGCAACTCCTACAAAGAACCGCGCAATCGCATTCGCCCCGCGAATCGGCCGGATCGCTGCCCTCGCCTTCCCGCCGCCGTCACTGTACAACACGGCATCCTGCGCCAGCATCCCCATCAGGCCATCCACATCCCCCCGCGTGCACGCCTGTAAGAAAGCATCCAACAACCGCCTCTGCTGCTCGGCCGGAGCCCGAAACCTCACCCGTTTTGCGTCCACCTGCTCCCGGGCGCGCCTCAACAACTGCCGGCAATTCGCTTCCGTCGTCTCCAGAACGGCCGCAATTTCCGCGTAATCCTCCACGAACACCTCGCGCAGCAGGAACACCGCCCGCTCCGGAGCGGACAGCGATTGCATCACCACTTGAAACGCGTACGTGATGCTCTCCTTGTCAGCCGGCGGCGCCTCCAACTGCGCCGGCTCCGGAAGCCAGGGACCCACATACGTCTCTCGCCGCACGCGCGCCGATCGCAGATGGTCCAGGCAAAGCCGCGTCACCACTGCCATGAGCCACGCCTTGGGACTCTTCACCTCTTCCCGCGCCCCTGCCCAGCGCAGATACGCTTCCTGCACCATATCCTCGGCCTCGGCCACCGTACCCAACATCCGGTACGCCAGTCCGAATAACGCCGCCCGGTGCTGCTCGAACTCAGCCCCTCTGTCCATTCATTGACGATTGTACAGGCAGCGCGCAGTATGCCCCTTCGCTGAATCCTTGCGCCTCCAGCCCCAGTGCATGATTGAACCGCGCCCGGTAGTTCTCCCACGCGATCACTGACGTCAGTTCCACCAACTGCCGTTCGCTGAAGTGGCTCCGCAGTTGCGCAAACAACTCATCGCTCACTTCCACCGGAGTCTCGGTCATCCGCCGCGCATAGCGGATCACCAGCCGCTCCACTTCACGAAACGCGCTGCTCGTCTCAAAATCGTCCAACTCCGCCAGTTGCCGCTCACTGACACCCTTCCGCCTGCCCACGGCAGACCCGATATCTATTCACCACGGGCATCCCACTCCCCGCGCCGCGGCCGCCTCCGCCAGCGCTTTCAGATCCCACGCCACGCTGTTCATCCCGCTCTGCGCGGATTCCATCTGCCCCACGCCCCACAGCAATCGCGGCTGATGCGCCGTCACCTTCACGGGTTCGGGTACTTCCTTCTTCCCCGTCAGTTTCCCCGTCACCGCTCGCGCCATCTCATAAACCAGCCGCAGCCAGATCCCGCCTTCCCGTCCGGAAACTCGTGTCATCAACTGTCCTCCACAACCTGAGACGGGGAACTCCCCTCCGTTGTGACAGGTTTCTTCACCCGAGAAAACGCAGCAACTCGAGGCTCAGCGTGTTGAGGCTGTTTGTAATCCGGTCCGTCTCCACGTTCACCAGGGCATAGCGCTCTGTCAGCGCATCCCCGGAATGCACCAGCGCGTAGTGATCCTCGCGCAAATCCGGCAACCCCTCCGCCGTCAACGGCGATCCCCGCAGCGCCGCCGCCAGATAGTACAACGTCAGCTCCACATGGTCCGCAAAGGGCCGGAAAGCCTCCCGCGCCGGAACCGGATGGCTGCTCGCGAGCCCCGCCTCGAGCGCCATCATCGCGTGCACCATGCGGTGCGAACTCGCCATCATCGCGTTCAGCGAAGCCATGGTCCCGGCGCTCGTCCCCGGCTCCGTGCTCAACCGCTCGAGCGAGGCTTCCATGTTCGATCGCGCCAGCCTTCCCGCCAGCCTCGCCCGCTCCAGTTCATGGCGGAAACCCGCGCGCGGCTTCACGTAGCTCTCCCGCACCAGCCGGAAATACTCCCGGTAGGAGTCCAGCATCTTCGCCATCATCTCCCGTACCTGCGTCCGCTCCCACGTCGGCCATAGCCAGTAGGCAAGCACCGCCACCACTCCGCCCACCGCCGTGTTCCATGCCCGCGCCGCCATCACATCCCCCGGCGACACCCCGGTCATGGCGATAAACAGCACCACAAATGCCGTCACCCCCGTCACGAAGATCCCGTAATTCGCCGCCCCCACGCTGCGCAGCAGAAACATCAGCGCCGCAATCAGCATCACCTGCACCCAAGCCGTCGACGGAGCCAGATGAAACAACCCTGTCGCCACCACCAGGCCCACGAACGTTCCCACCAACCGCAGCAGCCCCCGGCTCAACGTCGCTGTGAAATCCGGCTTCAACACAATCGCTATCGTCATCGGCACCCAATACGACCGCTCCAGTTGAACTCCCCGCCCCAGTGCCGTTCCCGCCGCCACGCACACCGCCAGCCGGATCGCATGACGGTTCGCCGCTGAACCCAGGCTCAGGTTCGCCCGCAGCGTCGCCACCGTGCCTCCTAACCGCAGGCTCCATGGCCGCCGCGATTCCTTCCTTGCAAACGCCTCCATCCCCGCCGGCGTCGCGTACGCCGTCATGTCCACCGCCGAGCGCAACTGCCCGGAAAGTGCATCCATTTGTGACCGCGCATCCGAGAGCATCGCCGCCGGCGCCGCCTGAAGCGATGCCCTCGACCGCAGCGCCTCACTCATCCGCTGTAACTCCCGCAGTTCCGCCGGCGCCGCCTCCACGGGCGCTCCGCCCCGCAGCGACTCTCCAATCGTCCCCAGTAAGGAAGCAGCCGCCTCGAAGAAGCGCTCCAGTATCTCGAGTTCGTCCGAACCCGGCCACTCGCGCTCCAGCCTCGCCCGCAACCGGCCCAGGGCCACCATGCCCAGCCGCATCCGTTCCGCCTGATTGAGCAGGCTTCGGTAGCGCTCCGCCTCCACCGAGTAATCATGCGCCAGCGTCGCCATCTCCTCCTGTGCGTGCGTGCTCTGCGCGCTCGCCGGCGGCGCTTCCGCCGCGCTCACCCGCGCCGCCGCCACGCGCGACATCTCGTCATACAGTTCCCCCAGCGCCCTCCGCTCCGGTCCGTACCGCCGCAGCGGCCAGAACGCCAGCGCCAGACCGGTTTGAAACACCCCGCCCGCCACCGCCAGAAATCCCGAGACCGCCGCGTGTTCCACGGGCAGCGGATTCGCCTGATAGACAATCAGCGTCACCAGGCTGATCACGCCCACATCCGCCGCCGCCGCGCTCAGCGCCACCATCATCCCCGCCGCGAAAGCCAGCAAACCCGCCGTCACCGCCGCAATCCAGTTGCTGTGCCCGCTCAATCCGCCCGCAAGCACCGCCGTCCCCACCATCACGCTCGCCGCCAGCATCCGCGCCGCCCGCTGCCGGTACGGCCCGTGACTGTCCGTGAACGATACGTTCAGCGCCCCGGTCGCCACCGCGATCCCCAGCGGCGCCGCGCCCGACAGAACACCCGCCGCCAGCGGCAGTCCCACACCTAGCGCGCTCCGCAGCGCCAGCCACGGCGTGATCTTGTCCGGCTGGTACCGGACAATGCTTTGCCAGAATGCCGTCCGGAAATTCGGGTGTTGCCGCTCCTTCACGCTCTAGTATTGATACCAGTCCGAATGCGCCGACCATCCGTTGCAGGAGTGGCATTGCGTCGTCGTCCACTGGTGCAGGCACGATGGACAGATACCCCCCGTATCGAACGTGTGCCATGCATGCCCGCATGCGCAGTCCCACAAGTCCGCCGGCGTCGGCCTCCACTCGCACAGCGGGCAGCGGATCTTTGGCCCCGTCAGCGCCGTCGTCCTTTGCGGCCTTCTTTCCCGCGCCCGCCTCGGCGGCCTGCTCGTTGTCTTCGTGATTCTCATGCGAACGCCTCCCGTAGCACGGACAAGCTCTTCGGCACCGCCGTAGATGCTTCTTCGTTGCCTTCCATCTCGAGCGAGACCCACCCCTGATATCCCGCCCCGCGAATGATCCCCGCGATCTTCCTGTAATCCAGATCCAGCGTGTACCACACGCCCCCGCCGTAATACGTCTTCGCCTGAATGATCGTCGCGTGCGGAGCCAGTTTCCTCAGCCCTTCATACGGATCGCCCGGAAAATTCCCCGTGTCCATGTTGATTCCGAGCCACGGCGAATTCACCGCCTTGTGGATCTCGAGCAGCGTGCCGATGTTCGTCGTCAACCCCCAGTGGTTCTCCAGCGCCAGCATCACTCCCGCCTTCTCCGCCGCGGGCATACACTGCGCAATCGAATCCACGCACCACTTCACCGCATCCTTCTCCTGGAATCCCGCAAGCGGCGGTTCGTTCCCCTTCACCTTCATCAGATCGTCGAATGAGCGCACCGTCTTCCATCTGCCCGAATTCAGGCGCACGCACGGAATCCCCATCTGGTTCGCCATCTCGATGCAGTGCACCGTGTGATCGATGTTCCGCTTCCGGTCCTCTGCCTTCGGCCATACGAAATCCTGATGAATCGACAACATCGGCATCGCCAGGCTGTGCCGGAACGCCAGTTGCTTCAGCTTGTTCAGGTACGGCGTATCCTCACTCGTCATCTGCCGGTGCAGGATCTCCACGCCGTCAAAACCCAGCCGCGCCGCATCCTCTATCACCTTCTCCACCGGATATGGAGCCCCTTTGAAGTGCCAGTAGGAATACGTCGACACCGCCAGCCGGATGCGGCCTTTGGAAACTGTTTGCGTTCTTCCGGCGGGTGGAGATGCCAACCCCAGAGCCCCCAACAACTGCCTGCGGTTCAGTCTCATTCCAGCGATTGTATCAGCCACTGCTGCCATTTGGAGTATCATTAATTTATCTAATAATATGATCCATTCATTTTTTGCTGGACTTATATCACGCACCCCGCTATACTACGAAAACTACCCCTTGAGGGAGACGCCCATGTTGCTTCGTTCCCTCACATCAACGGCTCGCGTTAGCCCGCGTTCCTGCGGCGCCCGGTTCGTTTAACTCAGCACGTTTCGAGGTGTACCCAATGTTGCACGAGAATCTCACTCGCGGCCTACCCAAGCAGCAGGGCTTGTATAACCCCGCTCATGAAAAAGATGCCTGTGGCATGGGCTTTGTCGCCAACCTCAAGGGCGTCCCCTCCCACGACATCATCCAGAAGGGTATTCAGATCCTCATCAACCTCACCCATCGCGGCGCCTGCGGCTGCGATCCGCAGACCGGCGACGGCGCGGGCATCACCGTTCAACTCCCCCACAAGTTCTTTCATAAGGAGTGCGCCAGGCTCGGCTTCACCCTCCCCGCCCCGGGAGAGTACGGCGTGGGTATGGTCTTCCTCCCGGTCGAGTCAAACTCCCGTCTCCGCTGTGAAGGCATCCTCGAGCGCATTGCCCGCGAGGAGGACCTCGAAGTTCTCGGCTGGCGCGATACGCCCGTCAATTCCAACGCCATCGGCCGCCTCGCCCGCTCTTCCCAGCCCTACATCGAGCAGATCTTCATTGCCTCCCCCTCTGGCATGACCCAGGATCAACTCGAGCGGAAGCTCTACGTCGTCCGTAAGCGCGCCGAAGCGGAAATCTCCTCGATTGAAGACCTCAAAGAGCACGACTTCTTCTACATCCCCTCCATGTCGACGAAAACCATCGTCTACAAGGGACTCCTGCTCGCGCCCCAGATCTCCCAGTTCTACGGCGAACTCAATGACCCGGACCTCATGAGCGCCGTCTGCATGGTCCACCAGCGTTTCTCCACCAACACCTTCCCCACCTGGCAGCTGGCCCACCCGTTCCGCTATATCTGCCACAACGGCGAAATCAACACCGTACAGGGCAACGTCAACTGGATGAAAGCCCGCGAAACGGTGCTCGCGAGCCCAATTTTCGGCGACGACCTCAAGAAGATCTTCCCCATCTGCGTCCCCGGCGGTTCGGACTCCGCCAAGGCTGACAACGCCGTCGAAATGCTCTGCCTCGGCGGCCGCGAACTTCCCCATGTGATGGCCATGCTCATCCCGGAAGCCTGGGATAGCGACGCCGCCATGCCCGCCGAAAAGCGCGCCTTCTACGAGTATCACGCGTCCCTCATGGAGCCATGGGATGGCCCCGCCGCCATCGCCTTCACCGACGGCCGCATTGTCGGAGCCACCCTGGACCGCAACGGTCTCCGCCCCGCGCGCTACCTCGTCACCCACGATGACCTGCTCATCATGGCTTCCGAAACCGGCGTCCTGCCCGTCAAGCCCGAAAACATCAGGTTCAAAGGCCGCCTCCAACCCGGCAGAATGCTGCTTGCTGACCTCAGCGAAGGCCGCATCATCCCCGACGAGGAGATCAAGTCCAAACTCGCCTCCCGGCAGCCTTACGCCGCGTGGATCAGAAAAAACCAGATCACCCTCGATCGCCTCCCTGCCCCGCAGCGATGGCACCCCACCGACTACGACACCATCCTCGAGCGCCAGCGCTGCTTCGGCTACACCGATGAAGACCTCCGCGTCATCATCTCTGCCATGGCCGCCAAAGGCGAAGAGCCCATCGGCTCCATGGGCACCGATACCCCTCTCGCCTGCCTGTCCGACAAACCCCAACTCCTGTTCCATTACTTCAAGCAGCTCTTCGCCCAGGTCACCAATCCCGCCATCGACCCCATCCGCGAAGAGTTGGTGATGTCGCTCACCTCCTACATCGGTACCGAACGCAACATTCTCGAGGAGACTCCCGAGCACTGCCACACGCTCAAGCTCGAGCAACCCATCCTCACCAACTACGATCTCGAAAAACTCCGCCGCGTCTCCTGGGGCGATCTGCTCTCCGCCACCCTCCATGCGGCCTACCTTGCCGAAGGCGGCGAAAAGGAACTCGAGCGCTCTCTCGGCCTGCTCTGCCGCCGCGCCTCCCGCGCCATCAAGGACGGTTACACCCTTCTCGTCCTTTCTGACCGCGGCATCGACAAAGACTACGCCCCCATCCCCAGCCTGCTCGCGCTCTCCGCCGTCCATCACCACCTCATCCGCGAAGGAACCCGCACCCAGGTCGCCCTCATTGTCGAAAGCGGCGAGCCCCGCGAAGTCATGCACTTCGCCCTGCTCATCGGCTACGGAGCCAGCGCCATCAACCCCTACCTCGCCATCGAAACCCTCGAGGACCTGCACCGCCGCGGTCTCCTCCCCGAGGGCATGTCCTTCGAAACCGCGCTCAAGAACTACAAGAAGTCCATCAACAAAGGCCTCCTCAAGGTCTTCTCGAAGATGGGCATCTCCACCCTCCAGAGCTACCGCGGAGCTCAAATCTTCGAAGCCATCGGGCTCAACCGCTCCCTCGTTGACAAGTACTTCACCGGCACCGCCTCGCGCATCGAAGGCGTCGGCCTCGACGTTCTCGCCAGGGAAGCCGGCATGAAGCACGATCTGGCCTTCCTCTCCGTTGCCGAATCCGATACCGAACTCCCCACCGGCGGCAACTACCATTACCGCGTGCGCGGCGAATATCACCTCCTCAATCCGCAAACCATCAGCAAGCTCCAGCACGCTGTTCATCAGAACAGCTACAAGACCTACGAAGACTACGCCCGCATCATCGACGAGCAGAACCGGCAGCTTTGCACCATCCGCGGCCTCATGGATTTCAAGTGGAGTTCCCGCCCACTCCCCATCGATGAGGTGGAACCAGCCAAGGACATCGTGAAGCGCTTCGCCACCGGAGCCATGTCGTTCGGCTCCATCAGCAAGGAAGCCCACGAAACCCTCGCCATCGCCATGAACCGCATCGGCGCCAAGTCCAATACCGGCGAAGGCGGCGAAGACGACGCGCGCTACAAGCCTGACGCCAACGGCGACTGGCGCCGCAGCGCCGTCAAACAGGTGGCCAGCGGCCGCTTCGGCGTCACCACCAACTACCTCGTCAACGCCGATGACCTTCAGATCAAGATCGCCCAGGGCGCCAAGCCCGGAGAAGGCGGCCAGCTTCCCGGCCACAAAGTGGACGAAGTCATCGCCCGTGTCCGCCATTCCATCCCCGGCGTCGGCCTCATCTCCCCGCCGCCGCACCACGACATCTATTCCATCGAGGACATCGCCCAGCTCATCCACGACCTCAAGAACGTCAACCCCTACGCCCGCATCCATGTCAAGCTGGTCGCCGAAGTCGGAGTCGGCGTCGTCGCCGCCGGCGTCGCGAAAGCCCATGCCGATGTCGTCCTCATCAGCGGCGATACCGGAGGCACCGGCGCCAGCCCGCTCACCTCGATCAAGCATGCCGGCATTCCCTGGGAACTCGGCCTCGCCGAAACCCAACAGGTCCTCGTCCTCAACGACCTTCGCAGCCGCATCGTCGTCCAGACAGACGGCAAACTCTGCACCGGCCGCGACGTCGCCATCGCCGCTCTCCTCGGAGCCGAAGAGTACGGCTTCTCCACCGCGCCCCTCATCACCATGGGCTGTATCATGATGCGCAAGTGCCACCTCAACACCTGCCCGGTCGGCATCGCCACCCAGGACCCGCGCCTCCGCGCCAAGTTCGCCGGACAGCCCGAGGACGTCATCAACTACTTCTTCTTCGTCGCCGAGCACCTGCGCCAGATCATGGCCCGCCTCGGCTTCCGCACCGTCGGCGAAATGATCGGCCGCGTCGACAAACTCGCCGCCCGCGACGCCTCCGAACACTGGAAAGCCGCCGGCGTCGATCTCGAGCAGATCCTTTACAACCCCGACGTCCCCAAGCGCGTCGGCCGCCGCCACATGGTCTCCCAGGACCACGGCCTCGAGCAATCGCTCGATCACAAACTCATCGAGCATGCCCGCGAAGCCCTCGATCACCAGACTCCCGTCGAATCGAAGCTCCCCATCCGCAATGTGCACCGTACCGTCGGCGCCATGCTCAGTGGTGAAATCGCCCGCCGCTACGGAGCCGATGGCCTTCCCGACAACACCATCAAATTCCACTTCACCGGCTCCGCCGGTCAAAGCTTCGGAGCCTTCCTCGCCAAAGGCGTCACCCTCACCCTCGAAGGCGACGCCAATGACTACACCGGCAAAGGGCTCTCCGGCGGCCGCATGATCGTCTATCCGCCGCGCGGTTCCAACTTCCAGCCCGAGGAAAACATCATCGTCGGCAACGTCGTCCTCTATGGAGCCACCGGAGGCGAAGCCTACTTCAACGGCATGGCCGGCGAGCGCTTCTGCGTCCGCAACTCCGGAGCCACCACCGTCGTAGAATCCGTCGGCGATCACGGCTGCGAGTACATGACCAAAGGACTCGCCGTTATCCTCGGCCGCACCGGACGCAACTTCGCCGCCGGCATGAGCGGCGGCATCGCCTATGTCCTCGACGAGGACGGCGATTTCGCCGGCTCCAAATGCAATCGCTCCGGCGTCGACCTCGATCCCGTCGAATCACCGGAGGATATCCGCCTCCTCAAGGCCCTCATCGAAAACCACGTCCAGTTTACCGGCAGCCCGCGCGGCGCCTGGATCCTCGAGAACTTCGCTCAAATGCTGCCCAAATTTGTCAAAGTCTTCCCGCACGAATTCAAACGCGTCCTGGGCATCGCCCGCTCCCCCCAGGAAACCGTCAAGCCCGTTCCCATCGCTCAGCCCGAGCCGCGACAGGAGGTCCTCCGTGGGTAAAATCACCGGCTTCCTCGAATACCAACGCGAGGTCCCCCAGCGCCGCCCTGTCGAGGCCCGCGTCAACGACTACTTCGAAATCTACCAGCCCTACCCGCTCGAGATGGCCGCCAGGCAAGGAGCCCGCTGCATGGATTGCGGCGTGCCCTTCTGTCACACCGGATGTCCCGTCAACAACATCATTCCTGACTGGAATGATCTCGTCTACCGCAACCGCTGGCGCGATGCCATTCGCGTGCTCCATTCCACCAACAACTTCCCCGAGTTCACCGGACGCATCTGCCCCGCCCCCTGCGAGGCCGCCTGCGTCCTCGGCATCAATGAGCCCCCTGTCTCCATCAAGCTCATCGAGCGCACCATCGTCGAACACGCCTGGGAGGAAGGCTGGATCCGCCCCGAACCCGCCGGACACCCCACCGGTAAACGCGTCGCCGTCATCGGCTCCGGTCCCGCCGGACTCGCCGCGGCCCAGCAACTGGCCCGCGCCGGCCATTCCGTCGAGGTCTTCGAAAAAGCCGACCGCATCGGCGGCCTCCTCCGCTACGGCATCCCCGATTTCAAACTGGAAAAGCGAACCATCGACCGCCGTCTCGAACAGATGGCCGCCGAAGGTGTGAAGTTCCACACCAAGGCCTACGTCGGCAGCGCCATCCCCATCGAGGACCTCCAAAAAGAGTTCGACGCCATCCTCATCGCCATCGGAGCCGAATCCCCTCGCGATCTCAGCGTTCCAGGCCGCGAACTCAACGGCATTCACTTCGCCATGGATTTCCTCCCCCAGCAGAACAAGCGAGTCGCCGGCGACAGCGGCATCGTCGCCGATCCCACGCGCCTTTCCCAACCCATCCTCGCCACCGGAAAACATGTCATCATCATCGGCGGCGGCGACACTGGAGCCGACTGCCTCGGCACCTCTCACCGCCACAAAGCCGCTTCCATCCACCAGTTCGAGATCATGCCCATGCCGCCGCCCGAGCGCGCCTCCTCCACTCCCTGGCCGCTCTGGCCCCTCATGCTGCGCCAGGAAAGCTCCCATGAAGAAGGCGGCGTCCGCGGCTGGAGCATGAACACCACTCACTTCACGGGCGATGATCAAGGTAACGTCAGGAAGCTCCACGGAATCAATGTCGGACCGCCCCCCAATTTCGAACCCATCCCCGGTTCCGAATTCTCCATGGAGGTTGACCTCGTCCTGCTCGCCATGGGCTTCCTCGGCCCACGCCGCGGCGGGCTCCTCAGCGCGCTCGCGGAAAAGGGCCTGCAACTCGATCAGCGCGGCAACATCGCCGCGGACGGGAACTACATGTCCACCATCCCCGGCATCTTCGCCGCCGGAGACGCCCGCCGCGGCCAGTCCCTCGTCGTCTGGGCAATCTCCGAAGGCCGTAAAGCCGCCCGCGGCATCGACCAGTACCTGATGGGTGAAACCCGGCTGCCCTAAACGTAGCCAAGGATACTTGGAATCTTGCGGGCGGGGGCTTTCAGCCGTCAATGCTCGTCGATGCCGTAGAATCTGATCCAGCCGTTGGCGCCAGGCGTTACTAAGCTCGCGCCCTCCGCGCCGTAGATGTAATGATACGAAGGCTCCTGTTCCGGCTTCGGCACAGGTACCCATTTCCGGGCCGCCCTGTCGAGCCGGAAAATTCCGTCCCGCACACTCGTATCCATTGACGGTGGCAGTGGGCCGGATGACCCGTTCATGAATACATCGCCGCCATCGGTAACGGCGAATCCCGTGTTGGGATTCATCGGCTGGCCGCCGGGGAACGGAATCGAGACGTCCATCCGCGGGCCGGCCGTCAACGAAATCTCGACATATCTTCCCTCGGAGGAATACCATACGACGCGATCGGGGGTTACGCGGAAGGTATTGCGGGTATGCAGGAGAGTCGCGGTATCCCGTATCGTGGACTGCGGGATGAAGCACGCCGACACCTTCCCGGAACGCTCGAAGCGCCGGATGACACAGGCGTTCGGAGGCGTGGTGCGAGTTACCGGATTACTCTCGCGTCCCGCGGTCCAAAACGCGCCGTCGGGAGCGACAGCCACCATCGTTGCGCTGTAAGGCGTCGTCCGGATCACCTGTGGAGTCGCCCCGCCGGGAGTGATCCAGGCCAGGAATGTGACAGGCCGGCCATCCGCATCCAGCATCGATCCGGTAACGGCAAGTGTTCCATCAGCGCCACGGTCCCAATCGTAGACGAGCAGATCGTGCGCGCCGGGGATGGTGAGCGGGACGGTATGCTCCCTGTTGCGTTCAAAGACCAAAATCACCGGCAGATTGGTGTCGTGATATTGCACGCTGAGCAGGGCGCCGTGGCTCCATTTCGGCACGCGCATGGGCGTCCAGCGGGCGCTGAACGGCATTTCGTCTACCAGATTGAGAGAAGCGGCCGCGAGGAGGCAGGTCGCGAGGAACAAGACGGCAGCCGTGGGGAAGAACACCCTCCTCATGAGATCCATTGCAGCACACTCCGCGCGAAACAGCGCGTCACTACTTGAAGCGCCGCCGGTAGAGAATGTCTGCGCCCGCTACCCCATTCTCATCGCGCACCCCGATCAGCGACCAGTTCTTCCGGATGTCCCACTGCAACTGCACCAACTGTTGCAGGGTGCCGGTGAGGTTGGTTACGTAAGTCAGCGTGATGTCGCGCGAGATCTGTTGCTCGATGGTCAGGCGGGCTTGCGGCGTGGATTCCACTCCGGTCAACTGTGGATCGATCTTTACGCGGCTCACCCCGAAAAAGCGTTGCAAGCGCCCGCTGACGCTTGAACTGAGCGCCTGGCCAAGAAGCGTGTCCGTGCCGGCGAAGAAGGTGTTGGTAGTGCCGCCGACATTGGTCGGCGTGGCGACGGTGGTGGAACTGACAGGTGTGCGGCCCACAGCCAGAAGAGCAATGATATCGGAGGGCTGCAAGGGAGGATCGGAGCGGTAGGTGATGTTGGGCTTGTCGATAGGACCCGAGATGTTCATGCTCACCGTGATGGCGCGCACGGAGGTCTCGAGGTCGAGATCGAGCACGGGTTCAATGCGCGCGGCGTTGAAGAAGCTCACGGTGCCGCGCGTGATGTGGTAGGTGGTGCCGAAGAAATTCAGATCTCCTTGCGTCACCGAGACGGTGCCCAGAATGATGGGTTTCGATGGGCTCCCGCGGACTCGCAGTTCCACTTCCGTCTGCAACCCCCGCGTGAGCGAAGTTTCCAGGACGAGGTCCGGCGCGCTGACCATTCGCACGTCAAACTGCATTCCGCGCAGGAAGGCGCTCGATGTGGGAGCCTGAACGGGCTTCGAAGGCTCCAGGAGCAGACTCCCAATGTCGGTGCGCGGAGTGAATCCGGAACGGAGAACAGTAACCAGACCGCTCAGCAGGCTTTGATCCGCGGTGCCCGTCAGGGAGAGGTTGGCGTTCACCGTCGTGCTGGCGCCTTCAGGATAACGGATGCGAATGTGGTCCAACTGGCCGTTGATGCGGTAAGTGATCTGCTCATCGCCGGTAGGGAAAGTGACAAAACCGTTCAGCTTCAACTCCCCTCCGCCGGTTTGGGCGGTGAAGTTCTGCAGCAGGGCGCGATTGCGGTCAAAGGCGACAAGGCCATTCGCCTTCTCAATCGAGTTCGGGATGTCGCGATGAATGACGGTGGCATCCTTGATCTCCATTCGTCCACCGAGCAGCGGCTGATCAAGGGTTCCGCGCACGGTGGCGTTGACGATTGCGGCCCCGGAGGTTCGAAGCCCCGGCACATAGTTTTGAAAAATACCGAGGTTCAAGCCGCCCTTCAGTACAATGTTCCACGCATTGCGGGCGGAGGTGGCGATGTTGCCGGACAGTTGAATGTTCGTATCTTTCCCCGTGAGCTGCGCCTGAACCACCTGTAAGCCCTTCTCGTCAGCCTCGAAAACCACGGGGCCATTGTTTCGCAGGGCCAGTTCCTGGAGGACCGAGGAACTGATCTGATCATTCCCGGCCTGCGGTGTCAGGGTCAAATCCGAGAGGTTGGCCCGGGCACGCAGGGTTTTCGGCTTTAGCAGCGCGCCGCTGACGACAATCTCTCCCCGGAAGGCCCCATCGAGAGGGATAGGCCGTTTGAAACCGGCGGCGGCGAGAAGCTGCCTCACCTTCGAGATGGTGAGCGTTCCCAATTCCAGTGTTCCCAAGCCCGCGGCGTCACCGCGAATCTGCCACTCTCCGCTGCCCTTGATGGGGGAGCCGAGAAGATCACCGGCAGCTTTTGCCGATACGAGTTCGCCTTGTGTCTTCAGCTCGACGCTCAAACCACCGATCTGCGTTTTGGAGAGAGAGAATTGCCGGACGGCGGCCGATCCCTGAATGGATTGAAGGTGCGGCTGTCCCTCGTCGATTTGAATACTTCCGGAGGCCTTCAGGTCTACTTTGCCATCGAGATCCTGGCGCGCGGCGCGAACCGTCTGTATGAGCGCGAGTTGAGCATTTCGCGCTGATAATTCGAAAGTGAGATGGCCGCTATTCCACACCTCACGCGGATGCTCATAGCGGGCGCTGAAGGGGATGCGTCCGGCGCGGTGCACGGCTTCGCCGTCCGTAAACTCGATCAGGTCGGGGTGGAACACGAGGTTTCCGCGGATGGAATCGAACGGCTCCTGGTCCACGGTGACGGGGCTGAGATTCAGCTTGGCGCTGACGGCGGGTGCGCCGAGCGTGCCATCCACTCTCCCGGAGGCGGAGAGCGCGCCGCGAAGGGCTACCGGGAGATCCCTGCCCTGCACAAGCCGGTCGATGGAAACCTGGCGCAGGTTGACTTGCGCCTGTATGGAACTCCGCTCGCTGGCGCGCCACCCCTCCAGGCTCATTCGCAGGTCGCCTGTAACCGCGCTGCCTGCCTCTTTGAGAGACACGTTTCGCGCCGCCAGTTGCGCGGCATCCACCTCGACATCGGCGGAAACGCTGTCGATGGTTTGTTTTTCGTAGACGACCTTGGTCAGTTGCACGTGGCCATTGAGGCGCGGCGAATGGAGCGGCGCCGACACCTGGCCATCGAGATGCGCCGAACCGCCGTCCAATTGCACCGGCAGCGATTGAGGCGGAGTCTCGCTTACCAGCGCGGCGGCGGGAAGGAAGTCATTGAGATCCGTGGTATCCACCATCACGCGCATGTCCTTCGCGACGTCGCCGGTAAAAGCAACTCGGGTGCGTGGTGTTTTCAAGTAGGAGGACTCAAACGAGAGCTGGTTCCCCTCCTGCTGGTAGCGAACATTCACAGTGCCTTCGAGGGGGATTTTCGTGTCGGCGGGCTCGAACACAAGGTGAGCCTGCATCACGAAATTGCGCACTCCGGATTCCGCGAACAATCCGTCGAGTTGCACGGGGCCCGAGATTGCCGAAGACCAGGCTAGCGGTCTGGCCGTCGCCTCCACCCGGCGGATGTCTTCCAGCGCCAGGTCGGAGACCGCCCCTCTCACCTCGAAGCCGCGCCAGTGACGAATGGCGGCGGTACCGTCGAAATCACCTTCGAGAGCCGACATGTGGACCTTGGAAAAAGTGACCATCTCGGGTTCCAGGCGAACGTCCGCGGTGACATTGATGCCTTCCACCGACCAGCCATCCTGTCGCACGGCAAGCCCTTGACCGTGGACAGGCCCGGTGAGGGCGTACATGCCATCGGCGTACGTAAACCTCCCATGGAAGCGGGAGTTCCCGGCGGGCTCGACCGGCAGGCGCATCTCTTTCGCCCACTCCTTCATGAGAAACTCACCGTCGACATTCAAGTCCAGTTTCGGAGAGCGGTAGTCCTTCATCCATCCCTTCGCCTGCAACAGCGACTTCCCGCGGCGCGCCTGCGCGTGTTGGAACTGAAGGCCGTTCTTATCCATGGTGAGTTCCACGCGGGTGTCGAAATCGAGCGGGGCCACTTTCGGCCAGCGGAAATGAAAAGGTTCGGCGGAAACCACGCCGCGATAGCGCGGCCCATCGCTTTCCCACCCGAAGTGGATTTTGAGATTTTCGGCGCTCAGTTCGATGGGGACTCTGCGATTGTCGTAGGCGAACATCCCGTCCTTGAGAACGAAGTGTCGCGCGGAGATGGCGACAAATTGTTCGAAGATGCTCCTTCCCTGGGGCTTGGGGATCTTCGGGCCGGGAATGTTGTTCGACCCATCCGGAAAAATGATGATGCGAACGTCAGGCTTGTCTACTTCGAGCGATTCGAGGTAGGCTTTGCGGCTGACGAAGGAGACCACTCTGACGCCTGCGCGGATTTCGCCGGCACTTGCCAGCGGCGCTCCGCCCGGTTCCTTGCCGTGCAGCACGAACCCTTTCACGGTGACGCGGAGAGCGACGGGGTCGAAGTCGAAGCTCTTCAACTCGGTTCTACCGCCGGTGGCCGTCTCGACGGCGGAAACGATTCGCATTCGAATTTGATTACGCGCCCATTGGGTACGAATCAACAGGAAACCTGCGATGCCAACCAGGACGCACAGCGCGGACAAGATCAGCAAGGTGCGGATGAGCCAGCGGGCAAATCGTTTCATTGAAACACCTCTTCACGATAGCGGATGTTGGCTCCGGCGCGCGCCTGCTTGAGCCACTCCTCCGTAGCCGCATCAGTCTTCTGTTTGAGCAGCGCCGTCTCGATCTGGTCGGAGACATCATCCAGCGGCGGTGCGGGCTTACCCGGATGGGACTTCGCATATTCCGGCAGGAACTGATCGCGGTACCAGGCGGCAATTTCGGCGCTCGAAACCTGCTGTCCGCGGCCGAAGCGGAGGTCGATAAAATCGACCGATCGGATCATCAACTGAAGGAAGCGGCGCACCTCCTCGTCGGTGAGCCGGCGGCGGGCGAGTTCCTTGCGATAGGCCTCCTCGTTCGGGAAGCGCGGCATGATGATGTCTTTGAGATATTGGAGCACTTCGCTCATGGGGGGATCGGGATAACGGGTGTCATCCATCTCCTGCACCAGCAGCGTCTGCGAGATGAGCGTGTCAGCGCCCTTGCGCTTGGAGGCGGGGGAAAACTCGGGCTCCTTGTTGTCGTAGAAAGCCGCCAGGCGGATCTGTTCCATCACCATGCTTTCGGTGATGACCTTCGTGCCGACAGTGGCGGCGATGCGGTCGATGATCTCCGCTGCGCCCGGCAGCGCGAGCGCCAGAAGCGCCGGCCATGCGAGGAAGCGCCGCTGAATCGCCCCTGTCATCAGAAAGCCTGCCCCAGGCTGAAATGAAACTGGAAGTGGGAAATGCGCTGCGGCACCTGGTCGCCAGGTTTGGGCGGATTATTGATCAAATCGGTGATGGAGCCTTTGTAGCCGACGAAGGCCGGCGAATTGATTCCGTAGGCGAAATCCAAACGCACCGGCCCGATGGGAGTGCGGTACCGCACCCCGAATCCGACGGCATGCACCATGTAGTCGAAATCCTGGTCATTGCGCTGCTTGAAGCGGAAGGAAATATCGCGCAGCCCGGAATAGACGTTGCCGGCATCGTGAAAAAGGACGCCGCCGAGATTGTTCCCGATGAAGGGGAACCGGATTTCGGTCTGGTTGAACAGGAGCGCGCGTCCGCCGATAGGGAACCCGGTGACCAGGTCGCGGGGACCGGCCTGGTTTTCCGGAAACGCGCGGTGAGAAGTTGCGCCGCCGGCGAAAAACCGTTCCGGGAGTGGGATATCGGTGTTGCCGTAGTTTCCTATGTAGCCGAACGTCGTGTTGCGCGAAAGGACAACATCGCGGCCGATGCGGTAGTAGCTCGAGTTGCGTCCCAGGAGGCGGCCGAACTCCGTCTGTGAGGCCAATCCCTTGGTGGCAAGGGAAACGTCCACTGAAGCGTAGTACCCTCGTGTGGCGTTGATCGGATCGTCCCGGTGATCATAGATCAGCGAACTCCCGGCAAACCCCACGCGCACCGCTTGCGAGAAGAGGGGGATCAGGCCCTCGAGAATCTTGACATCAGAGGTGGACACACGGCGGAAAACCAGCCGGTACTGGGCGGAGAAGGCGCGCGAGAACCGCTGGCCCAATTGCACGGCCCCCTCGAGGCGGCGGGAGGTAAAGGTGTTCACGTTGCGCGAATCATCGTAGAGCGCCGTCAGCGTGAGATTGAGATTTTCCCGGTCCTGAAACTGGGGGGCCAGGTAGTTGACAATGGCCCTCTTCTGCAACGTGGAAAAGCGGGTCTGGAGTCCGATGGTATGACCCAAGCCGAGGAAATTAAGCCGGCTGAACCCAAGCAGGATGCGCGGCGCGAACGTGGAGGTGCCGGCGGGCGAACTGAGATTCGTAGTGCCTCCTCCGATTCGTCCGAACTCCGCGCCGACACCGGCGTTGAAGGAATAGCGGCTGGCTTCTTCAAACTGGTAAAGGACGCGCTTCTCGCGTGTCTGGCCGAGCGGATTCTGCAGCGCCATATCCACTTTGGCGAAGATGCCGAGGTCGTACAGGCGGCGCTGGCTCAACACCATGCTGCTCAGAGAAAGCGGCGAGCCGGGAACAAGGCGAATGCGGCTCATCACGAGGCTTGGCCGTGTGGCGGACAGTCCGTTGATCTCCACATCGCGAATATAGAGGCGGCGGCGTTCGTGCACCGTATACTTGACGTCCATCATGTGTTCGCGCGAGGAGGCCGTCGCGGTCACTTCCATGCTGGCGTCGGGATATCCATTGTCGAAATAGAAGTTGAGAATATTGTCGCGGTCGGTGGCGATGTTGAAGGCGCTATAGGGCTGCCCTTCGGTGGAGGTGAGCATGGACTGGATATAGGAATAAAGACGCAAGTCCACTCCGGAGATATCCAGTGAATTGACGAACCACTGGGGGCCCTCGATGATCTTGAGGAACACGGCCACCTGGTGCTCTCTGCCGCCGTAATCCCGCTCCACATGGGACTCGACGCGGACATCGCGGAATCCGTTGCTGTGGTACAGCTCCTCGATGGCGTTGATGTCACGGTTCAGCAACTCCTCGCTGTATCGCCCGTTGCGGGCGCTGATGCGCCCGGCGGGGATGACGCTCATCCGTTCGCGAATGGTCAGTTCGTCGAAGTACCTGTTCCCGGTGATGCCCACCTTGACCACCTTGTAGCGGCCGCCGCGATCAATGTCGTATTCGATGTTCTCTTCATCCTTTGAGACATCGGTGACGTCGTAAGAGACGTCGGCGTCGAAGTATCCTTGCGACTGAAAGTGCTGAGTAATCTTGCGCGCTCCTTCCTCGAGCAAATCCTGATCCACCGACTGCTCCTGAAAAACGGGGACGAGTTCCTTCAGGCGGCCTCGGGACAGTTTGGCGCCGGTTGTGGTCACGTTGACCATTGGTCCGGCCTCCACCTGGATATCCGGCCGGACAATGTTGTAATCATGGTTGAAGGACAGCGAATCGAGGTTCACCTTGGCGAGGAGGAAATTGCGCTGCAAGTAGGTGCGCCGCACGCGTTCCAATCCCTGCCGGGTGCGCGATTCGGTCACTTGTTTCCAGCCAAGCAATCCCCACCAGCGCTTCCATTTCGTGGCTCCCAGGATGTCCTTTACAGGCAGGCGAAGGTTGCCGGCAATGTTCGGACGCGTGTAATAGGCGCGCGGACCGGCGTCGATAAGGAAAAGCACGTGCAACTCGTCGTTGTCGGGAAACCGCTCCACCAGCGGTTGAATGTGGGGTGAATAGTACCCGTTCGCCTGCAGCAGTTCCTGGAGCCCCTTCAGTGCCTCGGCCAGCCCCTTCTCGGTATACTGGGCGCCCAGTTCAAACTTCGTCGCGCTGACCAGTTGCTCGCGGTTCGGAGGCTCATCCACCCCTTCCACGGAAACGCGGCTGATGAACCAGTTCTGTTTGGTAAAAAACGTGAGGACCACCTTTCCTTCCTTGAGGATGGCGTCCACCTGCAACTCGTCATAACGACCCGTGGCGTAGAGCTTCTGGATGGCTTCGCGCACAGCGGAGGAGGTAAGAGCCTGGCCGGGCTGAATTCCAACGAGCAGGCGGAGTTCGGCGGCCGGCAAAGGTTGGTATTCCGGGTCGAAGCGGACCTCGGCCACGATCTTGCCTTCGTAGTCCCAAGGCGCGGCGTAAGTAGAGCGAGGGATAACGGCCAGCAGGACAGCAAGCGTGGAAAGCCAACGGATGCCGGACAAGGCCACTCAGGTAATATGATACTGCATCAGAGACTTAGGGCGCTCTTTAGGGATGCGCGCGGCGGCGGCTTTTCTATACAATCAGCAAGAGTGTTCCTCGATTTCGCCCTCGCCCTTACGTTCGCCGGTGCGCTCCACGCGGCGGGCCCCATCACCGAACCCGGCGCGACGCTCAAGGTGGAGAACGAGGCCGGGGGCAGCGAAGGGCCAGCCTGGGACGGCCGCGGCAGTCTCTACTTCACCGGACGAAACCGCATCTTCCGGCTGGATACGGCTACGGGGTCCGTCCAGATCTTCCGCGACCCCTCCGGCGGAGCCAATGGCCTCATCTTCGACCACGAGAACCGCCTTGTTACCTGTGAAGCCGGGAACCGCCGCATCACTCGAACGGAGGCCGGCGGCGCCGTCACCGTGCTTGCCGATACGTATGAGGGACACCGCTTCAACTCGCCGAACGACCTTAGCCTCGACAGCAAAGGCCGTATCTATTTCACGGACCCCCGCTACGGCCGGCGCGACGGCATGGAGATGAGCGTCGAAGGCGTGTATCGCATCGACGCGCCGGGCAAGGTCACGCGCATCCTGAGCCGGGAACAGGTGGACCGGCCCAACGGAATCCTGGTTTCACCCGGTGATCGATACTTGTACGTTGCGGATAACAATAACAACAACGCGGGCGCCCCGCGCAAGCTCTGGCGTTTCCGCCTCAAACCCGATGGCAGCGCCGACGCCGCTTCACGCACACTGATCTTCGACTGGGGCGACAGCCGCGGTCCGGACGGCATCGAGATGGACAGCAAAGGCCGGCTCTTCGTCGCCGCGGGCCTCAACCGGCCGCACGCACCTTTTGAAACCAATACACGCAAAGGGGGCATCTACGTGCTGTCGCCGGAGGGCAAGCTGCTCGAGTTTATTCCGGCGCCGCGCGATGAGGTGACCAATTGCGCCTTTGGCGGAGCGGATCTTCGCACGCTGTACATCACGGCCGGCGGGACGCTGTTCAGCATCCGTGTCCGCACTCCGGGCCGGACGCCGTAGGGCGGTCAGGCGAACGGGCTGCGTTTGAGGGCGTACTCGAGGCACTCGGCGGGCACTTCGTATTTCGAGAGAGCGCGGTTTCCCATGTAGCCGAGGTCCTTGATGCCGATGGGGCTGGTGTAGAAGGCATCCACGCTCATCTTGCGCACCCAGTCGAAGAAGTGGATGCCGGGACCAAGCTCGCCCGAGCGGTTCACGGTGTATCCGCTGAAGTCCTTGTAATCGGGGCTGCGGCGGTAGACCAATTCTTCGCTGCGGCGCTCGCGCTCGGTACGGCCGGCGGCCACCAGCGCATCGAGCATCGCCGTTTGGTGGGCCTCGCCGGCTTCGAGGAAACTCTTCCCGTGCCGCTTCCGCATCCCGGCATCGAGCCACGCCAACCCGCCGTGATAGATATCCGCGAGTTGCTCGTTCTGGCTGCACAGAAGGTCGATAAACTCCGGAGCGCCGGCGTCGACAGCGCTGCCGGAAACATCGTCGGCGGGCACGATCAATTCCGCCAGCCGGGTGACGGTCTTGTATTCGTGAGGCTTCAACGCCTTCGGCGTGTAGGCGCCCTTGGCCGCCTTCTCGTGACGGGTCTCCTCGTGGACGTGCTGCGCAGCGGCAAGGTCGAGCGACCCCATGGCCGTCATTGCGAGCGCCAGTTTGCGGATCAACTCCCGCCGGTCGATCACTTCCAACGGAACCAGATTAGACATTGCCCTTCCTCAATTCTTCCGCCATGTAGTCACAGGCGCGCCACGCCAGAGCGTTGATGGTCAGGGTGGGGTTCTTGTCGGGGTTCGATACGAAACTCGCGCCGTCCACCACGAACAGATTCTTCACCTCGTGCGCCTGGCAGTAACCGTTCAACACCGAGTCCTTCACGCTGCGGCCCATACGGGCGCCGCCCACCTCATGAATGATGGTGCCGGGGACGGAGATCCCGTCGGATTCGCGCTGCGCGGCGCTCAAGCCGGTGACCCGCCCTCCCATGGTGGTGATGATGCCGGCGAAGGTCTTTTCCATGTGCCGAGCCTGCTTCCATTCGTAATCGGTCCACTTGAAGTGGAACCGCGGAACCGGAATGCCCCACTGATCCACCACGTTCGGATCCAGTTCCATGTAGGAATGGATGTTGGGGACCATCTCGCCGCGCCCGGCAAAACCGACGCCCGTGCCGTAGCCCTCGCGGATCTTCTTCTTCATGTCTTTGCCGTAACCGTAGCGGCGCGCGGCCCCATGGTAGCTGCCCACTCCCGGCATGCCGTAGCCGCCGCCGATTTCAATGTGATAGCCGCGAGGGAAGTCGAGTGTGTTGTGCTTGTCCCACAGCCACCACGGCATGAACAGATGCGCCCCGCCGTAGCCGTCGGTGTCGTAGTGGGGCATGCCCTCGAGCGCCGGAACATATCCCGAAAGTCCGAACCCTACGGTATCCATGAGGTAGCGTCCCAACAACCCGCTGCCGTTGGCAAGCCCGTTGGGAAACTCTTTGGTTTTCGAATTGAGCAGAATGCGTGTGGATTCGCACGAACTCGCCGCCAGCACCACAGTCTTGGCGTGGATGACGCGCTCCTGACGCGTGCGCTTGTCGATGTAGAGCACGCCCGTCGCCTTGCCGTTATTGTTGGTGAGCACCTCGCGCGCCATCGCCAGGTCGAACACCTTCAGCCGGCCTGTTTTCATCGCCGGGAACACCTGCACCTGGGAAGAACTATAGGCCGACGCCGTCATGCAGCCGCGTCCGCACTGCCCGCAGTAATGGCACGGCGCCCGCCCGTTGGTGGGCTTCGTGATGACGGCGCGGCGGTTGGCGATGCAGATGATGCCCAACTTGTCGCAGGCTTTCTTGATGAGGGTTTCATGCACGCGCGGCGGCGGCGGAGTGTGGAACCTGCCGTCGGGGCAACTGCGGACGTTTTCCATCGACCCACACACCCCGATGAATTCCTCAGCCTTGTCGTAATAAGGGGCGATGTCGTCATAGCTGATGGGCCAGTTGAAGCCCAGCCCGTCACGGTCGTAGGGCCTGAAGTCGTAGTCCGCGAAACGGAACGACATTCTGCCGTAGTGATTCGTGCGTCCGCCCAGAATTCGCGACCGGAACCATTGAAACTGGCTCCCCTCGCCGACCGTGTATGGCTCGCCATCCAACTGCCAGCCACCGCTGGTGGTGGTGAAGAAACCGAAAGACTTGCCCTTGCCGAAGTAAGACTTGCCGCCCTCCTCAGCGCCGCGGTGGTCATAATCGTAAGGCCACTTGTGCTCTTTGAACTCCTTGCTCACGTCGAGCATTGGACCGGCTTCGAGCAAGGCCACCTTGAGTCCTTTCGCCGTAAGGACCTGCACCGCGGTGCCGCCGCCGGCTCCCGAGCCGACCACGACAGCGTCATAGACATCCGAACTGTTCTGATTCTGGGCCATGGACTTTCATTTCATCACACCTGGCCGGAGAGCAGGTAGCAATGAGCCGCAAGTGTACGCCACCTATGTGCGCCCAGACGGCCGCTATAAGATTGTCATTTACCGCAGGCCTGTGCTGTTCGGCATGATGCCGGGACAAGCAGGGGACGCTCCGGGTGTAGTGAAACTCTTCGACCAATCGGGCAAGGAACTCGCGGAGACGAATGTGGAAATGGTGCAGAACGTGGAGCGCGTGGAATGGCTGCCGCGCCACGTCCGCATCAAACTGGTGGCCGAGTGGGACCTGCCGAATTAGGCCGGAACCTGCTGATACTCTTCGTAACTGCCCTTGAAGTCTTCAATAGTGCCCCGCTCGAAACGCCAGATGCGAGTCGCCACTTCGTCGAGCAGGTCTTCGTCGTGCGTCACCAGGAGTACGGCTCCTTCGAACTTCTGCAAGGCGATGTTCAGCGCGTTGATCGACTCGAGGTCGAGGTGGTTTGTCGGTTCATCGAGGACGAGAACATTGGGCTTTTGCAGCATCAGCTTGCAGAGGATCAACCGGGCCGCTTCGCCGCCCGACAGCGCTTCGGTGGGCTTCAGCCCTTCCTCGCCGCTGAACAACATCTGCCCGAGCAGGCCGCGCAATTCCTCGGTGGAAGCCTGTGGATCAAACTGGTGGAGCCACTCGAGCGCCGTCATTCCCGGGGGAATGGAAGCGCGGTGATCCTGGGCGAAGTAGCCCACCTGCGCTTCGTGTCCCCATTCGACCTTGCCCGCGTCCAGAGAGGCCTGCGGTTCGTCCGCCCCGGGAGCGTTCTTGAGCAGCGCGCGAAGAAGCGTGGTCTTCCCCGCTCCGTTGCGGCCCACCAGCGCTATTTTCTCTCCGCGCTGGACGTTGGCGGCGAACCCGCTGATCACGGTCTGCTCTCCGTATGTCTTCTTCACGCCGGAGAACTCGAGGGCCGTGCGGCCCGAGGGGCGGTTCATCTGAAATCGGATATAGGGCCGCTGGATGTTCGAACGCGCCAGTTCGGACGTCTGCAACCGCTCGACCTCTTTCTTCCTCGAGGTCACCTGGCTTGAACGCGTCCCAGCGGAGAAACGGGCGATGAAATCATTCAATTGCGCAATCTTCTTTTCGCGCTGCGCGTTGCCGGCTTCAATCTGCTGGCGAACCTGAGTCTTGCGTACGACCATCTCGTCGTAGCCGCCGGGATAGGTGATGATGGTCTGGTAATCGATGTCGGCGGTGTGCGTGCAGACATTGTTGAGGAAATGGCGGTCGTGTGAGATGACGATGAGCGTTCCCTCATAGCGGTTGAGGAACCCTTCCAGCCAGTGAATGGATTCGAGGTCGAGGTGGTTCGTGGGTTCATCGAGCAGTAGCGCCGGCGGAGAGCCGAAGAGAGCCTGCGCGAGCAGCACGCGAACCTTGTGCCCGCCCTGCAACTCGCCCATCTTGCGCTCATGCAACTCGACGGGAACGTCGAGCCCGTCCAGCAGCACGGCGGCGTCACTTTCGGCAGTGTAGCCGTCCTCTTCGCCGACGACACCTTCGAGTTCACCGAGACGCATGCCGTCTTCATCGCTCATCTCGGCCTTGGCGTAGATCTGTTCGCGTTCTTCGAGCGCCTTCCACAGCCGCTGGTTGCCCATGATCACCGTGTCGATGACACGATAGGCGTCAAAGGCGAACTGGTCCTGGCGCAGCACGCCCAGTTTCCTGGGCCGCGTGACGGTACCCTTTTGAGGCTCGTCTTCGCCGTTGAGCAGCTTCATGAAGGTGGATTTTCCCGCTCCGTTGGGACCGGTAAGACCATAGCGGCGTCCCGGCAGAAACGCCGTAGTGACATCCTCGAAGAGGATTTTCGCGCCGAAGCGCATGGAAACATTACTTACGGAAATCACGGATGCAACAAGAGCGGCCGGCGCAGCGGCCGGCCGGAGGTTGAGGAAATTGCTTGAAAAAACTTACCAGCGAGGCTCACGCCGCTGACGGTAGCCGCCGCCACCGCCGCCGCCGCCGCTGCGGCGCTCGGTCTTGGGACGGGCTTCGTTCACGTTGATTGCGCGTCCACCCATCGAGTAGCCATTCAGGGCCGTGATGGCCCGGTTTGCTTCACTGGAATCGGCCATTTCGACGAAGGCGAAGCCACGCGAGCGGCCGGTATCGCGGTCGGTGATGATGCTCACGCGTTCCACGGTTCCATGTTGTTCAAATAGAGAGCGGATCGAGTCTTCGGTAGCGCCGAAATCCAGATTGCCTACGAAAATATTGGTCATTCTTCTCCTTAACGATTTGACGCGGGCACTACAGGTCAGGAACGAATCTCAACCGGGTCTTGCGGAGCGATCAAATTCTTCTTCAGTATACCAGATTCCAAAAAGTACTATTCCGAACAAAAAGGCGGACCGTCCGGCGCCATGGGAAGCAGCCCGCCCAGTCATGTGGGCAGGTGAACCTAGAAGCGCAGCTTGAGTCCGAATTGCAGGATGCGGGGATCGGCCGCCGACAGGATCTTCCCGAAGTTCGAAGAGGTCAGGTTGGTGGTGGGGCCGTTGTAGTTCGCGCGGTTGATTGCATTGAAAGCCTCACCGCGCGCCTCGAGACGCCACCGTTCATTGAACCGGAAGATGCGGCTCAACGCCATGTCGAAGTTCACAACCCCGGGGCTATGAATCACATCACGCCCGAGGTTGCCAAACGCGCCCGCCGCATTCTGGGCAAACGAAGACGCGAGCAGGTAAATGCGTGCATCGGCGTTTGACGCATAGGCGGGTCCGGCGATGTCGGGCCGGTCCAGCCCGATGCCGGTGAGTGAGTTGTCGCGGCCGGAGGTGATGTTGATCGCGATGCCGCTGCGAATGCTGAGGATTGGAGCGAACTGCCAGTCACGGAGCAGCTTTCCGGCGATTCCCGCGCCCTTGTAGGGGCTCTCCGCGATGAGCGAAGTGTTAGACACGTGGCGCGTATCGAAGTTGCAATCGCCGCGGTTGCCGCGCCGGTTGTAAGGATCCTGATAGTAATTCCCCGCCAGTTCTCCGCCGAAGTCGCCGTCGCTGATGCAGTGCGACCAGGTGTAGTTGGTGAGGAGGGTGAAGCGGCTGGCGAAGCGGTGTTGGATGGAGAGCAGCAACCCGTTGTAGCTCGAATTGGCTCCCTGATCGGATTGGACCATGCTGGCGTAGGCGGAGCCGCGAACGGGGTCCTGCTGATACAGGACGCGGCGCTGGTTGGTGTTGGCGGTGGAAGAGCAGGGTTTACCGTTGCAGGCGCCGGGGATAAATACGGCGGGGTTCGCGTCCTCGCCGATCCAGACGTGGGTAGCCTTGTTGCCGAGATAGCTTACGGAAGCGAGCCAGTTGGCGCTCAACTGCCTCTGATAGCTCAGATTCCACTGGAGAGTGTAGGTGGGCTGAGACTCGAGCGGCATGTTGACGTAGACGCTGTAGGGCGAGAATGCGACATCGTGGGTAGGCGGGTACGGCCGCGGGAAGGGATTGCCGCCGGGATACCCGGACCAGGGATTCGTGAATCCGCCGGAGGGCGTGGGAACGTCGATCTGCGAACCATAGGGAGCGTTGGTGGTGAGGCGCTCGGCGTAGAACAGTTCCGCCGTATCGCGGAGGATGGCGCCGGAAACGCGGATGGTCTGTTTGCCATCGCCCTTGGGATCCCACACCAGGCCGAGGCGCGGCGAAAACAGCGGCAGCTTGTTCTTGAAGTAAGCCTTCGGGATGCCTTGATCGCCGTAGAACAGCAATCCCGCGGGTGCGTTGGTGAACACTTTGCTCACCTGCCCCGCGTCAAAGGCCGACTTCTGGAACGAGGTGCCGTAGCCAAAGTAGTCATAGGCGGCGAAGGAGGGCTCCCAGCGCAAGCCGGCATTGATGGTGAGGCGTGGCGTCGCGCGGAAGCTGTCCTGCGCGTAGGCGGCCAGAACGCTGGCGCGGGTGGACATCTGGAGCACGCTCGATTGGGTGAAGTCGTTTGGCAGGCCGAGCATGAAGTTGGCCAGGTTGTCCCCGCTGTCGCCAGAGAAGGAGCCGAAAGTCCAGGAGCCGTTCTGGATCCAGACGTTGATGAAGTTGAACTGATCGCGAATGAAGTTGACGCCGAACGCAAGCTGATGCTTGCCGCGGATGATGTCAATGTCATCGGCGAAGTGGAAGGAGTTGGCATTGAAGTGCGCGGGGGCGCAGGTTCCGCATCCGACGTTGAAATAATTGCTGACGCTCAACTGAATGAAGTTGGGGACGGGAGTGGTGACATTGAGCCCCACGGCGGACGGATTGATGACGTTGTCCGGCGTACCGCGGTCATCGCGCCGGCGCGAGGCTGTGGCGTGAAACGAGTTCACGATGCTGCTCGAGAAGGTGTACGTATCGCCCAAGGTGAGGGTCTGCACGCGCTCCCAATTCCCGGGTGATGTCGTGGTCAGCAGGTTCTTGCCGTCGAACACTGGCGGCAGCGTGTAGTTCGCCAGGAAGTAGCGTCCGTAGAAGGTGTGCTTGGCGCTCTGCACCCAATCGATGCGGCCAATGGCCTGATGCTCATTGCTGTTCTGGGGAATGCCATAGAGCAGTTTGCCGCAGGGATCAGCCGAGATGGGGATGTATTCGTTCACCAGTTTCACCGCCTGTGCATTGAAGCGCGGCACAGGAATGCGGTTGCCGCTGAAGGGCTGGCCGTTGGTGGGATCTTTCAAGACGCGCGCGCCGCTCGACACACACGCCCCGGAGGTGATGACGCTGAAATCGCCGTTCATCACCGTTTGATTCGGCACGAAACTGGTGGTGGTTGGCGGGTCGGTGCGCTGGATGGTGCCCTGATAGCCGCCAAAGAAGAATAGTTTATCGCGGATGATTTTTCCGCCGAAAGTTCCTCCGAACTGGTTCCGCTTCAGCGAATCATGACGCGAGGCGAAGGTGTTGCGCGCGTTCATATTTCCGTTGCGCAGGAACTCGAACAGATCGCCGTGCCAGTCATTGCCGCCGGACTTGGTAACGGCGTTCACGACTGCGCCCGGATGCAATCCGAAGCGCGCGGGCAGGCTGCTGGTCTGGACGCTGAACTCCTGCAACGCGTCGGGGAACGGGACGGGCAGGTTCACATTCGTCATGTTGTCGTTGTGATCGCCGCCGTCGAGGATGTAGTTCACGCCGTTAGCCTGGCCGCCGGCGACGGAAATGGTGGTGGAACTGTAATAGTTCTTGCTCCCCACCATGCCGCCGCCCGGCGCGGTCACCGCCGCGCCCGAGAGCAGGATCAACTGTGTCGGCTGGCGCCCGTTCAGTGGAAGGTCCACGATGCGGCGCTCATCAATTACTTGGGAGATGGTGGTTTCCTTGGTTTCCACCATGCCAACCGAGGCGGTGACTTCCACATGCTCCGCGATGGCCCCCAGTTGCATCGTGATATTGATCTGAACGTTGTTTCCGACTTGAAGGAGAATCCCTGATTGGGTATAGGTCTTGAACCCCTGGGCACTGACTTCCAACTGATAGGGGCCTACGGGAAGCTCAGGGAAGGTATAGTGGCCTGCCTCGTCAGCGGTGACAGAGCGGCTCAGTTGTTTGGCGGTTTCAATAATGCGGACCTGCGCGCCAGGAAGCGGGCTGCCGCTGGGATCGGAGATGGCGCCGCTGACCTGGGCGACCGAAACGGCTTGGCCGAAGCAGCGGGTGGACACGGTAACGATTACAGTTGCGACAAATGCAAGCGCTAACATCCTTCTGCATAGGCAAGATAGATGCATAGGCCCTCCTGAAGTTTGTTCGATGCTTGATTATATATTGTCGATATTATGCTGTAAACGCCGGTCAACAAAGGACTTTCGGGATCTTTTTTCTTTTCATCGATAAACGTATCAGGCGGCGCCATAACCGGGCGGCGGCTGGAACCTTCCGATCTCAAGCGCTAGCAAACGGGCAAATTCCATGGTGGTGGCATCCTCAAGATACGGACCCATGATTTGCAGCCCTACAGGCAACCCGCTACGGCTCAACCCCGCCGGGGCAGTGGTAGCCGGGCAGCCTGTCAGTGTGGCGGGGCAGATGTAGGTGACGAGGTTCCAGAACGAATAACCGGCTCCTTCCGGCGTGTGAAGCACGCGTGCATCCGGGTGAGTGTGGTCATGCGGAAACGCCGTCGTGAACGTGGTGGGCAACAGGAACACGTCAAAGGATTGGAAGTAGTTCTCCCATTGAGCGCGGTAGCCGAGGCGCTGGAAATTGCGCGCCTGCCATTCGACGAAACTGCTGAGCGCCCCCTTGACGAAGATTTCAGGCCGCGATTGAAGAGCCTCCCTGGCTTCCTGGCGGCGATCGGGCGGGGTGACGGAAAAATCGAAGGCTCCGAGAAGGAAGCGATAGGTCTCGAGCAGTTCGCTGAAGTGAAATCCCTCCGGCCAACCTTGTTTGACGGAGGCTCCCGCCTTTTCGCAGGCGCGTACGGCGGTTTCGAGCACGGCCTTTGTCTCGTCCGAGACGGGAACAGTCGCGTCTTCGAGCAGATACCCGACGCGGAACTCGCGAAGACTGCGGTGGCGCGGGTCGGGCAGTTCCCAACGAAATGCCTTGTTGTCTGGAGGCTCGGGCCCGGCAAGCATGCGCAACGCGGCATCAAGGTCCCCCGCGGTACGCGCCATGGGGCCGGCAGCGGCAAGCAGGGTCGAAAAACCAGGCGTGCCTTGCAGACCCCCAGGCAAGTGCCCCTTGAAGTCCACGATATCCAGCGTGGGCTTGTGGCCGTAGACGCCGCAGAAGGATGCAGGCGAGCGAATGCTGCCTCCGATGTCGGAACCGACGCTGAGGAACGCCATGCCCGCGGCAAGCGATGCGGCGCTGCCGCCTGAGCATCCCCCGGGCGTCCGCCCGAGATCCCAGGGATTATTCGAGGTTCCGTAAATCTCATTGAATGCCTGCCCATCCATGAGGAGGAAAGGCACGTTGGTGGCACCCAGCAGGACAGACCCGGTATCGAGCAGGCGCCGCACTGGCGTGGAGTTGGCCGGGGCCTTGGAGTGCCGCAGCGCGGGAATACCCCACGTGCAGGGGCGCCCTTGCACACCGAAGCTTTCCTTGACATTGACAGGGACTCCGTGAAAGACGCCGGTGGGTGCCCCTTTCGCAAGGGCTTCATCGGCGGCTTTGGCGGCGGCGAGGGCTTCGCCGCGCATTTGGTAGACGTAAGCGTTGAGTTTGGGCTCGAAGGCATCCATGCGCTTCAGAACATGGTTCGTCAGCTCGAGCGAGGAGATTTCGCGGCTGCGGATGGCTGCGGCGGCGGCGAGCGCGGAGTCGAAATCGGGGTCGAATGGCGTGGGCATAAGGGAGTGGGGAAAGTATACACCTTCAACGCTCAGCCTCCTGGGTGTGGGTATCTCCGCCTCAGCCGCGACTCTCTGCGTAAATCCCGGCGGTACCGGGGGTTGTAAGTCAACCATTACGGCCGCCGTAACAGCCGCCGCACCCAACGACACGATCACAGTGGCTCATGGCACTTACCACGAACATGTGGTCATCGACAAATCTCTTTCGCTGATCGGGGAGGGTTCTGAAAACACGGTCATCGACGCCACAGGCTTACCGAACGGCATCCACGTCGATGGACACCATCATCCCGGCCTCGCCCACGTCTCCGTAACCGGGTTCACCGTCGCCAATGCCAACTTCGAAGGAATTCTGGTGACCGATTCGTCCTACATCACCGTCGCCAACAACCACGTGACCGGCAGTGACAAGAGCCTTACGCTGGTGAAGGGTCAACCGCCCACCTGCCCTGGCTTGCCGTCGTACTTCGTGGATTTTCAAGGCTTCGATTGCGGCGAAGGGATTCACTTGAGCGGAGTCGACCATTCGACGGTCGCCAACAATCTGGTGGAGAGAAATGCCCGGGGGCATCCTGTTAAGCGACGACACCGGCTCGACCCACGACAACCTGATCTCAGCGAACATCGTCCAGAACAACCCATTCGATTGCGGCATCACAGTGGCCTCCCACATTGTGAACTTTGGGCAGCACCAACCGCTTCGCGGCATTTACCACAACACGATTGCGGGGAATACATCCTCCGCCAACGGCCTCGCCTCCGGTGAGGGCGCCGGCCTGGGTTTATTCACTGCCGCCCCGGGGGCGCAGAACTGGGGGAATGTGGTTCAGGGCAACACCCTCACAGGCAATGCGCTGCCAGGGGTATCCATGCACAGCCACTCGCCGCTGCAGAACCTGAACGACAACCTGATTGTGGGCAATCAGATCTCGGTGAATGGTCCGGATAGCGATCCCGGCTTGACTGTGCCCACGGGCATCGACGTCTTCGCCGACGAAGCGCACGGAGCATCACCCATCACCGGCACCGTCATCACGCAAAATATCTTCAAGAACGAAGCGATCGACATCGCCGTGGCCACAACCGGCGGGGTCACTGCAAGGTTCAACAGCTTTTTTGACGCCGTGGGTGTCAATAATCTGTCGACTGGCTCGGTGGACGCGACCCTGAATTGGTGGAAATGCTCCGGCGGCCCGGGCGCCAACGGATGTTCCACAGCCACTGGCACGGGCATCCAGACGGCTCCCTGGCTTCACCAGGCCATACTGACCTCTCGGCGGCTGTTAAGGATACGCGCAACTTCTCGCGGCGCGGTTCGACACCAACGCGGCACGGCGGCGCGCGCACGGTCTGCTATGATTGTGCCCGTCAGCGCCACATCAACCAATGTCCCGGGCAGAGTTCGGTAACGACCCCGCAAAGATCGAGCGCTATCGCGCCTTCTGGAATCGCAGTGATGTCCGCAGGCCGCTGGTTGGATTCACGTGCGTGGGGTGGTTTCCCTTTGGCGAGTTCGCCGCCGCCGGAGTCTGCCGCGGGAGTCGCGGCTGGAACCCGCCCAAGTGAATCCGTCCGCGTTCCTCGAGGATCATCTCCGGATCCTGCGCGAAGGGGAGACGATGGACGATGATCTGATTCGCGGAGCGTGCCCAGGACAGGTGGCGATTCCGTGGCTGCCGGCAGCGCTCGGGAGCCCCTTGCGCGTACTTCCGGACAGCATTCTCGGGCAAGAGCAGCCACTCCCCTGGCCGGATACTCTGGCGGCGCGTTTGGATCCGGAATGCCCGTGGTTTCGAAAGTATCTCGAGTTTGCAGACGCCCTGGTGGAACTATCCGCGGGGCGATTTCCGGTGAGCCACTCGGCGGAACTTGGCCCCACGGATCTGCACGCGCTATTGCGCGGCGCGACGCAAAGCCTGCTGGATCTTACCGACTCGCCGGAGGAATCCGGGCAGATCCTCCAGCGCGGCGGCGAATGGTTGTGCGAGTTCACCGCGGCGTTCTGGCGGCGGGCGCCGCTGTTTGCAAACGGATATTTCGACGCCCAGTATTCGTTATGGTCTCCGGGTCCGATTGTGCGCATGCAGGAGGACGCAACCGCGGTCTACTCGCCGCGCCTGTACCGGCAGTTCGTGCAGCCGGTGGACCGCATGCTGCCCCGGCACTTCGCGTCGAACTTCATTCCCTTGCATTCGACGTCTTTGTTTCTGCTGGAGGCGATCCTGGAGGTTGAGGAGATCCAGTGCTATGAGATCAACAACGATGCTCTGGGGCCTCCCGTGGCGCAACTCGTGCCGCACTTACAGAAGATCCAGGCGCATGGAAAGCCGCTGCTGGTGAGAGGATCGTTTACTCCGGAAGAACTGCGGCTGGTGATGGATTTCCCGGAGCCTCGCGGGCTGTTTCTCAACATCATGGTGAGGGATTTGGCGGAGACGGAGGCACTACGGCCGATTACCGGCTGCTGATTCCTTTAGCGGCGCAGCGAATCGAGAGCAGGAAGCGGAGTGCCTTCCTGATGTGTTCTGCGAAGCTCCCATAGCTTGGCCTGGAACCTGCGCCAATACTCGTATTCGGCATCGAAGCGTCCCAGTGCGGAGCCAAGCCGGTAGGGCGTGTACTCGGCAACCCACTGCGTTCGATAGATATCGCGAAGCTCGGTGATGAGGTCCATCAGGTCGCCCACGCGGCTATGGTTCCGGTCGCCTGCCTGCCGCCCCAGCCAGAACGACAGATCGGCTCTCGTGGAAGCAGGGCCGAGTTTCTCGTAGACAGCCGCGATCTCGGCGGCATAGAGGAATTTCATGCCTGCGTAATCGAGCAGGCGGGCTCCGAAGAGAAGACTGGAAAGGGATTCGGGATCTATTGCCACGGCGCTCTGCAAACGTTCCTGGGCGTCTTCCGCTTTCAGCCGCGCGGTTCGCAATTCCTGAACATGGCCGCGAACGCGGCTCAAGGTGTGCGGCTCGAAGGGATCGTCCCAGAGGCGGAACATGTCCTCCGAACCCACGGCGGCGGCCATGGCCTGCTGCGCGTCATCGAGGGCCTGGAGAGCAGCCGCAATATTTGTGCCCGCCGGTTCGCCATGGAGCAGGGTGCTGTAGTGGAGAAAGAAATTAGCGCGGTCTACCGGGCCGGTCTGCCAGGCCGCGGCGGCGCCATAGGCCACTCCCGGTTTTGTCATGCGATAGAGGATCTGCGCATCATCGGACCAGTTCGTATTGACGACGCCGAGCGTACCGTGTTTGCGGCCATCGCGCAGGAAACCGTCAATGTTGGCGAAGGTGACACGGAAGTCGGGAACAATGGTGTCCCACCCCCAAATACCGGTGCCTACCACTTGCGGAACCCGCGCCTTGCTGAACGGCTCGATCATGTGGGAATAGTCCTTCTCTTCCCGATAGTGCCAGGGCACGGCCACGGTTCCCTCGGGCAAGCTGGAAGCCAGTTGCGGGTATTTATCGAACAACGCGGCGCCGCTGGTAACATCCGCCCAGAAGAGGACGCGCTTGCCGTGACGCCGCACGAATTCCGACATGCGGCGCAAGTGGTCGAGATAGAGCTTGCCAGGTTCGACGCCGCCGGCCGCCGCGCTGCCGGCCCGTTCGAGTTCCCAGGGTTCGTCCAGACCGATGTGAAACCACGGACTGGGGAAAAGAGCGGCCATCTGGCCGACCCAATCCTCGAGCATTCGCTGCACTTGCGGATTGCCTGGATTCAAGTCCGCGCCGTGCGGCAGAGCGGCGAGATTGGCGTACCGCTCGATGCGAAACAGGTCGTGCAGGTGACCGTAGAATTCGAGGCAGGGCACAACGTCGACGTGACGCTCACGGGCATAAGCGATAATCCTCTCAACCTGTTCCCGCGTATAGCGGCCGCCGGGATTGATGAGAGGATATCCCTTCATCTCGATGGAAAGCTCGGAGTAGAAATAGTATTGGTTGCCTTTCCAGCGGGCAAGAAAATCGATCTGGCGCTTGATTTCATCCTCGGTGGGAAGGGGGCCGTGACTGAGGTCGAACATCACGCCGCGGTAGGCGAGCGACGGCCAATCCTCGATCTCGACAACGGGCAGCGCTGCATCCTTACCGCTGCCTTCGATCAACTGGAGGAGCGTCTCGACGGCGTAAAAGAGACCGGCCGAGGAACGCGCCCGCGCCTCCCCGCCACTGGAAGTGATGCGCAATTGGTAGGACTCGCGCGAACCGGGGCCCGTCTGCTCGGTATCCCGAGGCAGCGGATCCACGGCGCCCGTGCGGATCAAGCGAATCGTGCGCGCTCCCGGAACGCCGCCACGGCTCTTTAACCCGGCGGACAATCGCGCCACGGCAAAGGAATCCTCGCGCGAGGGGGAAGACGTCAACACGACGGAGAGGCCCTGTAAACCAAGGCTGCCCTCTCCATAGTGGATGCGCTGCGGCTTCGGGAGCAGATTGCGATGTCCGGCTCCGAGCAGAGCGGAGCACCAACAGAACCAGATGCAGAGTGTTTTCATGGTTAAGGTCCGGCGGCGGGCTGGTATTCGGCGGAAGCCGGCGGCACGGGCCGGCGTGCGGGGCGGAGTTCTTCCCAAACCGTGATGACCAGTGTGCTGCACAACACCAGAATGCCACCCACGATGGCGGTTGCGCTGAGCTTCTCATGCAGCCAGACGGCGGCGATGGGGAGGCCGAAGAAGGTGATGAGGTAGTTGGATAGCGCGGCTTGAATCGCGTCGAGATTTTTCAGCGCCTTCAGGAACAGGATCATCGAAAGGTAGTTGTGGAAGAAGACCAGCAGTCCCATGCCGATCCAGGTTTGGAGGGTGAACTGCGGGATGCGGAAGAAGACCTCGTGTTCTTCGATGAGGACGATGGGGGCCATCATCGAGCAGAGCGCCACGTAGGTGAAAAACAGCATCCTCATCGGCGAGTGGAACGCGAGAGCTTTCTTGCCGTAGGAGTTGTAGAAAGCGGCTCCGAGCGTGGCGGCGAAGATCAGCAGGTTCCCGGAGAGATAGGAACTGCCGAAGCTGAGGCTGCGAAAATCGATGCCCGAACAGAGCAGCACGCCGGCTATGGCGACGGCAAAGCTGATCCAGCGGATCAACGTCATGCGTTCGCGGAGAAAGATCACCGCGAACATGGCCGTGGCGACGGGGAGCGTCAAATTGAGGAGGGCGGCGTTGCTTGCCAGCGACAGGCGGGTTCCCCACGTCATCATCACTTGCGCCGGGAAGACGCCAAACGCCGCCAGTACGAAGTAGATCCGGACCACTTCGAGGGGACGCATTTTTCCGGCGGGGGCTTCTTCACGAATCACGAAGGGGATCAGCATGAGCATGGCAAGCGTCATCGGTCCCCATACCGTGAACATCGGACCCACCTGGTCCTGCACCAGTTTGATGCAGGTGAACTGCATCGCCCACATGAGATTGCAGCAGAAGAGAAAGAACCAGGAGCGCATTCAGATCTTCCCGCCGTCGTAGCTGTCCGCCAGCCTGCGGATTCCGTTGGTGAAGCCGACCGACGCTTTTTCCCGGCGCTTGGCGCTCTCCTTCTCTCTCATGAGCCCGGGCGTCTTGCCGGTGCTGCATAACTTGGGGAGTAAGCCCTCCATCACGGCGGCATAGATGGGAATCCCGGTGAGATCCATCCAGCGGAACGGACCGGCGAAGGTCGCCCAATAGCCGCTATCATTGCGGAACGAGCGGTCGATGGTTTCGATGCCGCGTCCCGTCAATCCCATGCCTACCATGCCGGTGGGCTTAGCTCCTTTGTTCCGGGCGCTCATTTGCTATCTCCAATTCTTTGCGGTTTGGCGCCGCCCGGTCAACACGCGCCGCCAAGTGACCGCCTGATCAGGGACGCTGGACGGGTGTCTCGAGAGGAGGCATCGGCCCAACCACATGCTCGGAGAAGAGGTTCACCACCGAAAATAGCAACATGATCGACAGTGCCAGGATCAGGACCCCGTGCACCAGACGGCCGATTTGGCGCGGCATTACGCCCGCGTAATGCTTCGGCGGGCCCGCCTGGCTTCGCTGTGGCAGGGCCGAATCGAGCAGCGTACCCACCAGCTGCTCGCTCTTCAGCCGCCCTTCGACACGGTCCTTCCATTCGTACACCGACTCTGTCTCTCTTCGTTCGAGATCACCCCCTGTGTAGAGAACCCGCACCGTTGCCTTTCCCTTCCACGCATCCGCCACCACTGCCCGGAGAAATTCCACGTCAGTAGAGTCGCCAACCAGCAGGATCACTCGCCCCACCGGCATCCTTTGGGCCAGTTGCCGGATCTCAAAGACGCAGCCGCGATTCTGCGGGGTAAAGCCTGACAGATCCATCAGCACGACGTCGCAGCGGTCGAGCAGTTGAAACAGGCACTGCTTCCAGGTCGCATCCGTGCATTGCATGGAGTTCATGGGGAACCGCAGATCAGTTGGGTCCGGCGCGGTTCGCAACCGGGCAAAGGCTTCCGCCACTTCCTGGTCATTCTCGACAATGCCGAGATCCAGCCGGCCCACCAGAAACAGCCCGACGTCCTTGAGCCTCTCGCCCGCCGTGTCGGGGCCATCCAACTTCTGCCGGGTTCCTATCCATTGCCACAGGTCGGTCAGGGTCAGGAAGTTGTCCATGGAGTTACTGTTGAAAACGCGCAGTGCCAGCAAATTGAGTGGCGGGCGGGCAGGGTATCGCTGTTCCACCTCGCGCACCCTCGCCCTCACCCGGAACACGTAGGCTGCGCATAACCCCCAAAACACAACGAAGGCGACGGCCCGCGTCACCGGCGGTGCGAACGGGCTTGCCTTGGCGGCAGCCAAAAATATCCAGCCATAGCCCAGCAGCGGCAACAGAGTCAGGCGGACGGCCATGCCGGCGCGGACTGGTTCCGTTCGAGACTTCACCCCCGCCAGGCTGTTCACCACGGGTTTGATGAGTGCGCCGGCCAGCGCCGTCATGACGCTGGTCATCTTCACGGTCAGCCACGTCGCCACAGCCAGGAAAACGAGCACATAGGGGAAGCCAGGTTCGTCCGAGCCCGGCAGGCGCGGCGCCAACAGCCACATCAGGACAGACAATCCTGTAGTGGCTGTTGCAAGCGCCAACGCGGATTCACGGTAGATCTTTGTCAACGCAGGTCCGCGTTCTAAGATTGCCCGAATCCGCTCCCTGCTCTCGGCGGACACCGGAGGCAGGCTGTCCGCTTCCAGATATTCGATGGGAGCAACGCCGCGTTCGGAGACCGCCGGCCCGGCCGCCTCCACCGTTGCAGCCTCCGCCTGCGCGGGCGACTGGTTGCTCGGCTCGGCAGAAGCCACCACGTGCGCGGTAACCGCCGCCGCTACTTTGCGCCGCAGCGCGCGGGCCAGCAGCCCAATGCCGATTCCGGCCGCGATCACCGCGCCGATGCGCGGGTAGAGCTGGGCTGCCGCGGCCGCCGCGCCGAAGACCGGCGCCGCCATCGCACTCTGCATTCGTTTGCCCGCATTCTCCGGAAGCGCTTTCCCGAAGCAGGAGTGGCATAACCGCGCGGTCCCCAATTGAATCCGCCCCAGACCGGGAATCAGCGGCACCCCAAAACCGAGAACGGCCGCTACTCCCGAAACCGCCGCAAACAGCGGCAGAGGATTCGCCTCCTCTGCATGGAAAGCCACCAGCAGGAACATACCGATAAAACCGGCAATGCCCAGCCCGAGTGAGCCGGCCCCCTTCGTATCCGGCTTTGCAGCAAAAACAGTAGCCCGCTCCTCGTCGCTCAGGTTCAAGCGTGTCCGGTCCAACTCAGACTCCGCCAACCAAGGATCGGAGCCGGGAATCTCCGTGCGGCCCCCATGCGGATTGTCCTGGTACCTGGTCCGCCGGTCGAAGGCGTTGCGGATTTCCCTCTCCAGATCCTCGTCCGATTCGTCTGCTACGGGCAACTGGCGAAACTCCTCCGAGATCGAATAACCGCGCCCTGACTTCGGGTTCCAATCGAGCCGTCCGAACCCACGCAGCACCGCCATCACCCGCAGTTGCTCGGCCGCGCGTTGGAACGGCTTGCTGCAGTCTTCTTCCAGCCATTCGTAGACGACATCGGATACCCTCCGCGGCGTCCGCACGCGCAGGCGCGCCTCCAGCGTATACGGCGGCCGGACAGGCTTCCTGCCGGAGGGAACCACATCAATTACGCGACTCTTCTTGAGCAGGCCATTCTCTTTCGTTTGGAACTCCACCATGCCCGCCTTCTCCATCGCCCGGAGCGCCGCCAGCAGCGACTGAACCACCCACTGCTCGTCCTTGGCGCCGGACTCCGCGCGGCATACGACTCTCTCTGCCGCGTTCAGTTCCTCCGGCCGCAGCGGCGTCTCCCGGAAAACGGCAGCGCGGACCGGCGGCTTCGACATCCGCACCCGCCCGGCGCGCCTCTCATTCACCGCATAGGAGATGAGGAACGGCGGCATCGCCAGAAGGAGCAGCAGGATCATCGTGGAGACCGGGGGCACTCCTCTCGCCAGCACAGCCTCCGCCGCGTTCCCGGGATCCACGTAAACCGGCACAGACTTCCCCGCCGGATACCGCTTCACGATGCTGTCCGCACTACCCCTGCTCGACGAATGCATCTCCGTTTCGAAGGAACGCCGGGACGAGGTGTACTTCCTCCCTCCCACCTCATAGCGGTAGACCACCTCCGGATAGTAGGGAGCGTCCGATCCGGTATCCTCCGCCACGTGTGAAGAGACAATGGTTCCTTGCACTTCGGGCCAACTCCCGCTCCGGTACCCACTCCAAACGGACACGCTCACCATAGCCGCTCCGCCAAGGCAAAGTAGCGAGCCCAGAATTACAGCCACTATGGTCTTCAAAGTGGACCAATTCTATGAGAGCCTCCGTTCTGAGTCAACGCGGCCTCACACGTATGCCTCACACGTAGCCTCACGCGGCTACCGGCAGGGGACTGCTGGCCCGGACTGCTGGCCTTCGTGGCGTGCCGGACGGCCATCCAGTCCGCGGCTCGCAGAGCCGGCAGCAGCCGGAAACGGTTCATACTGAACGTGGAGAGTTCTATGTTCCGTTTTTCCCGGCGCCTTTTCGCCGTGATCAGCATCATGTCTTGTTTTCCCCAGGTTGCGGCGGCGCAGAACGCCTTCACCTGGCAGCAGGTTCGCGATCGGTTCGAGGCTTCCAACCCGGTGTTGCGGGCGGGCGAGATCGGGATCGAAGAATCGCGCTCGCAGGAGGTGTCCGCATATCTCCGTCCGAATCCGAATCTCACCTTCATGGTGGACCAGATCGACCCGTTTTCGACGAATCCCTACCGGCCGTTCGGCTTTGCTCTGCCGTTCGTATCCTTTGATTACCTCCACGAACGGCGCCACAAGCGGGAACTGCGGCTGGAGAGCGCGCGGAAAGCCACCACCGTGGCTGTTTCGCAGCAGCAGGACCTGGAGCGCACTTTGCTTTTCAACCTGCACAACGCCTTCTCCCAGACGCTGCAAGCCAAGGCCGTGCTCGCCATTGCCAAACAGAACCGCGACTACTATGACAATGTGCTGAAGATCAGCCAGCAGCGGCGCGACTCGGGCGATCTGTCCAAGGTGGATCTCTACCGGCTCCAATTGCAGCGCGTGCAGTTCGAAGCCGATGTCCAGATGGCGGAAGTAAATCTACGGACGGCGAAGATCCAGCTTCTCACACTGCTCAACGACCATACCCCGCTCGATCAGTTCGACGTGACCGGCGTCTTCGACTTCCAGGATCAGTTGCCGTCTCTGGCTGAATTGCGGCGGACCGCCCTGGCGGCCCGGCCGGACCTCCGGGCGGCGCTCGAATCCGTGGACAAGGCACGGACCGACCATAAGCTCGCGGTGGCCAACGGGTCGACGGACCCGGTGTTCGGGATGGATTACGCACGCAATCCGCCGCTGCCGCACTATTTCGGGGTGAGCGTGAGCATTCCGCTGCGGATCTTTGATCGCAATCAGGGGGAGAAGGCGCGAACAGATCTCGATATCCGGCGTAGTGAAAGGCTGCGGGAAGCCGTGGAGACGCAGGTCTATGGCGATGTCGATTCCGCCTACGCCGCGCTGAACAGCAACCTGGCTTTGCTGCGTCCGTACAAGACCGAGTACCTTCCCAAGGCAACAGAGGTGCGGGAGATCATCTCGTTCGCCTACAGGCGCGGAGCCGCTTCGCTGCTCGATTTTCTACAGGCGCAGAATGATTACCGCGCTTTGCAGGTGAACTACCTCAATCTGATTGGGGCGTATCTCATCGCCGCGAATCAGTTGAATATGGCCGTGGGACGCGACGTCATCCCGTAGAAGCTCAGACCCGGAGCGTATCGCCGTCGCGCGCGGCCAGCGAGTAGAGAACGGGGGAGAGGAAGATGGACAGCAGCAGGCGGGATAGGAGGCCACCCACGATGACGATGGCGAACGGCTTTTGCGAATCACTGCCAATGCCCGTGGACATAGCGGCGGGGATCATGCCGAGGCAGGCCACCAGCGCCGTCATCATGATGGGCCGCAGGCGAAGCAGGGAAGCTTCCATGGTAGCGCGCGGGATGTCAACCCCTTCCGCCCGGAGCTTGTTGATGAAGGAATAAAGAATGACACTAGTCTGCACGGCGACACCCATCAATGCGACAAACCCCAGCATCGAACTGACGCTGAAGTTGGCGCCGGTGATCCAGAGCGCGAGCAGGCCGCCGACCGGCTCCGTCACCAGGACGCTGAAGAAGATGATGAGCGGGAATTTCAAGTTGCCATACAGCGCGAAAAGAATCAGGAGGATCAAGAGGACAGTCAATGGCAGAATCACATTCATCTGTTCGCGCGAGGCAAGGTAGTCCTTGTATTCTCCACCCCAGTCGTAGCGGTATCCCATGGGCAACGGCACGGCCTGTTCGACTTTGCGGCGGGCTTCCCCCACAGCGCCGGCAAGGTCGCGGCCTTCCACGCTGAACTGAATTCCAATGTAGCGGGAGTTCGCCTCACGGTAGATGAACGAAGCGCCGTTCTCCACCGACACATCAGCGAACTGGCTGAGCGGAAGATAATTCCCGCCCGGAGTGGCGATCAGCAGGCTCTTGATGGAATCGATGTCCTTGCGGTAGGGCTCCTGCAAACGCACTTGAAGGTCGAACTGCCGTTCTCCCTGGATGACCTGGGTGGCGGCGGCGCCGCCGATGGCGGTCTCGATGAGGGTATTGATGTCGCTGACGTTGAGGCCGTAGCGGGCGATCTTTTCACGATCCGGCTGAATGACGAGGCTGGGCTGTCCCAGTTCGCGGACCACGGTGATGCCGGTAATGCCGCGGACCTGAGAGAGCCGATCCTTCACCTGCCGGGCTTTCGAATCGAGCGTCGCGAGATCGGTTCCGAAGATCTTGACAGCGAGGGAACTCTTGAGACCGGTCTCTGCTTCATCGACAGCGTCCTCGGCCGGCTGCGTGTAGTTGAAGATGATACCCGGAAACGAAGAAAGCTTCTGCTGAATTGCTTTGATGAGTTCCTGTTTGTTGTGGATGGATCCGGTCTTCCAGACCGGGTTGTCATAGGGCTTGAGGGAAACGAAGAATTCGTTGTTGAAGAAGCCGGTGGGATCCGTGCCGTCATCGGGGCGTCCAAGCTCGTTTGCGACGACATTGGTTTGCGGAAAGCTGAGAAGGATGTTCCGGATTTGCGGCGAGAGTTTCGTCGCCTCATCGAACGAGATGGTGTAGGGAGTGGTGGCGCGAACCCAAAGAGCGCCTTCATCGAGATGAGGCATGAATTCGCCGCCGATGAGAGGAATCAGCAGGAGGGAGGCCCCGAAGATGGCCAGACAGACGGCTACAGTGAGCGCGCGAAAGCGCAGACAAAGGCCGAGCACGGCGCCGTAGACCGACTGGATCCACGAAAACAGTCGCGCGCGCGGCTCCCGTACGCCGCGGCGCAGAAAATAGGCGCAGAGAACCGGCAGCAGCGTCAACGTGCACAGCAGAGACCCGAGCAAGGCGAACGACATGGTGTCGGCCATCGGCTGAAAGAGCCTGCCCGAGGGACCGGCGAGGACGTAGATGGGAAGGTATCCCGCGATGATGACCGCGATCGCGTAGAAGATGGGCCGTTCCACATCCTTTGCGGCCACGCGAATGACTTCGGCGTCGATGTGGTCCTGCCCGCCTCGCAGCGCCAGTTCCCTGAAAATGTTCTCCACCATGACCACAGCGCCATCGACAATAATTCCGAAGTCGATAGCTCCGATGGACAGCAAATTGGCGGGAATGTGCCGCCAGTCGAGACAGATGAAGGAGAACATGAGCGCGAAGGGAATAGAGGCGGCCACGATGAGCGCGGTGCGCAGATTGAGGAGCATGATTCCGAGAATCACCAGCACCAGCAGCATCCCGCGAAGGAGATTCCGTTCCACCGTGCGCGTGGTCTCGTCGATGAGATCGTGGCGATCGTAGTAGGCATGCACCTTCACGTCGGGCGGCAGGACGTTCCTGTTGAGATCATCGGCCACCTTCTCGAGCCGGTCGAGGACCACCTGCGCCTGCTCCCCGACGCGCATGAGGATCACGCCTTCCACTGCTTCGTCCTGCCTCATGAATCCGAACTGGCCAAGACGAACGGCATGGCCGATCCGAACCTCGGCTACATCGCGGACATAGACGGGAATTCCGTTGTGAACGGCGAGAACGATGTTGCCGATATCTTTCGTATCCCGCACCAGGCCGAGGCCGCGGATGTAGTAAAACTGCCCGCCCTGGGAGATGAAGCCGCCGCCCGCATTCGCGTTATTGCCGCTCAACTGCTGGACGACCTGCGGTACCGTGATGCCGTAGGAGAATAACTTGTTCGGATCGAGCAATACCTGATACTGCATGGTAGTGCCGCCAAGCCCGGAATCATCGGCGACGCCGGAGACGGCGCGGAATTTCCGGTTGACCACCCAATCGTCGATGGCCTTCAACTCCTGCGGAGTACGGTCAGGGCTTTGCAGAACATAGCGGTAGATGAGGCCGCTCGGACTGAAGAGAGGGGAGAGGCTTGGGGTAACGCCGCCAGGAACGGAGGCATTGGAAACTCGCTCGAAAGCCTGTTCGCGAACGAAATAAGGATCGGCGGCGAAATCGAAGTTCATCTGAACCGAGGAGAGGCCGTAGAGCGAGATAGACCGCAGCGAATCGAGGCGCGGAATTCCGTTCATTTCGATTTCAATCGGAATGGTCACCAGCCTCTCCACCTCTTCGGCCGCGTGCCCCGGCCATTGCGAAATGATTTCCACGTGCGGCGGCGAAAGGTCGGGATAGGCGTCGACCGGCAATTTCCGGAAGGAGATCGCGCCCCATGCCATCAGCATCAGCGATGCGATGACGATGAGGAACCGTTGGGAAAGGGCGAAGGAAACGAGGCGCTCAATCATGGCCGGGGCTCAGCGATTGCTTTCCGCGAACTGTAGGAACAGGCTGCCTTCGGCAACAATCTTCGTGTCATCCTCGAGTCCGCTCAACACCTCGACTTTGCCGTCCTGCTGCTCACCGGTGGTGATCAACCGCTGCGCGAATTGTCCAGGTTGTACTTCCACATAGACGAACGGTTCGTTCTCGGTGGTCCGCAGCACGGCGGAGACAGGAACGGCGAGGATGTTCTTTTTCGTTCTCGTATGGATGACCGCCTCCACGAACGTGTCTTTCTTGAGCAAGCCTCGCGGATTCGGAGTGACAATGCGCACCGGGGTAGTGCGCGTAGGAGCATCGACCATCGCGCCGATATAGGAGACCACGCCGTGGAATGCCTGCGGGATGGACGCGTTGAACTCATCCACGAGGTCGCCCACACGCACCGACGGGAGGTCATGGTCAAAGATATGACCCTGCACCCAGACGGTGGAGACATCGCTGACAAGAAAACACGTGGTCTGGCCGGCCTGCACCAACTGGCCTGGCGATATCAGTTTCTGAACCACCATTCCCGCAATGGGAGAGCGTACGGGGAGTTCGGGGCTGATGGGCGCCCCCTGTTGTTCCGCCTGATCGAGTTCCTGCTTGCTGATGGCGAAAATCCTGAGCGCCTGCAAGCTGTTTTGGACGTCCGTAACGGCGTCGTTGTAGGCGGCCTGAACCGCTTCCAGATCTTTCTCGGCGATGGCGCCGCGGTCGAGGAGTTCTTTGTTGCGCTCGAGCGACCGTCTGGCCAGGTCCTGCTGATTGCGCGCCTTCTTGTAGGCGGCAATGGCAGCCGAGATATCCGGGCTTGAAACGTACAGCAGCGCATCGCCGCTGTGGACCATGGCCCCGGTGTCCACAAGGATGCGCGAGATCGGTCCGCTCACCTGGGTAATCACCTGCGTGGTGTGGTCGGCGTCCCAGTCGACGGTCCCGGTGGTGCGGACGGTGACGCTCCAGTCGGCTCTGCGCGGAGTGGCGATACGGAGACGGCCGAGTTGCTCGCGGCTCACCGTAAACAAGCCAGGCTGTTCCGGCTCGGGTTTCGCTGTGGCGGCGTAGGTCACTGCTTTTTCGCGGTTACAGCCTGGCTGTAGAATCGCCGCACACGCGGCGAGCGCGATGATTTCGCACTTCCACACGTTTCTTGCTCCTCGTGAACCTTATGCTGCAATTTCGGTTTGGGTTCAAACTGTCAGCAGATGGGAGGAGCGCGGCCAAATCCGGTGGTCACCACCGGCTCGACTGTGATCCCGGCTTGTTTCAATACCGGCTGGTCCTCTCGGGCTACCGGAGGCGGGATGCGAGGGACGTGGGCCGCTTCAATGTAAGGAATTTGCCGGAAATGGCAAAGCGGGCAGCAGTGGGCGACAGTGTGCTCATGAATACCATAGGCCAGGGTGACGGCAACAAGCACGGCGCATGCGATGAGAACGTATGCCAAAGCCGCCGTCAATATTGACCCGGGCTTATTTGTCATCCTGTGATCGTAATTATATCAACCGGGGTGTCGAGCGGCGAAGTTCACGGAGTTCCGCCAAAACCGGCGCCGCAGCCGGATTACGGATCGCAGGCGGGAGGCGTCTGAGGAATCAATCGCAGATCTTCACCAGCAGATAACCCAGTCTTGCCCGGCCGGGATCCATGAAGTGCGCGGTATTGCGTGGGACCACCACCATGTCTCCCGGCGCGATGGTGA
>JADLBD010000069.1 GCA_020847975.1 Bryobacterales bacterium | reverse complement strand
TGGCGATGCACATGGAGCAGCCGGCTTCGCGCCACTCGGCTCCGGCTTCGCGGAAGACGCGGTCGAGACCTTCGGCCTCCGCCTGCCGCTTGATCTCCATGGAGCCGGGGACCACCATCACGCGCACCTGGGGATTCACTTTGCGGCCTTTGAGGACGCCGGCAGCCGCGCGCAGGTCGCTCATGCGCGAGTTGGTGCAGCTTCCGATGAAGACGACATCGATCTTCCGCCCGAGGATCGGCTTGCCCGGATCGAGGGCCATGTAGGTGAGGGCTTTCCGCAGGGAATCGCGCTCCATCGGGTCGGAAACCGCGGCAGGATCGGGGACGGCAGCGGTGATGGGGATGCCCATACCGGGGTTGGTGCCGAAGGTGATCATCGGCTGGAGCGAAGCGGCATCGATGGCGACGGCTTTGTCGTAGACCGCGCCGTCGCCGGTGGCAAGCTGTTTCCAGCGCGCCACGGCGGCGTCCCAAGCGGCGTCTTTGGGGGCATAGCGGCGCCCGGCGAGAAACTGGTAAGTCTTGTCGTCGGGCGCCACAAGTCCGGCGCGTGCCCCTCCCTCGATGGACATGTTGCACACGGTCATGCGCTCTTCCATCGAGAGGCTGCGAATTGTCGACCCGCAGAATTCGAATACACAACCCGTGCCGCCGCCAACGCCGATGCGGGCGATGAGGGCGAGGATGATATCTTTTGCCGAGACGCCCTGCGCGAGGGCTCCATCCACCTTCACCTGGAAGGTTTTCGACTTGCGCTGGAGCAGGCACTGCGTGGCGAGGACGTGCTCGACCTCGCTGGTGCCGATGCCGAAGGCGAGCGCGCCGAAGGCACCGTGGGTGGCGGTGTGGCTGTCGCCGCAAACCACGGTCATGCCGGGCTGCGTGAGGCCCTGTTCGGGTCCGATGACGTGCACAATCCCCTGGTTTGCGCTGTGGTAGCCGAAGCAGGGGATACCGAACTCCCTGCAGTTGGCTTCGAGCCGTTCCACCTGCGCGGCGGCGACGGTGTCGAGGATGGGGAGCGAGCGGTCCGTGGTGGGAACGCTGTGGTCGGTGGTGGCGAAGGTGAGATCGGGGCGGCGCACCTTCAAGCCGCGCGCGCGGAGGCCGGAAAAGGCCTGCGGCGAGGTGACTTCGTGAACCAGGTGGAGATCGATGTAGATGAGACTGGGGTTGCCCTCCTGTTCATGAACAACATGGGAGTCCCATATCTTTTCGATGATGGTGCGTGGATTTGCCATTGCTTCTCTATTCCTTATTACAGCGCGGCGCAGACGGCTTCGCCCACCTGTGCGGTGGTCAAGGGTGCTCCGGCGGGCTTGAGGTCGGCGGTGACTTTTCCCGCATTGAGCACGCTTTCGATGGCGTGGTTCACCACGGCTGCTTCGGCTGTCAAACCAAAACTGTATTCGAGCATGGCGGCGACGGATCCGATGGCTCCGAGGGGGTTGGCCTTGTTCTGCCCGGCGATGTCGGGGGCCGAGCCGTGGACCGGTTCGTACAGGCCGACCCAGGCTCCGTTCGGCTTGCGTTCGCCGATGGAGGCTGAAGGGAGCATGCCGATGGAGCCCGCGAGGACCGCGCCTTCGTCGCTCAGGATGTCGCCGAACATGTTCTCCATCACGAGGACGTCGAAGCGTTTGGGGTTGAGCACAAGCTGCATGGCGCAGTTGTCGACGAGGATGTGTTCGAGGGTGACGTCCGGGAACCCGGCCGCCACTTCGACGGCGACCCTGCGCCAAAGCTGCGAAGTTTCGAGCACGTTCGATTTGTCCACGCTGGTGAGCTTCTTGCGCCGCTGGCGGGCGAGGTTGAAGGCCATGCGGCAGACGCGGGCGATTTCGGCGCGGGTGTAGGTCATGGTATTGGTGCCGCGCTCCTCTTCTCCCTCGCCGGAGATGCCGCGCGGAGTGCCGTAGTAGATGCCGCCGTTGAGTTCGCGCACGATGATGAGGTCGGTACCCTCGACCAGATGGTTCTTGAGAGGGGATGAATCGATGAGGGCCTTGTAGGCGCGCACGGGGCGCAAATTGGCGTAGACGCCGAGGATTTTGCGAATGCCCAGCAGTCCTTTTTCGGGGCGCCGTTCGGGAGGGGCTTCGTCGAATTCGGGCAGGCCCACCGCGCCCATCAGGGTGGCGTCGGCGTCGAGGGCGAGTTCCGCGGTCTGGGGCGGCATCGCCTGGCCCGTCTTATGGATGGCGATGCCTCCCAACAAGCCTTCCGTCAATTTTACCGTGTGCTGGAACTTGCGGCACACGGCTTCCAAAACGCGTACGGCTTCGCGGGTGACTTCCACGCCAATGCCGTCGCCGGGCAGAGTAAGAACGTTTAATTGCATTTGTGTTTGATTCCGTCAGTTTCCTTGTCGCGGGGCAAAGGGAGCGAGCTAATCGGCCGCCACCTGCTGGTAGCGCTCGACGTGCCGGCGCACGAGGTTGGCGATTTCGTCGTTGGTAAGACCTTTCTTGCGGTCGGCCAGTTCGGTGAAGTTTTGATAGACAATGTTCAGGTCTTCGGGGGAAAGCTCGAAGCCCAGGGCCTCACAGCGGTTCTTCAACGCATGACGCCCGCTGTGTTTGCCGAGCACGAGTTTGGTTTCCGGCACGCCCACGCTCTTGGGGTCGATGATTTCGTAGGTGGTGCGTTCCTTGAGGTAGCCATCCTGATGAATGCCGGCCTCGTGGGCAAAGGCGTTGTCGCCGACGATGGCCTTGTTCGGCTGCGGTCCGAAGGTAATGGTGGAGGCGAGCATACGGCTGGCTTCGTAGAGATGCTCGGTGACGATTCCGGTGTGGTAGGGGAGGCGGTCATTGCGCACCTTCATGGCCATTACCACCTCTTCGAGCGAGCAATTCCCTGCCCTCTCGCCGATGCCGTTGATGGTGCACTCGATCTGCCGCGCGCCCGCTTCGACGGCGGCAATGGAATTCGCGACGGCAAGGCCGAGGTCATCGTGGCAGTGGACGCTGAGGATGGCCCGGTCGCCGAGAGCCTTTACCATGCGGCCGATCAGTTCGCCGTACTCGGCAGGCACGGAGAAGCCGACGGTATCGGGGAGGTTGACGGTCCGTGCGCCAGCTTCGACGACGGCGCGGCAGACGTCTTCGAGGTAGTCCCAGTCGGTACGGGTGGCGTCCTCGGCGGAGAACTCGACGTCCTCGGCATAGCTACGGGCGAGTTGCACCGCAGAAGCAGCTTCTTCGAGAATCTGTTGACGGCTTTTCTTCAACTTATACTTGAGATGAATATCGCTGGTGGCGATGAAGGTGTGGATGCGCGGCCGCTTGGCCTGTTCGAGCGACTTCGCCGCCCGTTCGATGTCCAAAACATTGGCGCGGGCGAGCGCGGCCACCTGGACCCACTTGAACTCCCGGCTGATGGCGTCCACGGCTTCGAAATCCCCTTCGGAAGCGATGGGGAATCCTGCTTCGAGAATATCCACTCCCAGTTCGGTGAGCTTGTGCGCGAGGCGAAGCTTCTCCCCCACGGTCATGCTGCAACCTGGGGATTGCTCCCCGTCCCGCAGCGTTGTATCAAAGATGTAGACGCGAGTGCTTTGCGACATCCTGGTCTCCGTTCGCTAGGCTGAAATCCGAGGGGAGGGGGCCAGTAACTCCACCAACCTCTCGGGGATAGTAGTCATTATGAGGCACGGGGTACAATTTGGCAAATTTATAGTTTTCCATTGACGCATTGATTTTACGTATGAGATAACTTTTGTTTATAGCCTGCTCTATGGAACTGTACACATTGAAGGTGTTCCTTGCGGTGGCCAGCGAGAGGAGTTTTTCCCGGGCTGGGGAGAAGCTGCTGCGGACGCAGCCGGCGGTGTCGCTTGCGGTGCAGCGGCTGGAATCGCAGCTTGGGGAGAAGCTGCTGGACCGGTCGGGGAAGGACCTGCTGCTGACGGATGCGGGGCGGATTGTGCTGGACTACGCGCGCCGGTTCGAGAATATCGAGCGGGAGCTGGAAACGGCGCTGGCGGAGTTGCGGGACAACTCCTCGGGGCGGCTGACGGTAGGGGCGAACGAATCCACGTCGCTCTACCTGCTGCAGCATATCGAGCGCTACCGGCGGCTGTATCCGAAGGTGAAGGTGCAGGTGAGGCGGACGCTCTCGAGCCGCATTCCGGCGCAACTGATCGACGGGGACCTGGAGTTGGGGGTGATCAGCTACGACCCGAACGACGAGCACCTGTTGACGCAGGTGATTTACACGGATCATCTGGCGTTCGTGGTTTCGCCGGAGCACCGTTTCGCCAAGCGGCATTCGGTGTCGATTACGGAACTGGGGATGGAGACGTTCGTGGCGCACAACGTGGTTTCTCCTTATCGTGATGTGGTGCTGCGGGAGTTCCAGCGGCACAAGGTGGCATTGAACATGGATGTGGAGATGCCGACGGTGGAAACCATCCGGCTGCTGGTGCAGCGCAATGAAGGGGTGGCGTTCCTGCCGAAGATGTGTGTGGAGCAGGATGTGGAGACGGGGCTGCTGGCCGAGGTGCGCGTGGAGGAGTTGCAAGTGGAGCGCAAGATCCGGCTGGTGTATCCGGCCAAGCGGGGGTTGAGCCATGCGGCGAAGGCGTTCCTGGAGGTGGTGGGGAGTTAGGGTTAGGGCCAGCGTTGCGTCATGGCTCGCGCAACACGTCCATGACACGACGAGAGAAAGTCCGCCGGCTCGCGGCGAACCCGGCACAGCAGGCAAGCACGGCGTCAAGCAGCGAACACGCCGCTAGTACAGGCAGGTCAAACCGCCAAGCCGGCCTTCCGATGGCGATAGTGAGCAGCACGCAGGCAAGCGCATTTCCCAGCAGACCCCCGAGTAGCCCAGCCGCCAATCCCGTCATCCCGAGTTCCGTGAACAAAGCCAGCCAGAGGGCGCCCCGCCGCGCACCGAGGGCCTTCCAGATGGCCGCTTCGCGCCGCCGCAAGTCGCGCGTGGAGGCAATCAGCATAGCGAGCAGAATGAAGCCGCCCGCCAGCACCAACCCGGCGAGAATCCGCAGCATGGACAAGGCCCGCCGGGACACTTCCCGCACCATCGACGCAAAGACCTCGCGGCTCACCACCGGCGCCAAAGGGAACCGGGCGGCCAACTTCCGTTCGACTTCCTGGCGGCGGCCCGGCGCGGCAGTGAAGGCGATGTGATAAAAGACTCGCATATCCTTCATTGCCTTGCAGGGAAGGGTGATGGCGTGCGCGGCATTATCCACGCGGTCCAGTTCACGGATGCCGGAAACCCGCGCGGTGAGTGTTCCGGACGGCAGTTGAAAGCGGAGGAACCCGCCGGTACGAACCCCGGCCTCCCGCGCCAGTTCCTGGGAGATCACAGCTTCGGGTGGCTGCCGATCAAGCCACCAACCTCCTTCGATCATTCTCCCGGCCGCTGGCGGAGTGTCGAGGCAAGATACGAAGCGCATGCGCCCACCTTTCGGTGTCAGCAGCCGGAGCCAAGCGAACGGCGAGGCCAGGACCGGCTTGACGACACTCGGATTCTCTTCGAGGAAGCGTTTGACCGGCGCCAGTTCGCTTTCCTTCACCGCCAGCACATAGTGTGTGGCGCCCGGCGCGGGAAGCGCCAACGCGATCTCTTCGCCAACTCCTTCCTGGCCCACCCAGGCCGCGGAGAGCAGCAGCGTGCCGAGCAGGAGCACAAACAGCATCGAATAGGAACGGCTTTCGGCCCGGACAAGATTCAGCAAACCGTAGCGCACCGCCATCGGGAGGCGGCGGCAAGCGCGCAGAATCTGAATCGCCCATCGAATCATGGGCATTGCCGCCGACACGGCGGCGCCGAGGATCAACAGGCCCGCAAAAAGCCAGGCACTGATGCGAATGGATTGAGTCACCCACAAGAGCGTGCCCGTCAGCACCATGGCCCCGGACACAGCCGCGTTCCGGGAAAGGCGGCGCCGGGGCTCGACCCATCGCCGCAGAATGAGCCACGGCGGCGTCTCGACGGCGCGCCACAGCGGCCCCATCGCCAGGGCCAGCGCGGAGACTAATCCGAGAGCGATGGATTCGGCCATGATTCGCCAATCCGGGACGCTAGTAGCCGGCAGGGCCAGTTGGCTCGCGACGAATCGCAGCAGCACCGCCTCCACCACCAACCCCAGCAACGCGCCGGTTCCTGCTCCCGCGCCGGAGAGGGCAATGATCTGCAAAACGTGAATCGAGAGTACCCGCGGCGCGGTCGCTCCCAGCGCTTTCAAGCTGGCTACCGTATCGAGCCGCTCCTCGATGTGCAGGTAGGCGGTGGTGGCAATACCGAGCGCTCCCAATGCGAGCGAGAGCCATCCGGTAAGGTTCAGAAAAGTGCACGTGGCGTCAAGGCTTTCCACCGCGCGCGGATCGGGATCCTGGTAGCCGGCAATATCCCCATAGGGAAATATCTGCTCGAGTTGCTCGCGCAATTGGTTCGAGGGAACGCCCGGAGACGACCGGAATCGGAGATGGAATGTCTCGGTGCTGCCCTGGAGAGCGATTCCTGTTCGCTCGAACGCGCGGTTGGAAAGAATCAGCCGAGGGAAGGGCGCGGGGAACCCGGCGAAGCGATCCGGTTCAGCTGTGATCGTCGCCGCCACCCGGAACTTGGCCCGGTTGATCCGGATGGTGTCTCCGGGGTGAACATGCAGGCGGTTCAGCAACTCCGGCGTGGCTGCCACGGTATCCTCACGCAGGGCTTCGGCCAGGCTCTCGCCCGGCTCCAGGCCGATTTTTCCGTACAGCGGATAAGAGGCCGTGTCCACAGACTTCACGTACACAACAACTGGATCCGCCGCCGTCTCCGAAGCCGCCATGGCGTAAGTTTCGGTGACCACGGTCAGTTGCACGCCGGCTCGCCTCAGGCTTTCCATCCGTGCCGCTTCTTCTTCCGAGGGCGGCTCTTTGATGGTGACCGCAACGTCTCCCCCAATCCACTGCCGCGCATCGGCTCCAAGCGTGTCCCGCATGCGCGCACTGAGCCCCCGGGCGCCACTCATTGTTGCGACCCCAGCGGCCACGGCGAGTACGGCGGCCAACGACCGGCGGGACGAAAATCGTAGATCGCGCCATGCCAGGCGCCACGCGAGCCACAGGAACATCCGCTCCGCCACACTGCATTATAATCAGGATGCCTTGATGGTTTGCGTCACTCTGCTGCTGGCCTCGACTGCCGCCGGCGCCCAGGCACAGGAACCGGTGATAGGCGGCAATGGAGTTTGGAACGCGGCCAGCCGGCTGCCTGCCGCCCTCGCGCGAGGCTCGCTGTTCGTGGTGGAGGGGGCGAACTTCCACGGTCCTCTTCAGGTGAGGATAGCGGCCGGTTCGCGTGCTGTAATGGCCCCCATTCACGAGGCAACCAGCCGCCGCATCGAGGCGCGAATGCCCTCGAACGTTCCTCTTGGCGACGCCACCCTGACAGTCTCCGCGGCGGGCCGGGTCAGCCACGCCGCGACAGTTCGCATCACCTCGAGCAGCTTCGGAATCTACAGCGCAAACGGTCTTGGGTGGGGTCCGGGCGCGATTGCTCTTTCCGGAAACGGAATTGCGGTTCTTTCGGGTACCGGGCTCGGAACTGCCGGCGTCATTCAGGTTCTTGTGGGCGGAATCCGTGCGCGTGTAGTGCAGGTTCGCCGCGGCGCGAAGGATGAGATCACATTCGCTATCCCCCGGAAGGCGCCGCAGAGCTGCTGGGTACCGGTACAGGTCCTGACGGGACCTGAGCAAGCCAGCAATACGGTCAGCATGCCGGTGTCCGCGGTGGGCCCCTGCCAAACGCCGGCGTACTTTCCGCTCGCCACTTGGGCAGGGAAGCGAGTTGGTCTGGTGGTGGTCTCACGCACGGTTCATCCGGATTACACGGAAGACGAAGCGCTGGCAGCCTTTCTCGATTTACGCTCGACGAAGGCGCCTTCCGGGCCGCTGGTCTATCTGCCGCCGCGGGGGACTTGCGCATTTTACCAGACCACCCTCGATTCGGAAGCTTCCCTTGCCACTTCCTTTGCGGCCGTTCTGCTAGGGGAATTACCCGGCAGTGGGCTCAACGCCGGCATTCGGGTGACGGCAGCATCGGGAAAAACGCTGCGCAGCGTTCCGGCCGCCATGGGCGCTCCCGGTGTCTACAAGGCCGGTCTCGGCAGCAGCCGGCCGGAGGCTGGACGCCGCCGCTTGCCGCTGTTCTTGAACTCGGGCGACCTGCGGATCGCCGGTGGAGGATCCGACGTGGGCGCTTTCGTGTTCTCCCAACCGCCTCCAGCTCCTTTCGAGTGGACGAACCGCGAAGCGTTGCGGCAAGCCGACCGGGGGCGCACTCTGCGGGTGGAATGGAAAGGGCCGGGGTCCGGATTCGCGATGGCCATCCTCGTTTCCAACGGGCGGTCCATGTGCTATTGCATCGCTCCCGCCGAACAGCAGCATTTCGAGGTTCCTTCGTACTTGCTGAGGCTGCTGCCGGCCGGCGAAGGGGGGACCATTCATCTCATCAGCCTGCCGGTGAAGGACTTCCGCAAAATTCCCGCCGCTGGCCTGGACTCCACCCTCGCCTTCAGCACTACGATTCAGCAGGCCGCGGTGAACATCCACTGAGATTTTCGCGCGTGATGTTCAGCGCTGGGCGCACACTACCTTACGGAGGGACACACCTGATGAACATGAAGCTTGGTATTCTCCTGGCCGCTGCGGCCGTTCCACTGGCGGGGCAATCGTGTCCGGCTATCCGATTCCTGGCCGCGCCGGAAAGACAAGTCTACCTGCCTTCTCAATCCGCCGTAGCCGGCCTTGCGCGACAGACGGACGGGTCACTGACGGAACAGCGTTACAAGTACTATTCCCCGTATCAGTTTCTCGGGACCACATCCGGAATTCTCGACACGATGCTGCAATGCACCAGCCTTGGTAGCCGGACTCCTTCTCCCGCGTCCGGGTCCTTCTATGGCGATCTGTTAGGCATTGCCTCGGGTAACCCGGTGATTACAGACCTCAAGGGTAACGGGACGCCTACGGTGGTAGGCCTGTTCACAGGCAACAATCTGTCGGTGCATTTTCCCAATCCCAGCGCGCCGAACGCGCCGGCTACCAACTACACATTGCAGCCCGACGTTTGGAGCGTTCTGGTTGCCGATTTCAATTCCGACGGCAAACGCGACGCCGCGGTGGTGCACAATTCGGAATCAGGCTTCGTATCCGTTCTGCCCGGCAACGGCGATGGGACGTTGAAACCACCGGTCACCTATCCAGTGGGATCGTACCCCTCCGCAATGACTGCGTATGACTTCAACGGGGACGGACGTCCGGATCTCGCGGTTGCCAACGGGGGTTCCCAGAATATCTCGATTCTGTTCGCCAACGCCAACGGCACTTTCCAACCCGCCACTACCGTGTCGACCGGGGGGAACAGAGCAAACGCCATCGTGGCGGCCGATGTAACCGGCGACGGCAAAGTGGATCTTCTCGCCGCAACCTTCACTTCTGTGTTAATGCTGCGCGGCAACGGCAACGGCACGTTTCAGGCGCCCACAACCATCGCGCCCGACATGAATCCCTTTACCCTTGCCACGGGAGACTTCAACCATGACGGAAAGCTCGACATTGCGGTGGCGGACAGCAACGCCGGGCGGGTCAACCTGCTGCTCGGGGCGAATAACGGAACCTTCACACTCAAGAGCAGTTACGCCGTGCGCAATAATCTCCAGAATATCTTTGCCACCGATTTTGACCGCGACGGCAAGCTGGATATCGTGATAGCGGGCGGCCACCCGGATGGGTTGAGTACGACTGCGTACGGCAACTACTATGTCACCGCGCTGCCCGGCAATGGAGACGGGACCTTCTACGCGGCGCCTGCTTACTCTCTCGGCGGCGATCCAACCGCCGTGATCGCCGCGGACCTCAATGGCGATGGGAAGCCTGACATCGCCGTCTCGAACTGGGGAGTGGACGTGCTCATGGGGCAGGGCGGCGGCACGTTGGCTTCCGCAGTACACTATGACGCTCTCGATCAATACAACACCCCGCTCTCCCTCTCCTCGATAGTTGCAGGAGACTTCAACAAAGACGGGAAAGTGGACATTGCCGGGCCTGGCTACCTCTTCCGCGGGAACGGCAACGGCACATTCCAGGCCGCGACCACATTTGAAGCCGGGCCGCACCCGGGCGCCCTAGCTGCCGGAGATCTCAACAACGATTCCAAGCTCGACCTCGTCTCGGCACAAGGCACCCGCTCCACAAACAGCGGCCAAACAACCGTCGTTGCCCTGCTCGGCAATGGATCCGGAGGGTTCGCCGTCCCCGTGCCTTATACCTCCGGCACCAATCCCGTCGCCGCGGCGCTGGCCGATCTGAACGGCGACGGTAAACTCGACCTGGTCGCCGTGAACAATGGCTCTTTTGGCACACCGGCCAATAACGGGGGCGTGGCGGTCCTGTTGGGCAACGGGAATGGGACTTTCCAAACGGCGGTGAGCTACGCAGTTGGAGTGAATCCGGCTGCAATCACCATCGGCGACCTGAATGGCGACGGAAAACCGGATCTCGTCGTGGCTACCAGCAGCACGGTGATCGGAGACTATCAACTCGGAATCCTGCTCGGCAACGGCAATGGTAGCTTCCAGCAGGCCACGTTCGTTCCCACCGATTTCGGACCCCAGGATGTTCTCATTGGGGACTTCAATGGCGACGGCAAGGTGGATCTGATCGTCTCCCATTGTTGCGGCGATACGGACATGACCTATCTGCTCGGCAACGGCAACGGAACGTTCCAGTCCGAAGTGCATTTCGCCGCCGGCGCTTCGCCCGGGCACCTCGTGGCCGCTGATCTCAACAGTGACGGGCGTCCGGACTTCGTTTCCGGCAACTCCAACGCCTCCCTCGCTTATGCCGCGGTATTTCTGAACCTCGTGGGGGGCATTGCCCCTACCTGCAACTACTCTGTGAACCGTAGTTCGTTCACAGCAGCGGCGGCTGGGGACGTCCTCTCCGTTTCTATTTCCGCATCCGCTTCGTCTTGCTCCTGGACCGGGCAGACGGGCGCCGCGTGGCTCTCGGTGACGCCGGGAACAGGGCAAGGCAGCGGCGCCGTACGAATCACCGCCGAGGCGAACAACGCTTCCGTGCCGCGAACCGGCGTCGTGACGGTTGCCGGGCAAACCCTGACGGTAGTCCAGGCCGCGGCGAGCTGCTCCATCAGCCTGAGCGCCCAAACTGCCACCGTGGGCTCGGCTGGAAGTACCTCCCAGGTGACCGTCAGCACCGGCCCCGGATGCTCCTGGACCCCTGCTCCGGATCCAGATTGGATCACGATTCCGGGCGGCCCTTCCGCGGTGATCGGTCCCGCTGGCCTTTCCTATACGGTGGCCTCCAATAGTTCCTCATCGCCACGGCCGGGCTCGATCTCAGTGGCAGGCCAGATCCTTCAGATCATTCAGAAGCCCGCTTCCCCGGCTCAGATTTTCGACGACGTCCCTCTCTCGCACCCGTTTGTGGATTTCCTCACATTGATGAAGCAGTACGCCATCACATCCGGCTGTACCGGCACGAGCTATTGCCCGGACGGCAACACCACGCGCGGAGAAATGGCGGTGTTCATCGTGCGGGGCCTCCTCGGCACCGACAGTTTCAGTTACTCGCCGGCTCCCTACTTTACCGACGTCGCGGCGACACATCCGTTTTTCAAATTCATCCAGAAAATGAAGGAACTGGGAATAACATCCGGCTGCACGGCAAGCACCTACTGCCCGGACGAACCAGTTACCCGGGGCCAGATGGCCGTGTTCATCGTGCGGGCAAGGTTTGGATTGACCTCGGGGCAGACGTTCCCTGTGGGGATCGCACCTTATTTTGGTGATGTAGCGGGAACCCACGCGTTTTTCTCCTTCATTCAGAAGATGAAGGAATTAGGAATAACTTCGGGATGCACGGCCACTACCTATTGTCCGGACGCGACCACTACTCGAGGCCAGATGGGAGTCTTTATCATTCGCGGCCTGCGAACGCCGTAGCACACCATGGGAGCCGGGAGTTAGGGCGGGTTGGCGCGCTGCGTTACAATTTCAAAGGATCACGCCATGAGAAAGACTGTATACGTTTCGCTCACCGCCGCCGCGCTGATGCTGATGCTCGGTTCGTGCAGCAGTTCCAAACCGCCCGAGGCGGCCAAGGAAGCTCCAAAGGAGGCTCCGAAAGAGGCGCCCAAGGAAGAAAAGGCGGAGCCGAAGCCGGAAGCCACGCCTCCCGCCACGGCCGGTAAAGCGCCACTGACGTACAAGGTGAAGTTCGATACCACGAAGGGGAACATCATCGTGGAGGTGCACCGCGACTGGGCACCGCTCGGCGCGGAGCGTTTCTACGAGTTGGTGAAGGACAACTACTTCGACGGAGCGCGTTTTTTCCGGGTGGTTCCGAACTTCGTGGTGCAATTTGGATTGGCGGCCAGCCCGGCCAAGACGAAGAAGTGGGATCATGCAATTAAGGATGATCCGGTGATCCGCACCAACAAGCTGGGAAGTATCACATTCGCCACCGCGGGACCGAACACGCGCACCACCCAGTTGTTTATCAACACGCGCAGCAACCAGATGCTGGACGATCAGGGGTTCGCCCCGTTCGGCGAAGTGATTGAGGGGATGGATGCGGTGATGCATATCTACGCCGGGTACGGCGAACAGCCGGACCAGGGGGCGATCACGAGCCAGGGGAATGCGTATCTGACGGCGAATTTTCCGAAGCTCGATTACATCCGCAAGGCTACGGTCGAGTAGGCTGCCAGCCGGAACATCCTGCGGCTACGAGGGATGAGAGGTCAATTCAAACAACTGAGGGATGACGTCCGCAGATGCCTAAACATGAACATGATTCGGAAGACAAGGACAGTTCCCTCAAACAGCAAAAGAAGAATCCCGTGGATGATGTCCCAACCCCGTTCGACGGGCTGGTGAACATCCTCTCGGCGAACGTCAACGGGCTGGATCAGGCGACGTGGGACAATCTGGAGGCAATGGCCGAGGGCAACGATATGCACGTGATGTGCCTTCAGGAAACCGGCCAGAACTTTCAGCCACCTCCAGGATGGAAGACTATACAGCGGATTCCCTCGCGAAGGACGATCAGCTACAAATTCCGGAGGGAAGCGCGAGCCTCGGCGGCTCCGTACGATAAGGATAAGAAACAACGGCCTCAGCGTGGGCAGGAAGAGAAGTTCATCAAGGCGAGCACCCCGACGGGGACCGACAAGGCGGACATGGTGCTGGTGAGGCCCTGGATCAAGTGGACGGAACTGCCGTATGAGCCGGAGGCAAATCCGGACGTACAAAAATACGTCAATGAGCAACTGAACAACGCGCCGCCGGATGAGATGGCGCAAAAGACGGTAGTGGAACAGATGGTACTCCGGCCGTCGCAACAGGTGCAGTTAGAGTTCCCTGGCCAGGAGCCGCTGAATCTGTTCAACTGGCACGCTCCGCAGGATGGCACGAGTATGCAAGGATACTCAGGATCGAATGCGCGGGTGGGGCACGAGATCCATTCACGATATATAAAATCGAAGCGAAATCGCGCAACCTTCGGCGATCAGAATACGCAGAGGGGGAAGTTGGTGAACCACTACGCAGACGCCGCCATCATGAGCGCGGGATCGAGCGACCACTACTCGCATGCCGTGGTGGACAAACTGCTGAAGCCACAGACGGTCGACCTGAAGGGAAGAGGCAAGGCATTCAACAACAAAGGGAAGCGTGGATGTTCCGATCACGACGCATACGCAGTTCGCCTGTCGCTTCCAAAACAATAATTTGAGGCTGGGCGCTGCCCGTTGACCGGTCATCTGTTGGGGTGGGGCAAGGCTAACACTGCTGCGCCATATTCCACGCAATCTGGGTAGTTTCCCCCGGAATCGCCCCAACACGGCTATTGGCGCCGTGGCCATCGACTTGCTGGAAGAACATCGCAATCATCTCCGCGTAGCGTTGGAGGTTTCCGATGATGAAGCGCCGTTCCTCCACCTACGATCTCCTCCGGGACCACGGAGTGGACCGTAGAACCTTTCTCAGATTCTGCACCACCATCACCGCCGCCATGGGTCTGGAGTCCACCATGGTGCCCGCGGTAGTGGCGGCCATGGAAAACAAACCGCGCATTCCGGTCATCTGGCTGCATGGCCTGGAATGCACCTGTTGCAGCGAGAGCTTCATTCGCTCGTCCCACCCCATTGCGCAGGACATCGTCCTCAACATGATTTCGCTGGACTACGACGACACGCTTCAGGCCGCCGCGGGCGAGCAGGTGGAAGAGATCCGCAAGCGCATCATGAAGGATTACAAAGGCCGTTACGTGCTGGCGGTGGAGGGCAACGCTCCCACGAAAGACGGCGGCGTGTATTGCACGGTGAACGGCGAGAGCTTCCTCGAGATCCTCAAGGAAACCGCCGCCGACGCCAAGGCGGTGATCGCGTGGGGATCGTGCGCTTCCCACGGCTGCGTCCAGAACGCCAAGCCCAATCCCACGGGCGCGCAACCGGTGAAGAAGGTCATCACGGGGAAGCCGATCATCAACGTTCCGGGGTGCCCGCCCATTGCCGAAGTGATGACCGGGGTTCTTACGTATATCCTGACCTTCGACCAGCTTCCGGAACTCGACCGGGTGGGGCGGCCGAAGATGTTTTACGGCCAGCGCATCCACGACAAATGTTATCGACGGCCATTCTTCGACGCCGGACAGTTCGTGGAGAGCTGGGACGACGAAGGGGCGCGCAAGGGGTGGTGCCTGTATAAGATGGGCTGCCGCGGGCCGTCGACCTACAACTCCTGCTCGACATTCAAATGGAACAATGGCGTTTCGTTCCCGATCGGGTCAGGCCACCCTTGCATAGGGTGTTCGGAGGAGAACTTCTGGGATAACGGGCCGTTCTATCAACGGCTGTCCGCCATTCCGGTGCCGGGCATCGAATCCACTCCGGACCAGCTTGGCAAGACGCTCACCGTGCTGACGGGCATCGGGGTGGGCGCGCACCTGGTGAGTCACGTGGCGCGCAGCGCCGCCAAGAGCTACAGCAAGGAATCCGCGCCGCCGGCGGGCGGAGAAGCGGAAAGGAAGTGAGGTGACGCCATGGCAAAACGAGTTGTGGTGGACCCCATTACCCGCATTGAAGGGCACCTTCGCGTGGAGGCGATGCTTGACGACGGCAATAAGATTCATGATGCGATGAGTTCGGGCACCATGTGGCGCGGCATCGAGGTAATCCTTCAGGGCCGCGATCCGCGGGATGCCTGGGCATTCTGCGAACGCATCTGCGGCGTCTGCACCACGGTACACGCGCTCGCCAGCGTGCGATGCGTCGAGAACTCGCTCGGCATTCAGGTTCCCCCGAACGCCGACATCATCCGAAACATCATGTTTCTCACGCAGATGGTGCAGGATCATGTGATCCACTTCTACCACCTGCACGCGCTCGACTGGGTGGACGTGGTGTCGGCGTTGAAAGCAAATCCCGCCGCCACGGCTGCTCTTGCCCAGAAGGTGGCCCCGAACTGGCCCCTCGGTACCGAAGGCTATTTCCGCGACATGGCCGGGACGCTGAAGAAGTTCGTCGATTCCGGGCAGCTTGGGATTTTTCAGAATGCCTACTGGGGGCACCCGGCCTACAAACTGCCGCCGGAAGCAAACCTGATGGCAGTCTGCCATTACCTGGAAGCGCTCAAGTGGCAGAAGGAGATCATCAAAATCCACACCGTGTTCGGGGGCAAGAACCCGCATCCGAACTATATCGTCGGCGGCATGGCCTCCGCCATCTCCATGCAGAGCGACAACGCGATCAACATGGAGCGGCTGAACCTGGTGCGAGGCCAGATCATGAATGCCATCCATGTGGTGGAGGACATGTACATCCCCGACCTACTGGCCGTCGCGAGCTTCTATCCCGAGTGGACCACGATAGGCGGCGGACTGGGCAGTTACCTGGTGTACGGCGATGTCCCGCGGAACGGCATCGGCGACCCGTCGAAATTCCTATTCCCGCGCGGCGTCATCCTCGACAAGAAACTCGACGAGGTGCTGCCCGTCGATCCCGCGGACCCTTCGCAAATCCAGGAAGAGATCGCCCACTCCTGGTACGATTACCCGAACGGCAAGACATCCCTGCATCCCTGGGATGGCATTACCAGCCCCAAATACACCGGCCCCAAACCGCCGTATAAGGAACTGGATGAGAGCAAGGCCTACTCCTGGCTCAAGTCCCCGCGGTGGAAAGGGCACGCCGTCGAGGTCGGGCCGCTGGCGCGCATGCTGGTGGGCTTTGCCAGCGGCAAGCCGGAATTCAAGGAAGTGGTGACGGACGCCCTGGGGCGGCTCAAGGTGGGTCCCGAGGCGCTGTTCTCGACGCTTGGCAGGACGGCGGCGCGCGGCCTCGAGTCAAGGCTGGCGGCGCGGTGGCTGCTCGATGAATACAACCGGCTCATCGACAATCTGAAGGCGGGCGACTCGACCACCGCCGACACGAAATTCTGGAACCCTGTGACGTGGAATGCCGAGTCCAAGGGCTACGGCTTCACTGAGGCGCCCCGCGGCGCGCTCTGCCATTGGATTCACATCAAGGATCAAAAGATCGCCAACTACCAGATTGTGGTTCCCTCGACGTGGAACGCTTCGCCGAAGGACGGCAAGGGACAGCACGGCGCCTACGAAGCGGCGCTCATTGGCACGCCGATGGCCGATCCGAAACGCCCGGTCGAGATTCTGCGCACCATCCACTCGTTCGATCCCTGCCTGGCCTGCGCCTCGCACGTCCTTTCCCCGGACGGTGAGACACTGGCCGAGGTCATCGTGCGATAGGAGGCATCATGGCAAGCTCAGCCTATCGTCCGCTCGAGACCAGTTGCAACTACGGCCGCAAATATGTCTGGGAGCTTCCGGTCCGCGTTTCGCATTGGGTCAACGTGATTTCCGTCACCATGCTATTCGCCACCGGGCTCTATATCAGCGCTCCGATTCTCGCCCCGAACGGCGAGCCCTACCAGCACTTCGTCATGGGGCGCGTGCGGCAGCTTCATTTCGTGTTCGGCTACCTCCTGTTGTTTAGCTTTCTGCTGCGGGTGTACTGGTTCTATGTAGGAAACAACTACGCCCGCAGCGGATTTCCGCGCGTGTGGAGGGCCGAATGGTGGCGGGACGTTCGTGACCAGGGGCTGCAATACCTGCGCCTCGACCGCGGACACGTTCACCTGGGGCACAATGCCATCGCCGGGCTCACCTACACCATCTTTGTTATCTTTCTCGGCTGGTTCCAGATCCTTACGGGACTCGCCCTCTACTCGGAATCGAATCCCGGCGGATTTTGGGACAAGATGGTGGGCTGGATGGTTCCCCTTTTCGGCGGCTCTTTTCCCCTGCGCATGTGGCACCACACAGCCGCGTGGGGGTTCGTCGTATTTCTCATTCTGCACCTCTACATCGTGCTCTACGATGACCGGCAGTATAAGAACGGGCTGATCTCGTCGATGCTCGCCGGGTTCAAGTTTTACGAACGGGATGACCTGGACCATGACCGGTGGATCAGTTGAGCCTCGGGCGCGCGTTCTGGTGCTTGGCATCGGGAATGTGCTGCTCCAGGATGATGGGGTGGGGCTCCGCCTGCTCGAGCACGTGGAGGAAACGGCGGGCCCCGCCCCGGACTGCGAGTTTGTCGATGGGGGCACGCAAGGCATCGCGCTGCTTGGGTATCTGGCGGGACGCGAGAAACTGGTGGTGCTCGATGCGATCGGGCTTGGCGGGGAGCCGGGAACAGTTCATGTCCTGCGCGGGTACGATTTGGAAGGGCTCCGCGCGCGCCGCGCCACTACGTCGCACGAGGGCAACGCGCTGGAACTGCTCGCCATGGCGAAACTGCTCGGGGAAGAGCCCGGGGAGGTGGTCATCGTCGGCGTGGAACCCGCCGCTGTGCGAACCGGCATTGGCCTCAGCGGCCCCGTGCAGGCTGCCCTGCCCCGTGCCGCCGCTGCTGTGAGGGATATTCTGGAGGGGATGAGGAGGCGTTCCGATGTGTCTGGCGATTCCGGGAAAGATTGTTGAGTTCGAGGAGATCAGCGGCATCCGCGTCGGCAAGGTGGATTTCGGCGGCGTGACGCGCCAGGCGTATCTGGACTTTGTGCCCGAGGCGCAGGTGGGGGATTTTGTTCTTGTGCACGTAGGGTTCGCGATCAGCAAACTCGATGAATTGGAGGCGGAACGGACGTATCAGATGCTGGAGAAGATGGGGGTGCTCGAAGAGGAACTTGGCGGGGACGGCGGCTGACTCGGGGGCTAGCGCGGGTGCAATCGCCTTGGGCCACTCGCGCGAGAGTGACCGGTGCGTGTCCTCTGAAATGATTCGCGAAGTGGGGAGGAGAGGCGCAATCTTTTCGTGTCGAGCAGCGGCTACAATAGGTGAAGGGTGAAGACTGCTGAAAAGTTGCGGGACCGGCGTGAGGAGATCCTCCGGGTGGCAGCCAGGCATGGAGCAGGGAACGTATCTGTCTTCGGGTCCGTCGTCAGAGGTGAGGAGACGGCAGACAGTGACGTCGATCTACTGATTGATGTCTCCGGAGAACCGACTCCCTGGTTTCCTGGAGGGCTAGTCGCGGATTTGGAAGAACTGTTGGGACAACCAGTCCAGGTCGTTATACGCCGTTCGTTGAGCCCCCTGATCCGGGAATCCGTGCTGAAGGACGCCGCGCCGTTGTGAAGTCAGAGCGGGCTTATCTGGAGCACATTCTTCACTGTATTGACAGAATCAATCAAGATGCATACGGCGGAAAGGAGGTCGTCTTCGCGTCGCCGACCCTCCAGGACGCGATCGTACGCAATCTCCAAGTCATGTGCGAATCGACGCAGCGCTTGATGGAATCGAGCAAGATGCGCCATCCCGAGGTGGATTGGCGGGGGATCTCAGGTCTGAGGAACGTCTTGGTGCATAGCTACTTCGAGGTCGACCTGGAAGCAATCTGGACGATCATCCAGCGGGACCTGTCTATTCTTGAAACCGCCGCCAGACAATTGCTGGTGGAATCGTCTCCAGACGGTTGAACTTGCAGACCAGCCGGAGCAGGAATTCGGCGCCGTTCGATGCGCTCCGGGTGGCGCATTTCACATCACGACCTTGCCCGCCGCATCGTCCCAGCGCACACGCCGTCCGGTCTTCAGGGAGATGTTGGCGAGCAGGGTGACGAGGCAAGCCTGGAAGCCCAGCCTCATGGGGGCAGTGGGAGTTTTGCGGGTGCGCACGCACTCGAGGAAATTCTGAACGTGCAAGTCGGCGGCGTAACCAAAGCCTCGGGGGGATGTTTTCACCAGCGCCGGAGTCTCCTCCTCGCCCTGCCGGTAGACGCGGCATTCTTCGCGTCCGATGTCCATGCGCGCCTTGTCGCCGTCCAACTGGTTGAGTTGATCGTTGCGGCTCTTGTATTTCATCGCTGCGTAGTTGATGGTGAATATTCCGAGGAACTGCTCCGGATACTCGGCGATGGTGACCATGGACTCCGGCGTGTCGAACTCCGCTTTCTGGACCTTGTTTGCCGACGCGTTCACGGCGAGCGGATAGGACGCATTCATGAGGAGGTGAATGCCGTCGAAGGTGTGAGCGCCCTGATCGGCGGCGATTCCGCCGGCATAATCATCGAAGTACCGCCAGTGCTTGAACCGCACGGGGTCGAGCGGCACGCGGGTCTTCGCCGGCCCCTGCCACTGCTCCCAATCGAGCGGTCCCTCGAGCTTGAATGAGCTCGGCTCGTTCACGTAATTGTTGAGCCACCAGGAGCGGACCATCCGCACGTTGCCGAGCGTGCCGGCGGCGACGATCTTCCGCGCCTCCAGATACAGGTCGTAGCTGCGCCGCTGCATTCCGACCTGTACGATGCTCTTCGAAGCTTTCTCCGCCCGCACCAGTTCGGCTCCCTGCTCGGGGGTCTGACAGAGCGGTTTTTCCACATACACGTCCTTGCCGGCGGCGAGGGCATCCAATACCATGCGGTGATGCCAGTGTTCGGGAGTGGCGATGAGAACGGCTTGAATGGCGGGGTCTTCGAGAATCTGCCTGTAGTTGCGAACGGCCTTGGGGGTGCTGCCCTGTGTCTTGGCCGGGATGGACAGCGCCTTCTCCAGATTCGGCTCGTAGACATCGCAAATGCTCGCCACCCGGACTGCCGGATCCTTTTGGAAAACGCGCATCACGTACGTGCCCCGCGATCCGCTGCCAATCACACCGAGGCGGATCACGTCCGAGGGAGCGGCTTGCGCCACAAGCAAGGAACTGCCGGCAAGAAAGAAGCGCCGGCGGGTCGATTCCATAGTGTCCTCCTTAAGAACGGCAAGTGGATGGCGGCGGAACCTGGGGTTTGCGTCGCGCCGGGTCAGACTCGAGCGTGAGTCTCCGCGGAGAGATCCGCCACCCCGGACGATCCGTTCGACGCTTCCCAATCGCGCAACATGCGCACGAATTCACGCATATAGAACGGGTTGTCGTGCCAGGTGCGGCCGCTCACCATGTTGCCGTCCCGCACGCAGCCTTCATTGACGAAGACGGCGCCGCAGAGTTCGATGTCCAGCCGGCATTTGGGCACGGTGGCCATGCGTTTTCCCTGAATCACACCGGCGGCGGCGACGATCTCCGCGCCATGACAAACCACGGCGACGGGCTTCTGAGCGGCGAAGAAGTGGCGCACGATCCGCAGCAGGTCCTCGTCATAGCGCAGATATTCCGGCGCACGTCCGCCGGTGAGGAACAGACCGCCGTACTCCTGCTCGCGCACGTCCCGGAAGGCGATCTGAGAGGCGAGATGATAGCTGGGTCCTTCGCGAGTCACGTCCCAGCCCGGCTGAATCTCGTGCATGACGAGCGAATAGACGCGCTTCTCCGGCCCGGCCACGACGGCGTCATGACCGTCCTCCTGGACCCGGAACAGCGGATACATCGTATCCAGCGCCTCGGCGGCGTCGCCAACAACAATCAATACTTTAGCCATTTCAATATTCCTCGACCTACAGAACTCCGCACGCCCGGAGCAACGTCTCCTGCGCCGCCAGGTCATGATCCGGAGAATAGGATGGGCGGGCGGCCTGGCGGATGATCGCCGCCATCTCGAGGAGATCCGGCCCGAAAACCGGGCCTGGTGATTCGACGGGCTCGATGATTTGAACGCCGGCGCGGTAAACGCCGGCTGCGTCTTTGAGGTCCACCGTCAGATGGAGCGGGGAGAACGGCTGCACGATCGCCTTTCCGTTGGTCCCCAGAATCTCGATGGACCGATAGCTGCTGCCGTGAGGCTGGAACGCCGCGACATAGATTTCGGCAATAGCCTGGTCATATTCGAGGATGGCCAGGGTGTTATCGGCCAGACCATCGCCGACCGGAGAATCGTGGCGAAGGATACCGGTCACTTTTCGTGGTTTGCCGAGCAGGTCTACCGCTCGGTCAATCAGATGGCACCCCAGTTCGAACATCATGCCGCCGCGGAAATACGCGAGCTGGCGGCGCTCGGCCGGCGGGGTGGGCTTGTCGATGGAGGCGCGGAAGGCGTACACGCGGCCGAGCCATCCCTTGCGGGCGGCTTCGATTGCGGCCCGCATAGCCGGGTGGTAGCGCCACTGGTATCCCATCTGCACGACACGCGAGCGCTTAGCGGCGGCGGCGAGCAACGTCCGTAACGCGGCCAGATCCTCACCCGGTGCCTTGTCCAGATGGACGAACTTGCCGGCGCTGATGCAGAGTTGGGCGTAATGGAGGTTGCGCTGGACGCGCGATTCGACGAGGACCAGTTCAATGGAGGCGTCCTCCAGAACCTGGTCGAGCGACAGCCATCGGACGCCCTGAAACACCTCTCCTTCGTTCGGTTCGTCCGGATCGGGACGGCAGATGCCGGCGAGTTCATACTGCGGCAGGCTGCGCAGGGCGCGAATCTTTCCAAGTGCGTGCGCGTGTCCCGTGCCCAGCACCGCCGCACGGATCTTCCCGGATGACGCCTCGAGCGGGCGAACCGCCGCCGCGGCGATGCCGCAAAATGTTCTTCGATCGAGCAATGAGCGGTTCATGGCGGCGCCGCTAGAATTCGAACCGCAAGGCGAGTTGAATGACGCGGGCGGGATCGGCGCCATTGATCGTGCCGAAGCCTGCGTTGCCAAGCGTAGTCTGGATGCTGTTGTAGGAGAGGTGATTGAGAATATTGAAGAAGTCGCCGCGCAGCACAAACGATTTGTTTTCGGTAAAGCGGAAGCGTTTCGAGATGGACATATCCCAGTTTCGCGTGCCGGGGCGGCGGAGGTTGTTGCGGCCGCTGTTGCCGAATGTGCCGGCGGCCGGGGCGGCGAAGGCGGCGGTGTTGAAATAGCGATTGAACGTGCGCTCCGACTTTGACAACGTGCCGTTGCCGATGACGTTGGCCCGCTGCGTGCCGCCGCCGGAAACGCCGGCCGTGTCGCCGTTGATGAAGACGCTGGTGGGCAGTCCGCTCTGAAACACAGCGAGCCCGGAGGCCTGCCATCCGGCCAGCGCCGGACGCAGGAGGCGCAACCGGTCTGAGCGGAAGAACGGCACTTCATAGACATAGCTGATGGAGAGCAGATGCGGCCGGTCGAAAGCGGACAGTCCGCGGTCGGCGCGCAGATTCGTCGAGATCATGGCGACGTCGCGCTTGTCGGAGGCGTTATCAATGGAGCGGGAAAAAGTATAGGCGGACTGGAAGGTCAGTCCCTTATGGAAGCGGCGTTCCAGACTGAACGTCATGGCGTTGTAGTTGGACGCGGCGCGATTTCCTTCATAGAGGATGGAGGAATAGCCCTGGTAAGACCGCAGAGCTTCGGCGTTCACGCCGCGATTGGCCTGCAAGGTTCCCGGGGCGAGTTGGTTCATGTTTACAAAGCTCGGCAGATGCCGGCTCAGTTTGCCGACATAACCGGCTTCCATCAGGAAATTCGCGGGAAGCTGCCGCTGCAAGGTGAGGCTGAAATCATAGGTGACCGACTGGCGAATATGCGGGTCCTGCATGGTAACGGCGAGCGGGAACAGAGGGGCGACGGATGTGCCGCCGGGGTTGTCCACGCTTCCGGTGGTGACCACGACCTGGTCCTGGAGCGGCGGGTTGCCGCCCAGCAGGGTGGAGTCATTGAAGTAGTACCGGCTGTTGAAGACGCCGCCGCCAAGACGGACCGACATCTTTCCCTGCCCGGTGGGATCCCACGAAAGGCCGAAGCGGGGTTGAAACATATTCTGGTCGGACGTCGAAATGCTGTCAGGCAAGCCGCGGAAGAGCGCGGCGGCGGCAGGGTTGCCGGCGAAGCGAACGCGCCCTTTGGCGACATCGGGGAACCCGGTTCCGGGCAACGCGATTCCGTTGTACCGGTCACCGCTGCCGGCTACCACCTGGCCGGTGGCAGGATCGACGCGCACGGCTTTGGCCGGGTCGTAATACTTCGGATAGAACATCGCAAAGTTGCCCCACAGCGCATAGGCGGGCGTCCAGTAGGCATAGCGCAGGCCGAATTCCACCGACAGCCTCGAATTCACCTTCCAACTGTCCTGAATGTAGAATTCACGGCTCCAGATTCGCTCCAGCGTGTACGACTTCGGGCCGATTTCGGAATAGGAATCGAACCGCCCGATGAGCATGTCCGCCAGAGCATTCCTGGTGCTGAAAGTATTGCCGGGCGAGGCGGCGAAGCGGAAGGTTCCGTTCTGATTATTGCCTGAACCGGGGGCTGTGCTGACGTTGATCTGGTCGAGATTGTTCTGGCCGACATACTCGAAATATGCGCCGAACTTGATGGTATGGGCGCCGCGGATCCAACTGAAGTCGTCCTGAAACTGCCAGTTGGGCATGCCGGACCGGGCCGGGTAGGGGCTGCCGTCCACGGTGGTCAAACCGGAGACGATGACGGTGGGGATCTTGTCGGCCAACTCCTTGTCGTTGCCGAAAAGGTAGGGGAAGTTAATGCCCAGTTTGGCGCGGGAATAATCCTGGAAGGAGCCGGAAAACGGTTGGACGAGGCTCGTGTCGGTACGCGCCGCGGCGCCGAAGCGGAAGGAGTTGAGTTTTGTCGCACTGAGCGTGCTGGTGACGTTCAGCGCGGTGGACCGGCCAATGGTTTCGTTGTCGATGGGCGCGGAGGGGAAGTTGGTGGGGCGATTGCCGTAGCCGTGATCGACCGTGTCGAGGCCGCGCCAGAAGATGCGCGTCCTGCCGAGCAGGTAATCCACCCGGAAGGTGCTGGTGCGAACGTCCTGCAACGACGGCGAGACTTGCCGGAAGTTGAACGACGGCTGGCCGGTAACGTTGGGAAGCGGATATAGGTTGAGGAGTCCGCGGCCGTTCGGGCTGAGGAGGCCGGCGGGCAATGTGCAGTTAGGGAATGGAAGACCGTTGGGGCCGTCCTTCGGACAGGCATACAGACGCGAGCCATTGAAGTCGCCGGCGCGCTCGGCCGGGGTGGGGACGAAGGTCAGGTCGATGTTCTGGCCGCGCCTGGTGATGAACTCTGTGTTGGCGAAGAAGAAGAGCCGCTCGCGGTCTTTGTTGAAGACCTTGGGGATGGTGACCGGTCCACCCAGGGAGAACCCGTACTGGTTGAAGCGTAGTTTCTGTTTGGAGGCAGTGAGAAAGCTCCGCGCATCGAAGGCGTCGTTGCGGACGTAGTCGTACACCGTGCCGTGGTATTGCTTCGTGCCGCTCTTGGTGACAAACTGCACCTGCCCGCCGCCGGCGCGAGGGTATTCGGCCGGATAGGTGCTGGTGACGATGTTCGCTTCGGCAACCGCGTCGACGCTGACAATGGACACACCCTTGAGGTTGTTCCGGCCGTTGAGCATGGAGACCCCATCGAGGGTGAGGTTGGTGTTTTCCGCCCGGGATCCATTGATGTAGTAGCTGCGCGCGTCGCTGGTGGGCCGGAAAGCGTTGGCGGCGTTGGTGGAAGTGATGCCCGGTTTGACCAGCATGATGCTGGTGATGTTGCGGCCGTTGAGGGGGATGTCCTGCAACATCCTGCCCTCCACGACGCGGCCTACCTGCGCAGAGAGAGTTTCCACCTGAGCGCCGGCTCCGGAGACTTCGACCGTTTCGTTGACCGCGCCGAGTTGCAGACTGACGTTGACCGCAAGGTGACTTCCGCTCACCAGCGCGATGCCAGCGCGCTGATAGGTTCGAAAGCCCGTCGCGCTGACTTCGACGGTATAATTGCCGACCAGCAAGTCGAGCGCGGTGTAGCGGCCCTGATCGTCAGTGGTGAGAGATTTGGACTGGCCGTTCGCCTCATTGAGGATCTTGACCGCGGCCTGCGAGATGGCGGCGCCGGTCTGGTCTGTGACGAGGCCGGAGATCTCACCGGTGCCGAACTGGGGGTAGAGGTTTGGTGTGAATGCCAGGATACCGGAAAGCATCGACAGGCGGAGCAAGACGCGGGTCATGGATCCTCCTCTGGGCGGGAACATGGATGCGGGCCCCGCATTTCGTTAACGGTAACGAAACCTGCGCATTCTGTCAAGAAAAATTTCCCGATAATTTCCCGAGGATGCTTTCCTAGCCCCCGAGCGCGCGCGCCGACCGGCGTGAAACAAGGCGGGGCGGGAATTCGATCCGCGCCGGAGGGCGCTCGCCGGGTCCGCCCATGCCGAGCAGAACGCGGGCCGCCTCGCGGCCCATCTCCCGGCTGTCCCACTCGATGGTGGTGAGGAACGGGTCAGGGTGCTGGTTGCCTTCGATGTTCCCCGCGCCCACTACCGAGACATCACCGGGGACAGTCAGACCCGCGTCGCGCAGTGCGGCGACGGCGCCGAAGGCGGTAAGATCACTGGCGGCGAAAATCGCCGTGGGCCGCGAGGACCGTCGAAACAGAGCGCTGACAACCTCGCGACTGGCGTCAAAGCTGAATTTCCCTTCGACGATCCACTCCGCCCGGCATTCGAGACCGCTTGCGCGGATCACCTCGAGGAATCCGGCCATCCGGCGCCGGGCGGAACTGGTCTTGGCGCCGCGGACGTGAGCGATGCGGCGGTGGCCCAGTCCGATCAGATGGCTTGCCGCCAGCCGTCCGACTTCCTCATCGCCGGCGGTGAGGCTGAAACACTTGACTCTGGGGAAGTCCCTGTCGATGAGCACGAACTTCACCTTGTGTCTCAGCAGTTCCTGGAGGAATTGGGGGGACGACTCCGGCTGTTGGGGGGCAATGATAAGCCCGTGAACCCGGGTATCGAGCAGACTCTCGATCTGGGCGCGCTCGATGCGTGGATCACGGTCGGACTTGCAGAGGAAGACGTTGTAACCGCCGGCGGCGGCGATTTCCTGCACACCGCTGGTGATTTCCGAGAAGAAAGCGTGCGCGATGTCGGGAATGACGAGTCCGATGACGTTGCTGCGATTGGTGACCAGACTGCGGGCCCAGGGATTGGGGCTGTAGTTCAACTCGGCGGCGCGGGCGAGAATTCTGGCTTTGGTTTTTTCGTTGATTTCCGGATGATTGCGGATGGCCCGCGACACGGTCATGACGGAGACGCCGAGGGAATCGGCAATGTCCCGGATTGTGGTGCGTTTCATTCGGGTTACTCGCGATTGCGGCCATTCACAGCAAAGGCTAATGGAGGTAAAGCGGTCACTCCGGCTTCAAATTCTACAGATAGCAGATCGTCCGCGGCTATCGCACGCGCAGCGCGCTGCTGGGGCAACTCACGGCCGAATGTGATACAACTTTGTGAAGATTTCCATGAACGACTCCATCTCCCGACGCACCTTCTTCCGTTCGAGCGCGCTGCGCACAACGGGCGCGCTGACCGCCACCGGGCTGGGGTTCGATCTGCGACCCGCCGTTGCCGCCGCGCGGGAATTGAAGATCGCGCGCACCACGCAAACACACAGCGTGTGCCCCTACTGCGCCGTTGGCTGTAGCGTAGTGATCCACACGCTGGGCAGCAAGGCGCGCAACGTGCGGCCCACGGTGGTGCATGTCGAAGGCGATCCGGACAGCCCCGTGAACCGCGGCACGCTGTGTTCGAAAGGGATCTCGCTCAAGGAATTCATCGTCAACGACGAGCGTCTGACGCGCCCGCTCTACCGGGCTCCGGGCGCGGCGGAGTGGAAGCCCATCGCCTGGGAGGAAGCCGTCGATAAGATCGCGCGCCGCATCAAGGAAACGCGCGACCGGACATTCGTGGAGAAAGACGAACAGGGCCGCGTGGTGAACCGCCTTACATCGGTGGCGATGATCGGCGGGTGCACCGACACCAACGAGATCAACTACCTGCTCGGCAAAATGCGCTACGGTCTGGGAATCATCGCCTACGAAAACCAGGCCCGTCTTTGACACGGGCCCACGGTGGCCAGTTTGGCCTCCACATTCGGACGAGGGGCGATGACCAATGGCTGGACCGATGTAGCTAATACGGATGTCGTGTTGGTGATGGGCGGCAACCCGGCTGAGAACCACCCCGTCGGCTTCCGCTTCGTCATGGAGGCCAGGCGTCATCGCAATGCGAAACTCGTCGTGGTGGACCCGCGGTTCAACCGCACCGCCGCCGTGGCCGACCTCTATGTCCCCATGCGCTCGGGAACCGACATTGCTTTCCTCGGCGGCCTGATCCATTACATGCTCGAGCACAAGCTCTACCAGGAGGAGTACGTCAAGCTCCACACCAACGCGCCGTTCCTCGTCAAAGAGGGCTTCGGCTTCGAGGACGGCCACTTCACGGGCTGGGACGCGGAGAAGAAGCGCTACGAAAAGTCCACCTGGCAATATGAGACGGAGGGGTCCGGATTTGCCAAAGTCGACTCGACTCTCGAGAACCCGCGCTGCGTGTTCCAGTTGCTGAAGAAGCACTATTCCCGCTACACCTCGCAGGCGGTGGCGAACATCTGCGGCTGTACGGCGGAGGAATTCGAGCGGGCGGCGGCGGTGATCTGCTCGACCGGCAAGCCGGACCGCTCCGGGACCATCCTCTACGCCCTCGGCTGGACGCAGCACAGCCATTCGGTTCAGTTGATCCACACGGCGGCCATGATGCAGTTGCTGCTCGGCAATGTCGGGATGCCAGGCGGCGGCGTTAACGCGCAGCGGGGCCATTCGAATATCCAGGGCGCCACGGACATGGGGGCATGGAACTACCTTCCCGGCTATCTCAAGATGCCGGGCGCCAATCACCAGACGCTCGAGGAATACGGCAAGGCGTTCACCCCGAAACCGCTTCGTCCGAACGCGATGAACTACTGGTCGAACACCTCGAAGTTCCTGGTGAGTTTGCTGAAGGCGTACTACGGCAAGAGCGCCACCCGGGAAAACGGTTTCGGTTACGCCAACATTCCCAAAGCCGCCGAAGGCGCCGACTACAGTTGGGGCCACTTCTTCGATCAGATGTACAACGGCCAGATGGAAGGTTTCATCTCCTTCGGGATGAACCCGGTGGCCAACGGGCCCAATTCGCCGAAGATGCTCGATGCGCTGGCGAAGTTGAAGTGGATGGTGGTGGTGGAGAATTTCGAGACGGAGACCGCCGCCTTCTGGAACGCGAAAAAGCTTGGCGCGAAGTACTACCCGAATTTCGTCGACCCCGCAAACATCCAGACCGAAGCATTTCTTCTCCCCGCAGCATGTTTTGCCGAAAAGGACGGCTGCTTCGTCAACTCCTCGCGGTGGCTCCAATGGAAGTATGCCGCCGTGCCTCCGCCGGGCGACGCCAAACCGGATCAAGAGATCATCGCCCGGATCTTCCTCCGGGTGCGCGAACTTTACCAGCAGGAGGGCGGCAAGGCTCCCAAGCCGCTGCTCGACATGACGTGGGATTACGCCACGCCGCTTTCACCATCGCTCGAAGAGGTGGCCCGCGAAGTGAATGGCCGCGACCTGACGACGGGCAAACAGGTGAATGGTTTTGCCGAGTTGAAAGACGACGGGAGCACCATCAGCGGCAACTGGCTTTATTCCGGATCCTGGACCGAGGCCGGCAACCAGATGGCGCGCCGCGGCCAGGAGGATCCCACCGGGCTCGGGCTCTACTCGAATTGGAGCTGGAGTTGGCCCGCCAACCGGCGTATTCTTTATAACCGCGCCGCCGGGAACGCGGAGGGAAAAGGATGGGACCCGCTGCGCACTCCCATCCGCTGGGACGGCGAACGCTGGACCGGCGATGTGCCGGACTACAAGAAAGACGCCAAGCCCACCGACTACGGCGCATTCATCATGCTGCCGGAAGGCGTCGCCAAGCTCTTCTCGCAGGACCTTGTCGAGGGGCCCTTCCCCGAGCATTACGAGCCGGTGGAATCGCCGGTTGCGAACCCCTTGCACCGCGAGGTCTCGAGCAACCCCGCCGCCGGACTCTTCCACGGCGCGCTCGACAAGCTTGGCGTATCCAAGGATTACCCCTACGTGGCCCTGACTTTTCGTCTCACGGAACATTTCCACTACTGGACCAAGCACGTCGCCTCGGGCAGCGAGCTGCAGAGCAACTTCTTTGTCGAGGTGCCGGAGGCGCTGGCTCGGGAAAAGGGAATCCAGGGCGGCGACCTCGTTCGCGTCTCCTCGGCGCGCGGAACGGTGGAAGGCCCGGCGCTGGTCACGCGCCGCATCCGTCCGCTCAAGGTTGACGGGAAGACCGTTTACCAGGTGGGCATTCCCATCCACTGGGGCTTTGCCGGGCGCGTCAAGGGACCGCTGGTCAACAACCTCACCCCTTCGGCCTTCGACCCGAATTCCGGGACTCCGGAATACAAAGGCTTCCTGGTGAATCTGGAGAAGGCATGATGCGCAAAGTCGCCAAACTGATCGACACCACGCTGTGCATCGGATGCAAAGCCTGTGAGATGGCCTGCCAGGAATGGAACGACCAGGAATTTACGCTCGGGACGTTCCGTAATTCCTATCAGACTATGCCAGATTTGGCGCCGAATTTCTGGAACCTCATCAAATTTCATGAGACAGAATTCAACGGTACAGAAACCTGGCTGATGACGAAATACCAGTGCATGCACTGCGCCGATGCCGGCTGCATCAAGGCCTGCCCCGCCCCGGGAGCAATCGTTCAGTTGGACAACGGCATCGTCGATTTCCGCCAGGAAAACTGTATCGGGTGCGGCTACTGCATCACGGGCTGCCCGTTCGACGTGCCGCGCCTCAGCGCCAAGACGAAGAAGGTTTACAAATGCTCGCTGTGTTCGGACCGCGTCGCAGCCGGACTCGAACCTGCCTGCATCAAGTCCTGCCCCACGAACTGCCTGACCTTCGGCAGCCGGGATGATCTCCACTACATGGCGCAACGGCGCGCCGAAGACCTGAGGAAGAACGGTTTCGCGGAGGCTGGCGTCTACGATGGTCCCGGCGTGGGCGGAACGAACGTGATCTACGTGCTCAAACATGCCGATCGTCCGGATGCTTACGGTCTTCCGAAGGATCCCTCCATCCCCTGGACGGTGTCTCTCTGGAAGGGTCCGCTCAAGTGGCTCGGCAACGTGGTGTTCTTCGGCGGGATTCTAAGCGCGCTTGTGCATTACATCAAAGTGGGGCCGAAAGAGTCCCATGAGGACGAGTAGCACAGGCGACTCCCGTACGCCATGAGCGATCCTGGCGACTCATGTAGAAATCACGAGCGCAGGCGACATAATACCTCACAGCTATACATTATACGTTGACTTAATTATAATGTCCGCGTATACTTCTTATTAAGGGTGGCGTATTCCTTTGAATGCAGGGCCGTGTTCACACGTGGATCGGGCCTTGAACGAGGATCGTCAATATCAAGTCAGCGCAGGTCAAAGCTGGGTATTGGCTGAGCACTGGCATGCGAGGTAAAGCCATGCTGTTGTGTTCGGTATCCTTCTTCCACGCAAGGCGCCCATTCTTGGCTCTTGCTCAGGTTTCCATTCTCTCCTCTTTTCTAAGCGCAGGCCTGGCAACGGCGTCGGGGTTCCATCGGCCTGACTGGAGCGGTTTTGAAGCCGACGGCGCGAGCGCGGCGTTCCTTTGGAACCATGGGCGGGGAATGGCTGTTCGCATCGCCGGAGGGCAGGCGGACTTCTACGGCAAGGATGCATCCAAGCCCTTGATCATGCGGTATCAAGATTCGCGGCACGGTATCGTGCCGGAAGGTTTAGGAATGCAGCGGGCGCGCAGAAATTATCTGATCGGCCGCTATCAGCATTCCGCCGCGGTGTTCGACAAAGTGAAGTTGACGGAACTGTATCCAGGCATTGACCTGATATTTTATGAAGAATCCGGCAATCTCGAGTACGACTTTCTACTTGCCCGGGGTTCGGATCCGGCGACAATCCGGCTGGATTTCGACAACCGCGCGCAGTGTAGCATCGGCTCCGAGGGAGATCTCGTGGTTTCCAACGGGTACGCTGCCATCCGCCACCGCAAGCCGCGCATGTACCAAACGGCCGGAGCAGCCATTATCCCGGTCGAAGGTAGCTACCGATTGACCAAGGGCTGCCAGGTAACCATCGCCGTGGGGAGCTATGACCGAGCCAAAGCGATGGTTGTGGACCCGGTTGTGGTGTGGGCAAACGGCCTCAGCGGCACGCCAGCGCTGCCAACCGGCGGGCCCCCCGGCACGAACCTGGCAACCTTCGATGAGTTGACCGCCTTCACTGTTGATGCGGAGGGAAATACGTATCTTGCCGGCACGGTGATGACCGGCGATTTCCCCGTGACGCCGGGAGCGGTCCAAAACACGAGGCGCGGGAAAACCGACATCTTTCTCGCCAAACTGGATCCCTCCGGCGCCCTGATCTTTTCGACGTTGCTCGGCGGCAGCGGCGAGGAGAGCGTGTCCGCGATTACAGTGGATACTCAGGGGAATATCTATCTCGCCGGCAAGACCACTTCGACCGATTTTCCTGGCGGTGGGTCTTCCCCGAGTTTTGTAGCCAAGCTTAACCCTGCCGCCTCCGCTTTGACCTACGTGTTTCGTCTGATTTCCGACGTTGTTTGCCTCGCGGCCGATCCTCGCGGCAATGTTTATTTTGCCGGCCGAGCCATAGACGAAGTTCTTCCCGTTACGCCCACGGCGTTCCAGCGAACACGCAAAGGAGCCGTGGAAGGCTATGTAGGGAAACTGAATGCGGCCGGGGCCGTGGAGTATCTCACGTATCTGGGCGGCAGTTCGAATGACATCGTTCGCGCCATCGGCGCCGATGAAGCGGGAAATGCCTATGTCGCCGGGTCAACATATTCCCTCGATTTTCCAATTACTGCCAGTGCTTTTCAAGCCAAATACGCGGGAACCTCTCTATTCACCGATGGATTCATCGCGAAGCTGAATCCCTCCGGCTCGGCCCTGGTCTATTGCTCCTATCTGGGCGGCAGCGCCGATGACGAGCCTCAGGCCGTTGCCGTGGACTCCGTGGGAAACGCATATGTCACCGGCTGGACGGCATCCCACGACTTTCCCATCCAGCCCGGCGGTTTTCAAGCCGGCCACGCTGGCGGAACATCGGACGCCTTTGCGGTCAAAGTGGACCCAACTGGAGGGAGGCTGCTCTATGCCAGTTACCTGGGTGGAGCGGGCGACGATCAGGCGATGACTCTTGCTTTGGACTCCGAGAGCCGCATGGCTGTTGGCGGGTGGACAACTTCGCCGAACTTCCCGGAACTCGATCCGATCCAACCGGGGCGGGGCGACTATCGCCAGCCGGACGGCTCACTGCGCTCGTTCTGTCCTCCGCTCAATGGGACGTTGGGTCCTGGGGGGACAACCACGCTGTATCCTTGCCGGGATGGGTTCGTTGCGTTGGTGGATACGAAGACCGGTTCTCTGATGTTTTCAAGTTATCTCGGCGGCCAGGATCATGACGCCGTGCGCGGGGTTGCTTTCGATGCCAAGGGGAACCTGTACGCCGCGGGATCGTCGCAATTCACGGCTCCGGCGATACCGCTGGCGGAATCCCCGGAGTCGGACGCCTGGCATCCGCCGAGTACTTTCGTGGTGAAGGTCGATCCGCGCAGCACAGCGTCACTGGTCCGCATGGATTGGTTGGTGGAGTCCGCCACTTACCGCCGCCAGGAGAACCTTCCAGGAGGGCTGCTCGCGACCATCTTCGGCTTGGGGATCACGAACCATCTGAGGATAGAATCCGCGGACTCCTTCCCCTTGCCAACCACTCTCGATGGCGTCTCGGTCGAATTGAACGGGAAACCGGTCCCGCTGCTGGCGGTTGCCAATGGAAACGGTATCGAGCAGATCAACTTCCTGTTTCCCAGGGAACTGAGCCCTCGGGACTCCTCTCGCCCGGTGAGCGTAGCGGTCCGCACTCCGCGTGGCGGCAGCCTGCCTCTCTGGTTCCACGCCTCCACCGGGGGCTGGCCGTATGTTTTCCAGAACAGCGAAGGGCTCGCCCTCATCGTGCGCGCCTCGGACGGCTCGCTGATCAGCGCCGCCAATCCGGCGCGCCGCGGCGAACTGCTATTGCTCTACGGCACCGGGATGGGAGCCGTCGATCCGCCTGTAGCCTCCGGCGAGGCCGCCCCCTCCTCACCACCGAGTTCCACGGTGGCCGCGGCGCGAATTGAGGTCGGCGGCATTGCGGCTGATGTCAGCTTCTCGGGATTGGCTCCCGGTTATGCGGGGCTCTACCAGGTGAACTTCAGCATACCCGCGGCGGCGCCTTCCGGCATTGTTCCGCTGGTCATTACTCAGGGCTTCGCCACGGAGACGTATAACACCGCGGTGGAATGAGGTGGTCTTCAGAAGCGCCAGGCTTCCGCGCGGAACCACCGTCGCATGCAACGAATACGCCGCGGGATTGGCGGGCACGTCGCAACCCTGAACGGATCGCGAAACTCCCTCTGTTCGCCTCCATTCAGCGCGCCTCCCTGAAGCCGTGTGTCCGTCTGCAAGTTGTCAAGGCGTAGAGGGAAAGAGGATCGCGTTCACGGCGGTCCGCAGGCGCGAGAGTTCATTGTCATTGTTCCGCAGAAAGTCATGGCTCCAAATCGTACCGGGATTCTCGCGGCAATTTTTAGCCATCGCCAAGCCGATTCGTTCATAGCTGCCCAGGTTTGCGGCTTTAAGTTCCTCAGGTTCTGTCCGGGCTCCGAGAATAAACACCCTGTCCACGAGATTGCTTGGAATCCTTGCTCTCGCCGTGTCCAGCCGTTTTTCGAAACCATCGAAGTCAATCAACAGAATCATGACCCTTTCGACGTATCTTGCCATTGGCGCCGAGTGGTCTCGGAGAAAAGAATCCAAAACCTCCATCCAACCGCCCGCCTCCGGCAAAACCTGAATTTTGTGAGATACGCCGTGAGGCAATCCTAAGAGAAAGCCGTTTGCTATCTGGCGATTCGCGTCGTCCTCGGGGAGTACAAGGACATGTGGTTGATATCTGTTGACGCTCATGGCTCTACGTCGCCGCGGACGAGAGCGCCTACGAGGTCTCCACTGAACTGAACCTGATCCAGCGGGCGGACGGTCGTGGGCTCAAGGTGACTGCGTCTGTACAGAATCATCGTATTCTCGTTCGAAAATCTGCGAATGGCTTCAGCGTTGTGTGAAGCGGCCACGAACTGGCCTCCGGATTGGAAGGTGCGTCGAAGAGCCATGACAAAATGAGCAATCTCGGAGAGCGCAAGGAAATTGTCCGGCTCATCCCAGAAGCAGAACAACGGTCCGTAGGCTTCATTAGCGGCCCGAACCAGGGCGCCGACGAAGAAACACTTCTCGCCGTCGGAAAGATCTTCAAATGGCACATTCAGGGTTCCCTGGTCGTTCGTGAACTGTACTATCAGGCTGCGCGACTCCGCTCCGATCAGGGGATTTCGAATGTCCTTCAGGTCAGGCAGGACTGGCTTGAGGCATTCCTCGATCCTGGCATAAGCCGACGGTGCGTACGCCAGGACGCCCGCAAACCAGGATGCAAAATTCGAAACGTAACGGTTCGGCTCCAGGGTTTCATCCTTGGACTCGCCACCAATCAACACGGGCACTGGCTGGAGGATCAGCATGCGAGCCAGCCACTGCTTGAACAAGAATAGGGGATCGGTGGTGGACTGTTGCTGAATAATCGGCAGTCCCACCAGATGCCAGTCGATCAGGAAGTTCGCCTCCTTGTCTTTACCGGGCCTTTCCAGTTGGACTTGCGCTACCTCGCGGCTATAAACCGGCCGGGAATCGACACGCAGCGTTTCTTCGAGGACGCGAAGCTCTTTGAAGCCTTGGGGAAGTTCGAACGCGACTGTATATGCGTAGTACTTTGTCCCCAACTCAACTTCGATCTCAAATCGCACAGGTACATCTGTACGTCCACGAGACAGATCTTTCGGCTTCACCAGATCGCCGACTCGATTCGTTCCCCGCGCGATCTTCTGAAGCACCTCCAGCGCATGGCCGATTGTTGTCTTCCCTGCGCCGTTCTTGCCAATAAGGAGGAGAGACGACCTTCCCGAAAGCGGCAGATCGAAATTCTCCAGGCAGCGGTAGTTGTGGACGTAGAAGCGGCGAATCACAAAGAAGATGATACCCCGAGGCCCGGCCGCGAAGAGGAATGTGAGTTCCACGGTGGTGGCGGCGCGAATTGAGGCCGGCGGTATTGCGGCTGACGTCAGCTTCTCGAGATTGGCTCCCGGTTATGCGGGGCTCTACCAGGTGAACTTCACTATTCCCGCGGTCGAATCATGTGGTCTTCAGAAGCACGGCGCCCTGCTGCGCAGTTCCGCCTATAAGACCACCAGCACCTTCCACGCCCCCGCAGTTGCCCGGCGTCCAGCAACCTCGCGATCTCCACCAGTTGATCCCGCCGTGCCTCGACGATGAAGAACGCGTGTTTGACCCGCTCATCCGTGGACGCACTTTCCTCTCCCGCAATGGTCACCAGCCGTCCACCCGGTTTGAGCACCTGCCACGAGCGCGCCAGCGTCTCTCCGCCAACGGCATCGAAAATGACATCCATACCGCCCACCGCTTCCTCGAAAGGCGTGGCTCGGTAGTCGATCACTTCATCCGCGCCCAGTGATTTCACAAACCCGAGGTTGTGCGCGGATGCGGTCGCGGTGACATGCATGCCGGTGAGCCAACTGGATGACGTACACTCCCACCGCTCCCGCTCCTCCATGCACCAGAAGATTCTCTGCGGCGCGCAATTGCGCGCGGTCGAAGAGTCCCTGCCATGCGGTGAGAGCGCCAATCGGCACGGAGGCGGCAGCGGCGTGGTCAAGCAGGCGGGCTTGGGAGCGATCCACTCAGGGCGTGTGATGCAGTATTCGGCCAGCGCTCCCTCAGCAAACCAGTCATTCATTCCGTATACGGCATCACCGGCTCTCAGGCCGGTGACTCCCTCCCCTACTTCGGCAATTTCACCGGAGAACTCGTGCGCCGGCACCGCTGCCGTCCCTCGTGTGAGAGGCGGGATACCACTGCAATTCCGTAATCGTAATGCCTGCCGCGCGCACACGCACCAGCACTTCTCCGGCTTCGGGTTTCGGCTTGGGCATGTCCTTCTCCGCCAGCAGCCCGCGCTTTTCCGAACCCGCCAACTGCAAACTGTTCACGCCGTGAATCCTCCGCCGATCATCCACTGCGCGCCAGAGAAGCGCCCTCCCGGGTCACGCGAGGTACGACACCAGCGACGCAATAAATCAGGCGGCCGTAACGAGAATGGGCGATCCGCCGGTAACCACGAGAGTGTGCTCATAATGCGCCGAAAGACCGCCATCCTGCGTCTTGATGGTCCACCGGTCGCGCTGTAGCACGGGCTTCGCATTCCCGGCGGCGATAATCGGCTCGATTGTGATCACCAGCCCTTCCGTCAGCCGCGCCTTGTGCCGCGCATCGGGATAGTTGGGCACCTGCGGCTCCTCATGAATGGTGCGGCCCACTCCGTGGCCGCACAACTCGCGAATCACGCGGAAACCGCAGCTAAGCGTTTCCCGCTCCACCGCACGCCCGATATCGTGAATCCGGTAACCGGCGCGAGCCACTTTCAGCGCCTCGGTGAATGCGCTCTCCGCACAGCGGGCCAGCGCCTCGGCCTCAGACGAAACACGGCCCACACGCACCGTGACTGCCGCATCGGCGTAGTAGCCGTCTTTCGATGCTACGCAATCGAGCTTCACCAGGTCGCCCTCGCGCACCACGCGTTGTCCCGGCACGCCATGAATGGCTTCGTCGTTCACGCTGATGCACAGCGCTCCGGGGAAGCCGTACACCTTCGGCGGCGCGGATACGGCTCCGTGCTCCTCGAGCACTTGTCCCCCGATGGCGTCCAACTCCGAGGTGGTGATACCCGGCCGCACGGCTTTCGCCGTATGGTCCAACGTAAGACGAATGATGCGTCCGATTTCGCGCAGCTTTTCCAGGTCCCGGCTCGATTTCACTGACATTGCTACTACGATACACTACACGTCCATGAAGCCATGTCCTTGGAGTTCTTTCCTCCGGAGGGGCGTTCGCCGCGCAGCAATCGCGCGGACAGGGCCCCCTCAAGATCACGGATGTCAAGGTGATCCTCACACAACCGGGCGGCGACCACCTGGTGATTGTCAAAGTGCTCACCAGCGAACCGGGGCTCTACGGGATCGGCTGCGCCACGCATCGCGAACGTCCACTCGCCGTTGCCACGGCGGTGGAACAGTATTTGAAGCCATTCCTCGTTGGGAAGGACCCGGAAAACATCGAGGACATCTGGCAATCCGCCTACGTTTCGTCCTATTTCCGCAGCGGCGTCACTCTCAACAACGCGCTCTCGGGAGTCGACGGCGCCCTCTGGGATATTCTCGGAAAGCGCGCCGGGATGCCCGTCTACAAGCTGCTCGGCGGGCGCGTACGCACTGCCGTGCCGCTCTACACCCACGCGAGCGCCGGGGACTTGCAGGAGTTGGAAGACAAGGTGCGAGCCTTCCAGGCCGAGGGCTACCGCCACGTGCGTGTGCAACTCGCCGTTCCCGGCTTTGCCACTTACGGCGCGCAGTCTTTGACTTCTGACGAGGTAAGACGCGCGCGTCCACGCGGCGTGCCGGATTCCCCCGTCTATGAACCCACCCCTTACGTCAACAACACCATCCGCATGTTCGACCATCTGCGCGGCAAGATCGGGTTCGGCGTCGAATTGCTTCATGACGTGCACGAGCGCGTGCCTCCGCCGCAAGCCGTGCAACTGGCGAAGGCCCTCGAACCCCACCGCCTCTTCTTCCTCGAAGACCCGTTCGCGCCAGAGGATGTCCACTGGTTCGGCATTCTACGCCAGCAGACGGGGGCTCCGCTGGCGATGGGCGAACTCTTCGTGAACCGCAACGAGTGGCTGCCGCTCGTCCAGAACCGCTGGATCGATTTCATCCGCATCCACATCTCCGCCATCGGCGGGTTCAGCCTCGCGCGCAAAATACAATGTTGCTGCGAAATGTTTGGAGTGCGCACGGCCTGGCACGGTCCCGGCAACGTCTCCCCCGTCGGACATGCCATCAACCTGCACCTCGACCTCGCCTCTTACAACTTCGGCATCCAGGAAGAGAACCGGCTCTCGCGGAACACCCGCGAAGTCTTTCCGGGCGCGCCCGAAATCAGCGGGGGTTACCTGTACGCCAACAACAAACCGGGATGGGGCATCGACATCGACGAGAAAATCGCCGCAAGATTCCCCTACAAGGGCGCGGGCGGAAGCCGGGGCAATGACCGCCGTCTCGACGGGTCCATCGTGCGCCCCTGAAGCGGCGCAAGGCGATCGCTCCAGAGGAAGGGCGTGCGGGCGCGGCTTGCCTCCGAGAAATATCGTGATACGATATTTATATCAGCCTACGCATGAATCTCTCTCTGCACGATTACCGCGAACTGGCCGCGTTCCGTCACCAGTTACGCCTTTTTCTCCACTTCAGTGAATCCCAGGCGCGGGAACATGGACTGGAACCGCAGCAACATCAGGCGCTTCTTGCTCTCAAAGGGATACCGGAAGGGAGACGGCCGACGATCGGGGATCTGGCCGAGCGCCTGCTTCTGCGCCACCATACCACCGTCGAATTGGTCAACCGGCTGGAATCGGCCGGGCTTGTCCAGCGCCGCCCGGGCACGGAAGACCGGCGCGAGATCTTTCTGCACCTCACCGCCAAGGGCTCCCGCAAACTGGCGTCGCTTTCCGTGGCGCACCAGGAGGAACTCCGCATCAAGGGACCTGAGTTAGCCCGTGCGCTGGGCGGTTTTCTGAGCCAAAGCGCGCCGCCGGAGGTGGTCTAATGGCCGCGCAAATGACCGATTCAGGCCGCGCGCTGGGAGATTTCACGGTCACCCCGCGCGTTCTGCTGCTCTCCGTGATTGCCATCGGGATCGGAGGGGTGAGCGCCGTCGTTGCGCTGGTCCTGCTCCGGCTGATCGGCTTATTCACAAATCTCTTCTATTTTCAGAAGTGGAGTTCCGCGATGACCTCGCCCGCCCTGAACACTCTGGGGCCGGTTGCCGTGATCGTGCCGATCATCGGAGCTCTGATCGTCGGGCTGATGGCGAGATACGGGTCTGAACGGATCCGCGGGCATGGCATACCCGAAGCCCTGGAATCAATCCTGATTCACGGCAGCCGCGTGGAGCCCAGACTGGCTATACTCAAGCCGGTTTCCTCGGCGATTTCCATCGGCTCCGGCGGACCTTTCGGCGCCGAGGGGCCGATTATCATGACGGGCGGCGCATTCGGCTCGTTGTTCGCACAACTGTTTCACTTGAGCAGCCAGGAGCGCAAGACGCTGCTGGTTGCGGGAGCCGCCGCTGGCATGTCCGCAACCTTCGCGGCGCCTTTGTCATCTCTGCTGCTGGCGGTGGAATTGCTCCTGTTTGAATGGAAACCTCGCAGCGTGATCCCGGTGGCGCTGGCATGCGCTACCGCGGCGGCCGCGCGCCGGCACCTGCTCGGGTTAGGGCCATTGTTTCCGGTTCCCGCTCATCCGGCTGCCCTCGGTTGGGACGGCCTTCTCGCGTGCGCGATTGCGGGGTTGCTGGCCGGCTTGCTATCGACGGCCCTCACCGCTGCCGTGTACGCCGCCGAGGATGGTTTTCAGAAGCTGCCCATTCATTGGATGTGGTGGCCGGCGATCGGCGGCCTGGTAATCGGGATCGGTGGTCTCATCTTTCCGCAAGCGCTGGGTGTCGGGTACGACACTATTGCCGCGTTGATTCAAGGTGAAGTTCCAAAATCGACGATCGCCGGCATCCTGATTGTGAAGTCCATCATCTGGGCTGTGGCTCTGGGATCAGGCACATCCGGCGGAGTTCTGGCTCCGCTGCTGATGATGGGTGGAGCGCTGGGTGGGCTCGAAGCAGGCTTCCTTCCGCACGAGGGCGCCGGTTTCTGGCCGCTGATCAGCATGGGAGCGATTCTCGGAGGCACCATGCGGTCTCCGTTTACGGGCGTTGTCTTCGCCATCGAATTGACGCACGACCTCAATGTCCTGCTGCCGTTGCTGGTGGCCAATGCCCTCGCCTATGCGGTCAGCGTCCTGCTGCTCAAACGCTCGATCCTCACGGAAAAGGTGAGCCGGCGCGGATTTCATCTCAGCCGCGAGTATACGGTAGATCCCCTGGAAATTCTCTTCGCTCGCGAGGTGATGGAAACCAACGTGACCGCCTTTACGGAGTACACCCCGTGTGAGGCGGCCGTGAGGGCTATTCCGGCGCAGCCGAACCAGGCTCTCTATCCGGTGCTGAAGGAGGAAAGCACGCTCGTCGGCGTCGTCACAAGAAACGATATCCGGCATCTGGCTGGGGAGGGTGTGGAGGGCAAACCCGTGGGAACGGTTCTCCGCAAGAAGCCGGTGGTTGCCTACGCGGGAGAACCTTTGCGCGTGGTTGTGTATCGCATGGCGTCGAGCGGCTTCACGCAGATGCCGGTGCTCGAGGAACCGGGCAAGAGCCGGCTTGTCGGCATGATCTCGCTCGAAGGCCTGTTGCGCGCGCGCGCCCACAGCCTCTCCGAAGAGAGGGACCGTGAGCAGGTCATCCATATCCGGCTGCCTTTCGGGCTGCTCACGGCCAATGAGGGGCGGTAGGGAGCCATCGGGCCAACCGCTAATTTTAGAAGCTGATTCGCAGCCCGAAACGGAACTGCCGCTCGTCGATTCCCTCCCGCGATAGATTCTGCGTGCCTGTGATCACGGTGTACCCTCCCAGATCGCGGATGGTCTGCTCGCGTTTAACTGGAACTCAATCTCTTATTTCGGGGTTGTTCCTGGAACCGCGGATGGCAGGCGCGGAATTTCGGTGACCAGTGGCGCCGCACCCTCCGGGCATGGTGTAATCCCGGTGATGCGTTTTCTCTTGTTTCTGCTGGCGGGCGTTCCCGCCATGTCTCAGGGCGTGGTGACGCCCACCGAATCACTGCGGTTCCAGACAATCAACCCCGAGCCCAAAGGGACGCTTACGGAGCAATTGGAGAGAGCGGAAGGCAAGGTCAAGGGGCGTGTTTACCGCTACCGGGTGTTCGTGCGCCCGGAGGCTGATGTGAAGCCTTTCAGCATTACCTTGCGCGCTCCGGTGCTCACCATTGTTCGCGTGGCGGCGCTGCCGCACAAGGACCAGAAGATCTCGCTCGAGGCCGTGACCAGCGGGGGAAGGAATCCCCACGGGCTGGTGTTCATTTCGGGCGAGGGGGTGACGAAGAACGAGGCCACGCCGAAAGTTGCGCCGATGGTGACGACGGCGCTGGACAATGTGAACAAGGCGCTGCACGCGGCGCAATTGGCGCCGGCGGACGTCCTGTCCCTCACCTGCTACATCAGTTCGCTCGATGACATTGCCGAGGTACAGAAGCTGACTGCTTCGCGCTATCCGAAGGCGGCTCGCAACCATTTGCAAATCCCCATTGCTTTCGGGCGCGCGCTGGTGGAGTGCGAGGCGGTGGCGAGGGCTAAAGGCGCGGTCGGGTTCCTGTCGCCCGAGGGGTTGCCGAAGTCGCCCAATTTCAGCCACGTTGCCGGCGTGAGCGCGAAGAAACTCTACTGGAGCGGGGTGCACACGGCTCCCTCGTGCGATGAAGCGGGGGTGCGGAAGATGTTCCAGAACCTCGAGGGCGACGCAAAGAAAGAGGGCGCGGCGCTCGATCAGGCGGCGTTCTCTTATCTCTATCCGAATTCACAGCAGGGAATGGATCTCATCCGCAACATCCGCTTCGGTTTCTATAGCAAGGAGCGGCCGCCGGCGAGCACGATGATTCTCTTCAACGGCGTGGAGGACGCCAATGCCTGCGCCGCGGTGGAAGTGGCCGTGCCGGTGCAATAGGTGCGGCGCGTTTATTGTTTGGGCGCCTGGCTGAACCTCCAAACGCCCGCCACCATCAGGCCGGTGAGGACGAGCAAGGCAAAGCCGTTGTAGCGCAAGAACAGCGCAGGCTGCTCCAGCATGGCCCAAGCCTGCGATGCCGCAAGGGCCACGAAGATGCCGGTCCCCAGAGAGACAACGTCAGTAGCAAGCGTGAGCACCAGCAAAGCCACCGCACTCATCACGAGGACCGCCGCGAAGAGATGGAATGGAATCTGCACCGGCTCCAAGGTACGGCTCAAAGTCAGGATGGCCAGAACAATTCCGAGCAGGATCCTGAAGCCGCGCGCGCGAAGGAGCGTCATAGCTCCGCAGAGGAACGCCCCGGCCAGGCAGACTCCCATCAAAGCCGCCGCGTAGGATCCGTAAAAGGCATCCACGGAGGGGAAGAGGGAGTCCATCCCGCTCAGATCCCACATGGCCGGATCGAGTCTGGGACCGGGGGTGTGCTGGTGGATCCACTGCACCACTTGAGGCACGGCGGCGAACAGAACCGCCACTGCCGCAATCCGCGCCAGGCTGGGACGGGGAAGCGCTCTGCCAGGCGAAAGCGCCTGGAGGAACGCGTCGAGCGCCATCAGCGCCAGCAGCAGTCCCGCTCCCGTGAAGAGCACTACCGTGAGTTGCCCGGTGGCGAATTGCAGGTAGTAGTTCTCGAGCGGTGTAGAAGTGTTGTAGCCGGCGAGCCAGGCAGGATAGCCGTTGAGCCGCGCCGCCACTGCCAGGACAATGCCGCATGCGGTCAACGTGAAGTAGGTTCTCCAATGGAACCGCTGGTTGCGCGCGCCAAGCCGGCGGAGAAACGCAATGAGCAGCGGTACGCCACACGCCCCGAGCAGCGCGGGAGCGAGGAAGGAAGATAACCGCGTCTTGTGGAAATTGCGCAGCCACGCTTCGGGCAGCTTGAGAAAGGGCCGGAACTCGCAGGTCTCGCTCCCCACCATGTGGAGACTGACGCGGAGGCGGGCGTCGCCGGCGCGAAACCCCGGGTCCTCCCAGACAAAGCTGTAGTCGGTGCGGTGGTCATGCTTTTCCTGCTGCGAATCCACCAGGGTGTAGCTTTGCACCGGAATGCCCTGCTGTGTGGAGAGATACTGCTCGGCGATTTTCCGGGCTTCGTCCTGGGGCAGTTGCGCTCCGGGGGCCTTTTCGTCCAGCACGTGATCGAAGCGGTAGGCAACGCCCTTCTGGTTGACGTAGAAGATCCATTCCTCGGAACGAAGCGGCTGGACGAAGCGCACGCGCCAGACCGCGGTCATCAGACGGGTGCGCAGAATCTCGTTGGCGCGCGCCGCGCCGGCAGTCTCGCGGAGATACTCGGCATCGGCGGTCTGTAGATTTTCGGCGAAGTCAGAGGCGATGCGCCATTTGGAAGGATCGAGCCCATGGCGGCGCGCTTCGGCCAGAGCCGCGGCCTCAGCCTGATCGCGGGCCACCCGCACACGCAGGAAATCTCCGTAGCGAGTGGTATGGGCGGCGAGAGCGAGAGCCGCGAAAATCGCCGCGGCGAGGTAGAGGTAGCGCGCAGGCCAGCGCGGAGCAAGAGGCGGAGCCAGGCTTTCCTCGACATGCTCGGGAACGGGTTCGGTGGACGGAGCGGCCTCTTCTTCGATTTCCGGAAGAAAGCCGCCATTGCGGCGGTAGGCCGCCACGGAGATCAGCAGCGGGGCGAGGATGAACAGGGCCACCACACCGCCGTTGATCCGGTAGAGCCAGTTCTCGGCGCGAAACAGCGAGAGGCCGATGAGAAATGCGTCGATGGTGTAGTGCCACATGAGCGTGGCGATGATGCCCATGCGAAGGAACAGCCATCCGGCGGCGATACCAATGAGGCCGACTTCGACGCCGCGAATGTAGCCCGGTTCCTGCGGATAGTTGGCATGCAGAAAGCCCCACAGGAACGCCGGGATGATGATCGCAATCGAGCGGTAGCGGACAAAGCGGCGCACCAGGGGGATGGCCAGCATCCGGAACCAGAACTCTTCGGCCGAAGCGGCCATCATCGCAATGGCCACCGGATAAACCCAGGGGATGGGCGTTGCGAGGAGGTCGGAGTAGTCGATGTCCTGCGGGCTCCACACTCCCACCCGGCTGCCGATGAGGTAGAACGCCGTGAGGAACGACAGATGGCATGCGGCCAGGCACAGCCCGCTCAGGATGCAGCGGAAGAATGAGCGCGTGGCTACACCGCGCCAATTGAAAGTGTTCAGCAGTTGGGGCGTGGCTCCGGCGGCTGCCGGTCCGAGCACATACAGGAGAATGCCCGCGCTCGATCCGAGCGCTCCGAGCAGGGCCAGCAGCACCATCTGCGGATAGGTGGAAGAAGTCTGCATGCCGTCGATGGCGAACGGCAGCATGTTCCACTCGTTGAGGAAATAGAATACCGCCACCGTGCCGGCAATCCACAGCAAGGGCCGCCAGCGAATGGCATGGCGCCGCAGTCTCTGGATGACGAGGGCAGCGGCGATCAGGATGAGCACCACGAAGAGCCCTTGGGCGATGCCGGCGTAGAGGTCGTTCGAGGAGCGGAGCTTGGCGAAATCGCGCTGCCATTGTTCGGGGACGTAGAGGAACTCGACGTAGCGGCCCACCTTGTCGCCGTGAAGGACAATGGTGCGGCGGATGGTGGCGTCCTTGGCGCGGAAGCCCTCCTCTTCCCAGGTGAACTCAAAGTCGTCGCGATTCGGGCGCGCCTCCTTTTGCTGCGCCACCAGTTTCTGCGGGTGATCCGTTTGCGAGTGAAGAAAGGTTTCCGCCTGCGCCAGCGCCGCAGAGGAATCGAGCCGCGCTCCTGGGTCCGTCTCCTTGATCCGGTGCTCGAAGGCGGTCAGTTTGCCCGCGGGGCTGAGCCAGACCAGCATCTCTTCTTTTTCGGGAGGGCGGAACCAGCGGGCGCGCCAACGCCAGATGGGGATTTGCGATTCCATCAACTGGTTGGCGCGTTTGAGGCTCAGTTCCCGCTCGAGGTAGAGCCGCCCATCCTCGTCGGGATCGAAGACGGTGAGGTTGCGGAAGCCCGCGGTGCTCAGCGCACGCGCGCGCAGAAAGGCTTCCGCGCGGTCCGTAATCTGGCCGCGGGTGAGCGGCAGGGAGAGCGACGCCTGGGGAAAGGCGGCGGTGTAGTTCACACTCACGTACGCGGCGGACAGGGCGGCCAGCAGGAGCGTGAGGGCGATCAGTCGTTTGTCGGCAGGCTGAAGAGGGGTCGTCATGAGGCCACGCACGCAGACACCGTGGCCGCGGGGAGCTGCATAGCTTGAAGGTAACAGCGCCTTGGACGCGGCGCAAGAGCCGGAAAGCAGCTAGTGCTTTTTCGTGCGGCTACACGCCATCTCCGCTCCGTTCGGGTCGATGGCGGAGGAGCCTTCCTCGATGTAGGCGATCTTTCCTTCCTTGTCCACAACGAACGTCGCGCGGTTGGCGAAGCCCCGGTCTTCCATCAGAACGCCATATTCGCGGGATACATTGCGCTTGGCGAAGTCACTCAGAATCGGGAAGGAGGCGCCTGTCTGTTCTGCGAACACTTTTTGGCTCGGGGTATTGTCCGTGCTGATGCCGAAGACCTGAGTGTCCATCCCTTCGAACCTGGAGATACCAGCCTGGTATCCTTTGATTTCCTTCGTTCAACCACCGGTGAAGGCGGCGGGGAAGAAAGCGAGGATGACATTCTTTTTCCCGCGGAAGTCAGAAAGTTTGACCGGCTTCCCAGTGGTCGAAGGCAGCGTGAAATCCGGCGCCATGTCCCCAACCTTGAGGTGGGTTTTTGGGGGCGCGCTTTGGGCATTTGCGGCGGCGGCCGAGCAGGCGGCGGCCAGAAGGAACTTGCCTCTTGTCATGAAACCTCCCAGGCTTGTAAGGTAGCAGGGGTTTCCCTGTGAAGGCAACCTCAAGCGGCGAAAGGATTGTCAATTACGTAGCGCCAGACGCCGCCGGAGCCGCGCCGGACCACTTCGATGGCCTGCCCGGACATCGCCACATCGGCGCCGTTTTTCAATCGCCACGCGCTGCGCAGCACGGCGAGGTTCGTGCCGCCGGTGAGGACCGAATGGAGGTCCAATTCGATGGTTAGCTTCATCCCGAGAAGCGTCGTCAGCGCCTCGCGGATGGCATCGTTTCCGGTAACGGTCTTTCCGGGTGAGGGGACAAGGGTTGCATCCGATTCGTAGAGATCCATGAGCGCCTCCACGTCGCCCGCATTGAACGCGGAGGTGAAGGCCGAGTGCAGTTGATCGACTTCGGTGACAGGCATAGATGCTCAGTGTACCTTGGCTTTCGCCAGATAGATGGCTGTTTTTTCTTCGTGCGAGGAATAGTACATTACCCAGAGCAGGCCGTCGTGGAAGGCGAAGCCGGGATAGCTGGTGTCGCCGCCGCTGGGTAGGATCAGGGAGGGCGTGTAAGAGTGCAGGTCCATCAGGCCCAAGGCTGTCCTGGGTTTCTTGCGGTCGCCATCCACGAACAGCCGCCCGCCGCCGATCATGCGGCCGTCGGGAAGCACGAAGAAGTTCGGGCCGCCGGTGAAGTACTTCGTTTTCGACCATTCCCACTGCCTGTAGGGCGGCCTGCTGACGCCGATCATCGCGAGTTCGTCCTCGCTCGAGCGGCGCATGAAGAGCGCCATGCGGCCGTCAGGCAGGAAGCGCGCCGTGGTTTCGTCCCCTCCGGGGACCTTCAGTTCCTGGACGAGGTCCCAATGGATGCCGTCTTTACTGCTGACCAGGTTCTGGCGCCGCGGGTTCCCGGCTATTTCCTTGCTTGGCGAGCCGTACTTGGAGACGCCATAGGCTGTGCCTTCGTGCCACGTGACGCGCCAGAGCCAATGTCCGGGCTCCAGGACTCGCCGGGGAGCGGTCCAATGTGTGCCGTCGGAGGAAAACATCACCCGGGGCTGGCGCGTCTGATAGACGCCTCGCGGATACTCGGATCCTCCGGAGACAATCATCAGGCGCCCGCCGGCGGTCACCGAAAGATGAGGATCCCGGAGGTCGATGCCGGGTTCGGCGATGAGGGCGGCGGAGGTCCAGGTGTCGCCGTCCGCGGATGTGATCACACGGAGCACGCCGTCATCGGTTTGCCCCGGTCTTACCACGTGTCCCTGCCCTTCCCGGAACACGCAGAACCACTTCTCCCGGAAGCGGATGATGTCGCCAAAGGCGCTGTGGGGGTCCTGGTCCCAGATGCGCTTCACGGAAACGAGTTCCGGAGACGCGCCGGCCACGGGCCCCGCAAAAGAAAGAAGCAAGAGCGCAAGATGACGCACTCAGGCAGTATATATTACAAGGCGGCCGCAACCTCCCCGCGCGGGGGCGCGTCGGTAGAATGAGGTTTCATGCCAATGCGAGGGTTGGTGCTCGGATTCCTGTGCCTGAGCTGTATCCTGGCGCAAACCAAGGGACCCATTCACGTGCAGGAACCGCCGCCGGAGCCGGACATTCCCCCGTCGCTCGCTCCCGCGCCCCCACCTCCCAAGCGGGCTGGAACGAAGGCGGAGACAAAAGAGGCGAAAAAGGAGCCGCCGAAGCCGGCGCGCCAGCCCTGCATCGCTGATTCCGAGGATTCGAGCCGCCCGGTGCTGCGGAGGGGAAGACCAACAGCGAAAGACACGCGGCCCGACTGTGAAACCCTGCCCGTAGTGCTGGGAGAGACGGAATCCGCGGATTCCGCCGCTGGCGGCCCGTCCACCGCGTCCTCTTCCGATCGCCCGGCGGCAGCCACTTCGCAGCAGCCGGTCACGCTCATCGACAAAGTGCGCATGAAGGCGGAAACCTATTCCGAACAGTTGCCGAACTTCATCTGCCAGCAACTCATCCGGCGCAATCAGAGCGGCGCGACGCTCCGCGACTGGCGTCTGAAGGACACGGTGCAGGTGGATGTGATGTACGTCGACGGCCAGGAGGATTACCGCAATGCGCGGCATAACGGCAAACCGGTGAAGTACGAAGATACGCAGAAATCCGGAGCCTGGTCGGAAGGCGAGTATGGGACGGTGCTGCGCGATCTGATGAATCCCGGTACGGACGCCCAATTCACCTACCGGCGCAGCGAAACAATCGGGGGGGTGAACGCCGAGGTTTATGACTACGTGGTGCAGCAGCCGAATTCGCATTGGACGCTGAAGTTCGGCGGCCAGGAGCTACGCCCGAAGTACCGCGGCTCGGTCTGGATCGACCCGAAGGAACTCACGGTGCGGCGCATCGAGATGCAGGCGCAGGACATGCCCTCGACGTTCGCGCTCGAGCAGGCGGAGATGAGCCTCGAGTACAATCCTGTGAGAATCGGCGAAAAGTTCTATCTGCTCCCCTTCTATTCCGCAAACCTTGCCTGTTTCCGGGCCGAGCGGGCTTGCGTGAAGAACGAGATCGAATTCCGCAACTACCGCAAGTTCTCCGCGGAGACCACGATCTCGACCACAGATTCCTCCGTCACCTTCGACGGCGACGACAAGAAGGCCGCCGCAAAGAAGAAGTAACGGCGCGGTTGGCGCTATGATGGACTTCGCCTGGGAGTAAGGAGGACGTCCATGCGCAAACTGCTGTTGGCCGTTGGAGCACTGGCTGCCGCCCTCATTCTCATCGCCGCCGGGCTATTGATGTTTGTCGACGTCAATCAGTATCGCGGCGTGATCCAAGGCCAGTTGGAGAAGGCTCTCGGGCGCAAAGTGACGCTGGGGACCATGAGTCTCCACATGTTTCCTCTTGCCATTGGCGTGCAGGATGTAGCCATCGCCGAGGATCTCGCGTTTCACACGCAGAACTCCGTGCTCAGCGCCAAGGAGCTTTCCGTGCGGGTGGCGCTGCTGCCCCTGCTCGGCAAGCGGATTGAGGTGGAATCCATTCGCCTGCGGGAGCCTGCCGTCGAACTGGTGAAGAGCCGCGAAGGGCGTTGGAATTTTTCCACGCTCGGCAAGGGCGGAGCGGGCAAAGGAGGAGGAGGGGAGTTCACCCTTTCGGAACTGATTCTGGAAAACGGCCGCGTTGCCGTCACCGATCTCGAGGAGGGGAAGAAGCGGCAGGTCTACGACAACATCAATCTCACGCTGCGCGATCTCGCTCCGGGAAAGCCGCTTACCGCGGATGCCGTCGTGAAGCTTCCCCAGGATGTAGTGGCCAAAGGTGCACTGAAGGCCACCTATGACAAGGCTTCGCAAAGAGTTGCCATCTCATCGCTTGCTCTGAATGTGGGAGCCCTCAGTCTGACCGGATCGGGTTCGGCCGATCTCGGCGCAACGCCCGCCCAAGTCGACCTCCAGGTAAAGACCGGGAAGGCTGCCATCGGCGACTTGGCAAGGCTTGCCGGGGCCCTGGGCGCGGGGTTCACGCCCGACATGAAAGTGGACGGCACGATGAGCGCCGATGTGCATATCACCGGCGCCGCCTCCAGCCCGCAACTCTCGGGCTCGATTGACGCCGCCAACGTCGTGGTGAGTGGAAAGGGCTGGAAGCAGCCGGTACGGACCGCGCAAATGAAGGTGCAGTTCACTCCGGATGCCATCCGCACCGGTACGTTCGTCATTGAATCAGGCGGCACGCACCTGGGGGCCGTGGCGAGGATCTCCAATTACACAACCACGCCGCGTCTGAACGCTTCTTTGAGCACCAAGGGAGCGAATCTGGGAGAACTGCTGAACGTGGCTTCCGCTTACGGAGTTTCCACCGGCGGCCTTCAGGGCGACGGCTCCGTATCCGTGGATGTGAAGCTGGACGGGCCATTCAAGAACCTCACCTACTCGGGCTCCGGGCTACTTGAAAATGCTACCCTGCAACTCCCTTCACTTACCAGGCCGCTGGCTGTGAAAACGGCAACCCTGCGATTTGAAGAGAACAGTGCGGTGCTCGAGAACATGGTCTGCACGCTTGCCGGTAGCACGCTTCGCGGCACGCTGAAAGTTCGTAACTTCGCCGCTCCTGAACTCCGGTTTTCGGCGGATGTGGACCAGATCAACGTGGATGAGCTTCGCCGGATTGCCAAGGATCAGCCTGCCGCCGGCGGCGCGAAATCCGCCAGCGCGGTCCGGGGTAAGGGCACGCTCTCGGTGGGCAAGGTCCGATACGGAGGCGTCGTCCTCAACAAGGTGAAGTCGGAATGTTCCCTCGACCGGGGCGTGCTGAAACTCGATCCGGAGACGGCGGAGTTGTTCGGAGGCTCGCAGCGCGGCGCCATTACGATGGACATGCGGCCGCAGGCCGCGGCATACGCCGTCCAGACCAGGCTCGAGCGGGTGGATACGAACCAGTTGCTTTCCTCCACTACTTCCCTCAAGCAGTTGGTCTATGGACTGATGGCCGCCCAAGCTGACCTCAAGTTCACTCCCAGGCCGGGAGAGGATATCGCAAAGAGCCTCAATGGGTCGATTGGCCTGAAGCTCAATGACGGGAAGCTTACCGGGGTCAACATCCTCAACGAACTGTCGCGCATCGGCCGGTTTCTTGGTTACGTCCCTAAGAGCGACGCCATCACAAACATCCTGTCGCTCACCGGGACGATGCAGATCCACGACGGGGTGGCTTCGACGGACGATCTGAAACTCGCCTTCGACGGAGGCTCCCTGGGCGCTTCCGGCAGCTTGGGACTGGCGGATCAGAGCATCAAAATGAAGGTGCTCTCCGTGCTCTCGAAGCAGGCAAGCGACCGCTTCGGCGGCTCGAAGGTCGGGGGCTACCTGACCACGGCTCTCGCCAATTCCAAGGGGGAGCTTGTCATCCCGTGCCTGGTGAGCGGGTCGATGACGAAACCAATGTTCGTCCCGGATGGCGCGGAGTTCGCAAAGCTGAAAGTGCAGAGCCTGCTGCCCTCTGCGAGCAACCCGCTGGGGGCGGCCGGCGGAATCATTGGGGCAATCGAAGGGGGCAAGAAAGAGGGGGCGAAGGGAGTGGGCGGGGCCTTGCTCGACATGCTCGGCGGGGGCCACAAGAAGGAACAGAAGAAGCAGTGAGAGCGAAGTTGGGGCGCGAGAACAGCCGCGAGAACAGCTAAGACAACACGCTCTCCGCCCACTGGAGAGCAGTGGTATAGGCCACACCCGGAAAATCCTCGGGAATGTGCAGGAAGAGCGCATGCCGGGAAACCGACGGCCAATCGGCCGCTTCATAGTCACAGACTAATTGAAAAGTGGAGCTGAACCTCGAATCGGCGCCGGATCTCCCGAGCAGGGCGCCGGTGACATCCTTGTCCAGAGGAAGACCCTGGAGGGCTTCCTCGAGGTTTGCGTCGAGCAGCGCATCGAGCAGCGAGAACATACCCATCAGGAACAACGAAGCCTTGCGGTCAGGCATTCTCGCGGCCTCTCCCAGAAGTTCGCAGAATCGGGCGCGAACCAGGGCGAGAATCACCAGTTCCCGGGTTTTGTTTTCGCCCAGGCTGCACAGTAAAAGCAGGGAGGCCCAGCGGCGAACTTCCACCTCGCCGAGAAGCAGGAGAGATTGGCCGATGGAGTCAATGGTGATGGGTCGGGCAAAGCGGGCGGAGTTAATGTATCGCAGCAGCTTATAGGAGAGCGAGACGTCCTGCTTGATGATGCGCTCGATTTTGGCGAAGTCCAGATCGGGATGCTGGACTGCTTCGAGCAACTGGCACTGGCTTAGCTTCAGGGAGGGTGTCCGCCTGCCTGCAACCAGCACCGGCCGGGCGAAGAAGTAGCCTTGAAAATAGGAGTAACCCAGCACCTGGGCACGCTCGAAATCGGCCCACGTCTCTATTTTTTCGGCAAGGGCTTTCAGCCCGCGGGTCTGGAAATGAGGAACCTGGCGATCCGGGCGAACGAGGCCGGCGGACTTTACATCGAATTTGACGATGGCTGCACACTGAAGCAGTGGCTCAAAGGCCTCGGAATGGACGTAGTCATCGAGGGCCAGCAGGTAGCCCTGCTTTTTCAGGCTGCGGCAAGCAGCGATGACCTCTTCGTCGGGATGGATGGTTTCGAGAATTTCAACGACAACAGAATCGTTCGGGAGCAGATTGGGGAAGCCCTGAACGAGCAGTTGACGGGTGAAATTGATGAAGGCGAGTTTTCCGCTCACCAGATTTTCGAGTCCGGCGCCGAAGAGGCTGTGGGAGATGACATGAGCCGAAGCGGAACACCCATCGACGGCGTCGAAACAGAGGCTGGAAGCGGAGTGCCGGTAGAGGAGTTCGTAGCCGATGACAGAGCGCGTGCAATCGATAATCGGCTGACGGGCCACGAATGTTCTCATACTCCCTTCTCTTATCGGCACCCTCCCATCCCCCTTCTGACACCTTCCTCCCCTCCTTCGCATCTTTTGTGATAGAGACCGCCCATGAATTACTCCTCCACTCGCACTTGCCCCTCCTGTAAAGCCAAGAACCGCGTGCCCGCCAGGCGCCTTGCCCACGCCGGACGCTGCGGATTGTGCAAGGCGCCTTTACCGCCCCAGGCAACACCGCTCGAAGTGGACAGCGAGGAATTCGCCGCCATCTTGCAAGAGACTCCGGTACCCGTGTTCGTCGACTTCTGGGCATCCTGGTGCGGGCCCTGCCGGATGGCTGCTCCGGAAGTGGCGGCCCTTGCCCGGGAACTGGCGGGGAAAGCAGTGGTGCTGAAAGTGGATACCGAGCGCAATCAGGAACTGGCGGCAAGACTAGGCATTCAGAGTATTCCAAACTTCGTCGTGTTCGACAAGGGACGCGCCGTGTTCCAGCGTGCCGGTCTGGCGAGCATCCGGGAGATGCGGAGATGGGTCGAAACGGCGATTTCAGAGGCGACGCAGGCTACGTGAGTCGGCAGAGACGAAGATGAATCCGATTTACGATCGGCCGTGAGCCAACGTGTGATATTCCGATTGACGACGATTCCGTGTCGGACATTCTGGCGTCGATCAGCGTCCGGCGCCCCGCGGATGGAACTGCACGGCCAGTACCTGGCCGGGAAGGTGTTGGGACACGGCGGGTTTGGAGTCACCTACCTTGGATGGGACCTGAACCTGGCAAGGAAAATCGCCATCAAGGAGTATCTGCCGATCATCGTGGCGGTGCGCACGGGAGCCAATAGCGAAGTGATTCCCTTCTCCGGAGACTCGCGCAAGGATTTTGAATACGGGCTCGAGCGTTATCTCGACGAGGCGCGCACGACCATCATGGCGCCCGTTCTCGAAGCGCTCGGCTCGGTGCACCAGCAGGACATCCTCCACCGCGATATCAGCCCGGATAACATCTACATCACGCGGAAGTGGCGGATCAAAGTGCTCGATTTCGGGGCTGCGCGCTATGCGCTCGGCCGGAAGAGCCGGAATCTGTCGGTGATTCTTGAAAGCTCTGGCCGTGCAGCCGGATGCGCGGTTCCACTCCATGCAGGAGTTCCGTGACATGCTGACGGGAGTAACGCTGATACCGGTGGACGAACCGGCCGCAACTTCAATCTCATCTCCGCCACTAATCCGAAAGCCGTTCGCGATATGATCTTGCAGTTGTGGCACGCGCTAGAATCTGAATTCGGAATGGATTTGCTCGAACTTTGTATGGGGTGTATGGCCAACCGCGGCCGGCGGGAAGTGTGCCCGCGGTGCCAGTACAAGGAAGGGACCCCGGCGGCCACCCCCATGCACCTGCCCCCGAGAACGGAGTTGCACGGGCAATACCTGATCGGGCGCGTACTCGGCTACGGCGGCTTCGGCATCACCTACATCGGCTGGGACAAGCACCTGCAACGGAGACTGGCGGTGAAGGAGTATTTCCCCAGTGGGGTCGCGATGCGCTCCCTATCAGGCCACGAAGTCTCGGCTTTCAGCACGCACCTTCAGAAAGATTTTGACTACGGGCTGGAGCGCTACCTCGAGGAAGCCCGCATGGTGGCGCGGTTCGCGCACCATCCGAACATCCTCTCGGTGCTGAATTTTTTCCGCGAACACGGCACGGCCTACATCGTAATGGAATACCTGGAGGGGCGAACGCTCGAAGCGCACCTGGACCGGATGGGAGGCAGAATCAGCGTCGAAGAGGCGCTCGTCATTGCCCTTCCCGTGATGGACGCCCTCTCCGAGGTGCACGCCGAGGGAATCCTCCACCGCGACGTCAGTCCGGATAACATTCATCTCGGTCCGAACCGGCAGGTGAAGTTGCTCGATTTCGGAGCGGCCCGGATGGCGTTGGGAGAGCGCAGTCGGAATCTTTCGGTAATCCTGAAAGAAGGATACGCTCCCGGCGAGCAATACCGCAGCAAGGGACCGCAAGGTCCGTGGACGGACGTGTACGCGCTGGCGGCCACGCTGTACCGGGCGGTGACCGGAGTGATGCCTCCCGGAGCGCTGGACCGTTTGGCAGAGGATGGACTGAAGGCGCCTCGTTCCCTGGGCGTGGAGATGAGTCAGCAACAGGAAACGGCGCTGCTCAAGGCAATGGCGTTCGAGCCGGCAGCGCGGTTTGAAACCATGGAGCAATTTCGCGAGGCTCTGGTTCCGCGCGCCCCGCGGATTCATGCCGCGGCGTCGCCGTTGCCCGAGCAGCCGGCGGCGCCGCTCATCCCCGCCGAAGTGGCCACGCGAGTCGCCACACGACAGCCCGAATTCCCACCGCCTGGGCCCGCATTGCCTCCCGTCGAGAAGAAAGGGATACCCGGCTGGGTGTGGAGCGCCGCGAGCGGCGCTGTGGTGCTGCTCGTGCTTTTTGCTTTGCGGCCGAGCCCGCCGGCGCCGGTGCAACCACCGCGGCAGGTGGCCTCCGTGCAGCCATCTCCCACGCCGGCAAAGGAGGAAACGCCGCCTGCGCCACAACCGGCGGCTCCTGAACCGCCAAAGCCCGCCGGACCAAGCTACGAAGATCTGGTATCGAAGGCGGGGCTGGCGCAGAAAGCCCCCGAGGCGATGGAGCTGGCCAACGCGGCGATTGAAGCGCAACCGGACCGCTGGGAGGCCTACGATCTGCTGGCGCAGGTGCAACTGTACAACAACGGCAACTTCGACGAAGCCGCGGCCAACTACCGCAAGTCGCTCGAGCGCGGCGGATTCGCCACCTTTCATGTTGAACTGGACCGCAAGGATGGAGCGGGAAGCGGGCTGCTGCGGCTTGGCAAGAATTCCATTTCCTATGTGGACAGTGCCGGGATATACACCTTCACGACGCGAACTGAAGACGTGAAGGAGTTCCGCGGAAACCGCAATGCGATTCCGCGGTTACTGCGCGGCGGCGCTGCAAGCGCCTTCCACGTGCGGCTCGGTAACGGGGAGAACTATAACTTCAGCGGTCTATCGAGCGACAAGACGAAAGAACGCGGCCTGATCCTGCAACTGGCGGGGGAGCGATAGACCCGCCGGTTGGTGTATGCTCTTGCCATCTGGAGAGAATATGCAATTTTCAAAGACAATCATCGGACTTGGAGTAATCGCGGCTGGCGCGGTGTTCTACCTGCCGGCGCAGCAACCGGCTCAGAAGAAGGCCGGCGGCAGCCCGGCTGTCATCACGTCCCTCGAAGAAACGGGGTTTCGGGCGATGTTTGACGGAAAGTCAATGCAGGGCTGGGATGGGGACCCGAATTACTGGCGCGTCGAGAACGGGTGCCTCGTGGGTCAAACGACCACCCAGAAGCAGCCCAAACAGAACACCTTCCTGATCTGGCGGGGAGGCAAGCCTGCGAATTTCGAGTTGAAGCTCAATTACCGCCTGACAGGGTTCAACAGCGGGATTCAGATCCGCAGCGTCGAATTGCCGGACATCCAGTGGGTAATGAAGGGCTACCAGGCCGACATGGATGGGGAACAGCGCTATACCGGCCAGTTCTATGAGGAGCGCGGACGGGGCTTCCTCGCGCTGAGGGGACAGGCCACCTACATTGGCGCCGGCGGGAAGCCGGGCCTGATTGGTTCACTCGGTGACAACGCGGAACTGAAGGCATTCATCAAGGGGGATGATTGGAATGACCTCCATCTCATCGCCCGCGGCAACACGCTCATCCAGATTCTCAACGGGCATGTGATGAGCATGGTGATTGACGATGACCCGGCCGGAAGGCGCATGGACGGGTTGGTCGGCATTCAGGTGCACCGCGGGCCTGCGATGAAGATTGAGGTGAAGAATATCCGGATCAAACAATTCTAGGATCCAGGCGTCAGGAACCGCGGTGGGGCGCGGCGGCTACCGCGGTAAGCAATCGCGCCCTGACACAATACTACAAAGGTTCCGGCAACCGGAGCCCCGCCTGGATGAGTGCTTCGTTCAATACCTCTTCGGCGCCGATCTCGGTCACACAACGGGCGATGGCGACCTCGGTGACCAGCATGTGCCGGGCGCGGTCCAGCATCTTCTTCTCGCGGAACGACAGCGGCTTGTTCTGTTGGATGATGAGGAGGCACTTCAAGACTTCCGCGGTTTCCAGAAGACTGCCGAAGCGCATCTTTTCCGAGTTCTCCTTAAAGCGGTCCTTCCAGTCCTGGCAGGATTTGGCCTTGCCGGTGGCGAGGAAGGACAGCACCTTGGAAATTTCCGTGGTTTTGGTGACTTTGCGCAAGCCGACGTTATCGACGTGCGAGAAGGGTACCATGACGGTCAATTTGCTTGTCTTAATTCGAAGGAGATAGAAGCGCTCGAATTGCTGGCCAAAGGAACGGGCGCTGATGTTCTCCACCACCGCCACGCCGTGATTCGGATAGACAACACGTTCGCCAATCTGAAAGGTCATGCAGGGACCCCTTTAGTCTGGAT
>JADLBD010000068.1 GCA_020847975.1 Bryobacterales bacterium | reverse complement strand
ATGGAAACCGAATACGAATCCCTGGGCGTGGACACTCCCGACGACCTGGCGGCTGTTTCCAGGTTATTTGAAGCTTACATTCCCAAACCCTGAGAGGCGAGCATGGTGAAATATATCTTCGTTACCGGAGGCGTGGTGAGTTCCTTGGGCAAAGGAATTGCCGCGGCCTCCATTGGATGTCTCCTCGAGAGCCGCGGCCTGCGCGTCACGCTCCAGAAATTCGACCCCTACCTCAACGTCGACCCCGGCACCATGAGCCCGTTCCAGCACGGCGAAGTCTTCGTCACCGACGACGGAGCGGAAACCGACCTCGACCTCGGCCACTACGAACGCTTCACTCACGCCGCTCTCACGCAGGCCAACAACCTCACCAGCGGCCGCCTCTATGAACAGATCATCACCCGCGAACGCCGCGGCGACTACCTCGGCAAGACCGTACAGGTGATTCCTCATGTCACCAATGAGATCAAGGCCGCCATGCGCCGCGTCGCCGCCGGAGTGGATGTGTGCATCGTCGAAATCGGCGGCACCGTCGGCGACATCGAATCGCTGCCCTTTCTCGAAGCTATCCGCCAGATGCGCCACGAGGTGGGCCGCGAGAACGCCATCTTTGTACACGTCACCCTCGTCCCCTGGATCGCCGCCGCGCAGGAACTGAAGACCAAGCCCACGCAGCACAGCGTCAAGGAACTGCGCGCCATCGGTATCCAGCCCGACATGCTGGTGTGCCGCTCCGAGCGCCCCTTCGGCAAGGATGTGAAGGAAAAGATCGCCATGTTCTGCGACGCGGAACTCGAAGCCGTCATCTGCGCCAATGACGTGCATTCCGTCTATGAAGTCCCCCTGGTCTTCGCCGATCAGAAGGTGGACGAGTTCATCCTCAAGCAACTCAAACTCGAGGCCAACCCGCGCGATCTGCGCCGCTGGAGCAACATGCTCACCCGCATGCGCAACCCCATCGACAACGTTTCCATCGCCCTCGTCGGCAAGTACGTCACCTACGAGGACGCCTACAAGAGCCTCAAGGAAGCCCTCCTCCACGGCGGACTCGCGCACGGCGTCAAGGTGGACATCGAGTGGCTGGAAGCCGAGGATCTCGTATGGCCCGATTGCATCCGCCGCCTCCAGAACTACGACGGCATCCTCGTGCCCGGCGGATTCGGCAAGCGCGGCATCGACGGGATGCTTCATGCCATCCGCTATGCCCGCGAATTCAAGGTCCCCTACTTCGGCATCTGTCTCGGCATGCAGACCATGGTCATCGAATTCGCGCGCAACGTCTGCGGCCTCCCGAATGCCGATTCCACCGAGTTCGATCCCGCCACGCCGCACCGCGTCATCTACAAGCTGCGCGAGTTGAAAGGCGTGGATGAACTGGGCGGCACCATGCGTTTGGGAGCCTACCCCTGCAAACTCGCCGAGAACAGCTTTGCCCGCGAAGCCTACGGCGTCCCCGAGATCAGCGAGCGCCACCGCCACCGCTACGAGTTCAACCGCGAATATGAAGGCATCCTGACGTCCCACGGCCTCCGCCTGACGGGCGCGACGCCGGATGGGATGTACGTCGAAATCTGCGAACTGCCCGACCATCCCTGGTACCTCGGCTGCCAGTTCCATCCCGAATTCAAATCGAAGCCGCTCGAGCCGCATCCGCTGTTCCGGTCCTTCATCGGAGCGGCCTACCGGCATAAGAAGGAGGTCCTCACCGGTCGTGCGGATCGATCTGTCGCCGTCACTCTCGATCGGGGATAGCGCTCCGTTCGCTCTCATCGCCGGCCCGTGCGTCATCGAGAGCGAGGAGCACGTCCACTTCCTGGCCGGGCGCATTGCCCAAATCGCCGGGCCGTTCGTCTTCAAAGCAAGCTTTGACAAAGCCAATCGCAGCAGCGTGTCTTCCTATCGCGGCCCCGGCATCGAGGAAGGACTGCGCATCCTCGCCGGCTTGAAGGCGAAGGGGCGCCTCATCCTCACGGACATTCACGAGCCTTCCCAAGCCGAACCCGCCGCCGCGGTGGCCGACATCCTGCAAATCCCCGCCTTTCTCTGCCGCCAGACCGACCTGCTGGTGGCTGCCGGACGCACCGGACGCGTGGTGAACATCAAGAAAGGGCAATTCGTCGCGCCCGAGGACATCCGCCTCGCCGCGGAGAAAGTCGCCTCCACCGGGAACAACAAGGTGCTCCTGACCGAACGCGGCGCCGCCTTCGGCTACCACAACCTCGTCGTCGACATGCGCGGACTCGCCATCATGCGCGAATCCGGCTGGCCCGTCGTCTTCGACGCCACCCACAGCGTGCAGATGCCGGGAGCCGCGGGATCCGCCTCGGGCGGCGAGCCAAGGTTCATTGAACCCCTGTCGCGCGCCGCCGTAGCCGTGGGAATCGATGCGCTCTTCGTCGAGGTGCACGAGGCTCCGGAACGCGCTTTGTCCGACGGAGCAAATGCGCTTCGTCTGGACCTCCTGGCGCCGCTGATCGAGCGGCTGCGAGCTATTGACGCATTGGTGAAACGCTTTTGAGCCGTACAAGGGAGTCTGCGGATTCGCGAGATCCTGTGCGAGCTTCCGAGGCATGCTAGAACGGAAGGAGGAGTACCGCTGTGGCTCTGCATATCCAGGACCCCGAAGTAGAACGCCTGGCGGAAGAAGTGGCCGCTCTCGCCAGGGAGACCAGGGACGAGGCCGTGCGCAAGGCGCTCGAAGAGCGCAAGGTGCGGCTCGAGACCAAGGGCGAATCCAAGGCAGTCCGGCTGGAACATTTTCTTCGGACGGAAGTCTGGCCCACCATTCCCTCCGGCGTGCGTGGGAAAAGAATTTCCAAAGAAGAAGAGGAAGAGATCCTGGGCTTCGGCCCCAATGGGGTGTAGCTCTTGGTCCTGGACACATCGGCAATCGTTGCCATTATCCTCGAGGAACCAGTAAAGGATGACCTGATTCGCCGTATCGGCGCCGCGGATTCGGTTTCCGTGGGAGCTCCCACCATGCCGGAGGCAGCGATGGTGCTCAGATCCAGGCTGAAACGTGACCCACTGCCTCATCTCGAGCGCTTCCTATACTGGTCCGAGGCTGAGATCGTTGCCTTCCGGTACGAACACATGCTGTTAGCCATGGAGACCTTTGCCCGATACGGGAAAGGGCTCCACCCTGCCGCCTTGAATTTCGGAGATTGCATGGCCTACGCCATGGCAGCGGCCTCGAATGATGCACTCCTCTACACCGGCAGCGATTTCTCCAAGACGGACATCCGCTCCGCGTAATCTCCACGTTTTCCCGTGTGCTAACGTCATATGTGGAGTAGAGGTTTGTGATGACATTGCACCCAACTGCCCGCCGCCGCCGCTCACCCGGCTTCTCGTTGATCGAGATTATGATTGTGGTCGCCATCATCCTGGTGATCGCCTCCATTGCCATTCCCAAGATCAACCAGCAGCGCATGCAGGCTCACGAAATGGCTGCCATTCGAACACTTACCACCATCCACACCGGCCAGACGCAATACTTCTCGCAATTCGGGCGTTACGCGACCAACCTCCAGGAGCTTGGCCCCCCCGCCAGCGGGCAGGCGGGACCCGCCGCCGCGGATCTGATCCCCGGTGAACTCGCCGCCGGCAGCAAGTCCGGTTACAATTACACGGTCGTCGGCGGTCCCGGTGGATACACCATCTCGGCCGTGCCCGTCGCCTTCGGCAATACGGGCCGCCGCACGTTCTTCTCGGATCAGACTCTGGTGATCCGCGAAAACTGGGGTCAGGAACCCGCCAACGCGCAGAGCAAAGAAATCAAGTAAGGCCCGCTCAACCCATCAGGCCCAAAGCTCGTGGACCGGCCCATAGAGGTCGCGATCCGAAAACGGCACGTACTCGAAGCCGCGGCCGAGCGGGTCGTCGCGGCGCACCGTCGTCCAATCAATTCCCAACGCCGAGTAGATCGTTGCCTCGATATCCTCCGGCCGGATGTCGCGGTCGCGCGACCAGCCGGGATCTTTCGTCTCGCTCCCCGTCTCATTCGTGGTTCCGATGACCCGTTTGCCCGTCACGCGCCCCCCGGCGAACAGCGCCGATTGCTGCACGTGGTGGTCGCGCCCCGCTGCCACGTTCAGCGGACCGACGGTGCGCCCGAATTCGCCCATGGCCAGCACCAGCGTCTGATCGAGAAGGCCATCCTGCGCGAGGTCCGCCAGCAACACCCCAAGCCCATTGTCGAACTGCTTCGCAATGCTCTGCAATTGCGCATTCGCCTGGTAGATGTTCTGATGGTGATCCCAACTGCCGAGCGTGATCTGGATGAAGCGCGTCCCCATATCGGCGCGCAGCAGGTTGCGCGCGGTGATGCAGGCGTTGCCGAAGGCGGTGTTGCCATAGCGCTGCCGTTCATTCGCGTCGAAGGTGAAGATGCGGTTCACTTGGGCGTTGTACATCAGCTTGCGGGCGCTCGCGCTGAAGGAGTACATCTCCGCTGGCTTGGCGCCGAGTTCGCCTGATTCGCGCAGTTCCGCGTCCATCGATTGCAGCAGGTTATAGCGCCGCTCGAACACAGGCTGGCCGTCCCGGTGAGTGGTATTGGTGAGGCCTCCTCCTCCGGGGCTGAGATAAAAGGGGCCGTTCTCCGGAGGAAGATAGCCCGAGCCCGGACCAATCCCCGTGTTGAGCGCCATGAACGGGGGCAGCGTGTGATCCGCCGATTGCGGCCCGAGTTCGAGGGCAACCACAGAGCCGATATGCGGCGCGATCTTCGCAAGGCCGGAGACGGGATTGCGTCCAATCATCTGCCACGTTCGGGCGAGTTCGTGCACCGCCGCCCATGGCTTCACGGAACGGACCACCGCGATATGCTCCAACTGGCCGGCAAGCAGCGGCATCAGTCCCTTCGGCCAGCGGATGTCGCCGTAGCTCTCCGGGGCGAAGTAGGAGGGAGTCCACGGCCCCTCCTTCAGGTCGAACGTGTCCACGTGGCTCGGGGCGCCGGACAGTTGTACAAAAATACAGTTCTTCGCTGTCCCCATTGGCGAGGCGCCGGCCTTCGCCACCGTCTCCATGGGGCGCGAGGGAACCAGGAAATAGCCTCCCACGGCGGAGGCGAGATGGCGGAAGAAGACCCGCCGGCTGAAGTGCGGCTGGAGCCAGAACTTCGTCCCGCTGACGCCGCTCCAATCGAATCCGAATCGATCTTTCATGGGCCCCTCTCAGTAGCTGAACAGAAACTCGACTTTGTTCATCAACACCCAGGCGAGGTCTTCGACAGCGGTGTTGCGCGCCGCCTGCGAGGAGGCTTTCGCCAGCACGCTGACGGCATCGGCGCGCTCCTCATCGCTCGGCTGCCTGCCTAGGAAGAGAAGGAAGATCTCCTCGGCCACGCCCTGGTTATTGCTGTTGCCGGCAAGTGCGCGAAGAGTACCCGACGCGCCCACCTTGTTCCGCGTGAGCACGAAGGCGTCATTCATCACGTTGAGCTGTTGGAGGATCGAGCCCGACTGGTTGCGCTGCATCGTGTCGCGGTTGCCGCGCAGGAAAGCGTTCATGAAGTTCGCCACCGCGCCGTTGCTGCGTGGCTCGGAAGGGTCCGGCAGTTGCATCGCCCAGTTGACGGTGTAGGGCAGGTTCTGGACCGTGTATGTGGGAATGACGCCAGTGGCTTTCACGATCGCGTCATGCGCCTCTTCGCCCTCCAACCGCCGCGGGTAGTGGCGCGCGAACAGCGGAATATAATCCGCCTTCCACTCATCGCCGTAGCGCGAGCTGAGCTGATAGGCGCTCGAGGTCGTCATCACCCGGAGCAGTTCTCTGAGGCTGAAGTTCCCCTCCCTCAGTGCCGCGGCGAGCTTTTCGAGCAGCACCGGATGCGTCGCTTGGAGCGTCCAGCCGTCGGGAGGCGGATTGCCCGGATCGAGCCGCGCCGGGTCCATCGTGTCCACCGGGTCCACAAGGCCAAGGTTGAACATCTCCTTCCACAGCCGGTTCGCAAGGTTGCGGGCAAACATCGGGTCCGCCACCATGTTGTCGGCGAACGATTCGCGCCATGTCCGGCCCGCGGCCGGCGTTGCGCCGCTGAAGTGGTATTCGGGCTCGAGGTTCAGCGTCGCCGAACAGCGGTTGTTCGCGACGGTGGCATTCGGAGCGCAACGGGGCGGCCGGTTTCCATTGGTCGTATTCAGCGCGTAAAAGCCCGCCGGGCGGTCCGTCACAATTCGTGCGCCGCTGAAGAAACTGTCGCGCACGCCGGCCTCGGGGTGATTGGCGATGTTCTGCCGCGAGAAGAACGCCGCCATGCGTTCGGCGTTAATCCGCACGGCGCTCCTGCCCCAGAGGCTCAATTGATCCAGATGTCCGCGGCCGTTGTGACAGAGAATGCAGTCGTAGTAGGCCATGCCGAGAAACGTCGAAGCCGTCTTCGACAGCATCGAGTCGTACTGATCCTGGATAGGGCCCATCGGCGTAATGGAATTCACCACGAAATTCGAGGCCGCTTCCTCCATCAGGAAATTGTTCCCCGAGCCCGTCACGCACTGGTAGGCGATGTCCTTGAGCGAGGCATTCTCGCTGACCTTGGCCCTGATCCACAGGTAGAAAGCATTGCGCCCGTTGATCTGGCGGCTGAAATTGGATGCCGTAGCATTCACCTGGAGCAGGTCAGAGAGCCACCACGTCCACTTGTCCACGAATTCGGAGGAATTGATCAGCTTGTCGATCAGAGCGTCGCGCTTGCCCGGATCGCCATTCGATACGAAAGACCGGACGTCGTCCGGCGAAGGGATGCGCCCCGTGAGGTCGAGCATGATGCGCCGCAGGAACTCTTCGTCCGTGGTGAGGGCCGCGGCCCGGACGCCCGATTGCTGCAGCTTGCCGAAGATCTCTTCGTCGATGAAGTTGCGCATGGCAACAGATGCCGGATCCACCGTCCGCGCGGCGGCAGCATGCCGCAGCAGCAGCAGCTTGCCATGGACTCCCGCACGCACGCGTGTCTGGCTTTGCAGAAACTCGTCCGGGCGGCTCGAGTAAGTACAGTCAGCAATGGTCGCGGTCTTGTCCGCACCCGAAACAGACAGCAGGACAGCGAACCAACAAAGGAGCAATCCCCGATACATATACAATCCCCAGTACGATCATCGAGACACGGTGATCTGAGTTTATCACTCCTGGAACCACGTGCCGCACCCGCGCGTCAGACGGTGCAAATGCGCTCCCCGTTCCTTCTGGCGGCTCTCCTTGCCCTCCCCATGGCAATGCCGGGACAATACTACCCCCATCACAACTTCACCGCCGGCCTCGGCGCAGGCGTCCCAAGGGCCGATTTACAGCCATTTCTCGATCCGAAATTCGGATTTACCGTCGGATACGGCTACCGCTTCCATCGCTTCTTTCAGGCCGATATCGGCCTCGACACCATTGTCGGAGCCGCCGGTGTGCGGGATTTCGCCGATACCCCGCTCGGCTACCGGCGGATTCGCGATTTTCAATACCTCGTCCCCATGGGCGGGCGAGTGATTCTGCCGCTGGCGCAAGGCCGCTTCCAGTTCTTCGCCGGAGGCGGTGGCGCCTACATGCGCTATTCCGAACGCATCAGCCAACCGAATTCCTATTACCGGCTCGACTGCCCGTTCTGCACCTCCCGCAGCGGCTGGGGCTACTACGCCACCGCCGGCTTCCAGGCGGCGCTGGACAGCAACCAGCACTTTCGTCTCGGCTTGGGCCCGCGCATCTACCGCGGCCACACTGAAGGCGAGCCTCTCGGAGCCGTCCCCGGAATTCGCACGCGCGACCAATGGATCAACCTGATGGCCGAGTTCGGCTTCAGCTTCTGACCACCGCCGCGTGATGGTTCACGGGCCCGCTGCCGTGGCCCAGCCCCGGGTTGGTACGGATGGCCTCGGTGATAAACAGCTTTGCCTGCCTCACCGCTTCATGCAGCGGCAGACCATTCGCCAGGCACGCGGTGATCGCCGCCGAGTAGGTGCACCCCGTTCCATGAGTATGCGGCGTATCGATGCGCGGAGAGGGAAACCAGTGCATCTCGCCGCCCGCGTCCAGCAGCAGGTCGGCCGCATTCCCCGCGAGATGCCCCCCCTTGACCAGCACATTCTTTGCTCCCATCTCGCGAAGCCTCCTCGCCGCCTGTTCCATCTCCTCTTCTCTCGTAACCGGGATCCCGCTGAGCGCCGACGCCTCATGCAGGTTCGGAGTGATTAGAAACGCGCGGCGAAGGAGCCGGCCGCGCACCAGAACCCGTGCGTCTTCGGCGATCAGCGGAGCGCCGTGCTTGCTGATCATTACCGGATCCACCACCAGCGGAAAGCCGAACGACGGCGCAAGACCCGCCAGCGCTTCGATAATGCCGGCATTCCCGAGCGCCCCGGTCTTGGCCGCCTGCGGAGGAATGTCCTCGAGCACGGCTTCGATCTGCCGAACGACAAACCCCGGCGCGAGGCATTCCACCCCATCCACACGCATCGTGTTCTGCACCGTGAGCAGCGTGATCACCGCCTCCCCGTACACCCCGAACTGATGAAAGGTCTTGAGGTCCGCCTGGATCCCCGCCCCCCCGCTCGGATCCGATCCGGCGATGGTGAGAGCCGCCGGCATCACCTGCGCAGCCTCCTGCGCCACTCGAAGAGCACCACCCCCGCCGCCACGCTGACATTCAGCGACGCAATCGCGCCCGCCATCGGAATGCGCACCAGAAAGTCGCACTCCTTTCGCACATGCTCGTGCAATCCCTTCCCTTCGCCCCCCAGCACGAACGCGGTCGGCGCGGTGTAGTCGATCTCGTCGTAATCCTCCGTGCCGCGTTCATCCAGTCCGTAGATCCAGAAGTTGCGTTTCTTGAGGTTCTCCATCTCCTGCCGGACATTGCTGATCTGGATCACGGGCAGATGCTCGATGGCGCCGGCGGAGGCTTTGATCACCGTTTCCGTAATCCCCGCCGCGCGCCGTTCCGGAGCCATCACGGCGTCCGCGCCGGCCGCGTGTGCTGTCCGGATGATCGCCCCCAGGTTGTGCGGATCCTCCACTCCATCGAGCAAAATCACGCAGCGCGCCTTTTCGAGTACATCGGGCGCGGCCGCCTGCCGCGGCGCCCCTACGAACGCGATCACTCCCTGATGAACCGCGTTGTGGCTCGCCCTGTCGAGCGCATCCCGCGGCTCGTACCGCACCCCCACCCCCTGCCGGCGGCAGAGATCGATGATCTCCAGCAGCTTGGTCCCGCCTGCCCCTTTGGCAATCAGAACACGGTCCAGAACACGGCCGGCGCGCAGGGCTTCGCGTACCGGATGGAAACCTGCGATGACACTCACTCGCCCAGTATCTCACTTGCCCCGGATCCGGAACGTCATCCCAACCGTGAAGGTCATCGGGTATCCCGGCGTGCCGTGGATGCCCGCGATTGCAGGTCCTCCCGCATAAGGGCGGGACTCGATGTAGTTTTGCGTTTCATAATAAGAGCGATCCGTGAAGTTGTCTACGGCGAAGCTGAAATCGACATTCCGCCGCACGCGCCGCACCAGGCTCAGATCGAACACCGTGTGTCCCGAGGCCAGAATCGAGAGGTCCCCTGCCCCATCGAGGTAGTAATGATTGATGGCGCGCATGCGAACCGACCCGCTCCACCCATGCCACGCCGACAGCGTCAACCCCGCGTTGGCGGCAAAGTGCGGAGCGCGGTCCACGTAGGCGCGCGGAGAAGTGCCGCGATAGTACGAATTGCCCACTTTGGTAAGCCCGCCGCTCAGGCTCAAGTGGCGCGTGATCTCCATCGATGTCTTCACTTCGTAACCATAGCTGCGGCTGGGTCCGGCGAACTCGAGCGACCCGTCATCGGCGACATAGACCAGTTCATTGGAGCGGTCGATCCAAAACACGTCCGTGGCGATGCCGACGCGCCGGAAGTGGTGCGAGGTGCCGAACTGGTAAAAGTCCGTTGTAGCAATCCGGTCCGCGTTCGGCCGCGACAGAATGCTGCGCGCGTCAATGGACGAGATGCCGCGCCCGTAGTTCAGGTAGAGTGTCAGTGGAACACGCTGGGAAGGAGTATAGGCTACGTTGGCCTTCGGCTGAACCCTGCCTTGCGATTGGATACCGGTGTCGGCTGGTGTGACGCGGTCCTGTATGTCGAAGCGGAACACATCATAACGGAGACCGCCTCCGATCTGCACCTTGTTCCCAAGCACGCTGAGCGATTCCTGCACATAGCCCGCGCCATTGGTGACCTGGGCATTAGCTCGCGTCGCCACCCCCAGCGGCGTGCGCCCAATGCGCGGGTAAAGCCCCACGTTGATCTGGTTGTCGTGAAAATTGCCCCCCGCCGTAAGCAGCGCCATGCTTCCCAGCACCCGGTGAGGCCGCAGATACTGCGCGTTAACCCCCTCCTGAAGGCGCGAATCGTGCTGCTGGATGCCGTCGCCGTTGATCGGATCATTGAGGAAAAACGTGAAATTCGAATAGAGATCAAAGAGCGACCGGCCGAGGAAGCCATCCACTTTCCATACCGCTCCGTTCGATTGCTCCTGCCGAAAATAGCCCGCCACCGTCCCCATCATGATGCGGCCGCCTTCGCCCGGATCGAGATACCCGAAGCGGTCGAGCCGGCCCGCGGCCACTTCAAACAGCGGAATCTGCCCCGAGGAATTGTAATTGTTCCGGCCGCCGTTCAGCTTGATGGCATAGCTCCGCCCGGCCCCGAGACGCCTGGTGAAGTTCGCGGTGAGATTGTCGCGGCGGTACTCGAGCGGCTTCCGGAACGGACCATCGGTGTAGCTGCCTTCATACGCAATGAAGGAATCGAGGCTCTGCAGCGCCGGGCTGAACGCCAGGAAACCCCGCTTCTCGCCGAACGATCCGCCTTGCACCTTTGCCGTCCATTCATCCGGCAGTGACTCCCGCAGGCGAATGTGCACCACCCCAAGCCCGCTGAAGTCGCCATACGCCGCGCTGAACGGACCGTTAATGATCTGCGCTTCCTCCACCAGTTCCGGCGTCATCGTCTTCAACCCGCCCAGGTATCCCTGGCCATGGCCCTGCGTGGACTGATTCTGCTGGATGTCGTCAACCAGAACTTTCAGGCCTCCGTTCACCCCGCCGTGGTCCAGATTGAATCCGAACCTCCGCACCTCAATCGACTTCCCGCCCCCCTCATGCTGCCCGGCGTTGATCCCGGCGTTCAACTGGTGGAAAACCTGGTCATCGCGGGAAAAGAGAGTTTGTTGGAAGACCTCGGCATTGCGCCGGTCGACCGTAGGTTCCACGGGGGAGGCGGTAATGACGACGGAGGTGTATATCTTGGGCAGCTCGAGCTTTTCCTTTTCCTTCTGGACGGGCTCCTGAGGGAACGCGGCGGCGGCGAGAAGCACGAGAAGAGAGCCAAGTCGTAGCACAAGTTTCACAATCGTAACACTGTCAGAGTTTACATGCAAACCCCTCCCTTCCGATTTACACTCGCTCTATGCCTCACATCGACTCTCATCCTGCGGGAAGCTTTTGCTGGTTCGAACTGGGCACAACGGACCAGCACGCGGCCAAAACCTTCTACTCCTCCCTCTTCGGCTGGGCGGCCGGCGATTCCCCCATGGGACCGGGACACGTCTACACAACTTTCGCCCTCGACGGCCGCGCCTGCGCCGCGGCCTACACCATCACTGCCGAAATGTCCCGCCAGGGCGTGCCGCCCCACTGGATGGTATACGTGGCCGTCGGCAGCGCCGATGACACCGCCGCCAAGGCAAAGGAGTTAGGCGGCAAAGTAATGATGGCGCCGTTCGACGTGATGGACCTCGGCCGCATGGCCGTCATCGAGGACCCCGCCGGAGCCCCGTTCAGCATCTGGCAAGGCAAGTCCGTGAAGGGATCCGGAATCACCGCCGAGCCCGGAACATTCTGCTGGGGCGAACTGAGCACCTCGGACGTCCCAGCCGCGCAGGCCTTCTACAGCGGCCTGTTCGGATGGAACATCGTCCCCGGCCAGGTTGACGAAAACTACCTCCACATCGAGAACGCCGGCGCGATGATTGGAGGCATTCCTCCCTCCCAGTACCGCAATCCCAACGTCCCGCCGCACTGGGTCTCCTATTTCCTCGTGACCGATTGCGACGCCACCGCCACGAAAGCGAAAGACCTGGGCGCCACTCTCCTGTTCGGACCGGAAACCATGGAAAAAGTAGGCCGCCTGGCGTTTGTCGCCGACCCGCAGGGAGCCGTATTCGCCATCTTCAAACCGGCACGCTGAAGGCCGGCTGCGGTCCCCTCTTCAAGGATAGACTTAAATAAGAAACTGTCCGTTTTTCAACTATTTAAATCACTACCGGCATCGCTCTGCGCCCCGTCGCTAAAATAAAGAGCGCTCATGCGCGGAATGGTGAATATCGCGCACGTAGACCCTCTGGCGCTGACGTTGGCTGGCGGAAGCTAGTGGGAGTCGAACCCACCCGCGACATCAAATGCCGCACACTGGTTTTGAAGACCAGGCCCAGCACCGGCCAAGACTAGCTTCCACGTGCGATTGTACCAGCCCCGCCATGCCGGCCTGTTGACCAACTCGCGCACATGCGCTCACACCCGAAGCGCTCATTCTATCGAGTTCACGCCCGCCGCGAACCAATCAAGCCTTCACCTTGCCGCACTTCGCCGCCATCTTCTTTTGCAGCGCCAGCATCAGCCGGTCCTGCACTGCCTGCGGCACGCTCTGCGGCTCCATTCCCTTATATACCTGAATCGTCTTCTTGCTCGTATCACAGATCACCCAGCAGTTGGGACACTCCGTGATGTGCGATTCCAGCTCCTTTCGCAACTCAGCATCGATCGTCTCGTCGAGGTAGTCGCTCAGCTCTTGGAGAAATTCCTTACAGGTAAGCAAGAACGTCTTCCCCCTTCTTCTTGAAAATTCTTGTCAGCCGCTCCCGCAACTCCAGGCGGGCTCTCAGCAAACGACTCTTGACCGCGGGGATTGACAGGTCCAGAGCCGCCGCCGTTTCCTCCGTCGACAACTCCTCCACATCCCGCAGCACAAACACGGTCCGGAATGCTGGCTTCAGGCCCTGGATCGCCTTTTCCAGAATGCCGCGCAGTTCTTCGTGCGAATACTGCTGCTCCGGATTCCCCTCCCACACGGCCACCTCGCGCACCATCGGTTCCTCCCCGTTGTCCGAAGGTTCGTCCAATGACACCGTACGGTTGCTCTTGCGCTTCCGCAGCTTCATCAACGATTCGTTCACCGCGATGCGCACCAGCCATGTGTAAAATTTCGAGTTCCCCTGGAACCCGTCCAAATGCTCATACGCCTTCAGGAAGGTCTCCTGCAGCACGTCCTCTGCATCGGATTCCGAGTCCGTAATATGCCGCGCCAGCCGGTAAATCTTTCGCTCATACCGGGTAACCAGTTGCCCGAATGCATTCGTATCCCCGCCTCGAGCAAGGTTGACCAACGCGGTGTCGTCAAACACAACCCCACCCTCGCCTGTCTCCATCACGAAGTCAGCCATTCCTCACTATACCAGCCCCTCTTTTGCTTTACTTTGTACGATGCGCCAGCCAGCCCAATGGTCGCGGAAGAAAATCATCCCTGCCACAAAATGCTACCCTGAAAAATTACCCCCCTCTTATGAGTAGCATCCAAATCACCCTGCCCGACGGAAGCCGGCAGGAATACCCCGCAGGCAGCCGTCCCCTCGACATCGCCAAGGCCATCAGCCCTCGCCTCGCCGACGCCGCCATCGTCGCGCGCGTAAACGGTGAACTGTACGACCTCACCCGCCCCCTCGAAACCGACGCCTCTCTCGAAATCCTCACCAGCAAGAACCCCGAAGCCCTCGAGGTCTACCGCCACTCCACCGCCCACCTCCTCGCCGCCGCCGTCCTCGAACTCTTCCCCGAAACCAAGCTCGGCATCGGACCGCCCACCGAAACCGGCTTCTACTACGATTTCCAGCGCGACACTCCCTTCACCCCCGAAGACCTCGAAAAGATCGAAGCCAAAATGTGGGAGATCCAGAAACGCGACCTCCCCTACGAACGCAAGATGACCCCCAAACCCCAGGGTCTCGAAAAGTACAAAGACATGGGCGAGTACATGAAGTGCGAGCTCATCGAAGAAAAAGCCGACGACATCTTCTCCGAATACACCCTCGGCCCCCACTTCATCGACTTTTGCCGCGGTCCCCACGTCCCCTCCACCACGAAAATCAAAGCCTTCAAGCTCCTCTCCATCGCCGGCGCCTATTGGAAGGGCGACGAAAAGAACCACCAGATGCAGCGCATCTACGGCACCGCCTTCTTCACCCAGAAGGAGCTCGACGAATACATCCATCACCTCGAAGAAGCCCGGAAGCGCGATCACCGCAAGCTCGGCCCCGAACTCGACCTGTTCAGCATCCAGGAACTCGCCGGACCCGGCCTCATCTTCTTCCATCCCAAGGGCGGCATCGTCCGCAAGCTGCTCGAAGACTGGATGCGCGACCAGTACCTCAAACGCGGCTATTCGCTCGTCTACACCCCACACATCGCCCGCTCCGATCTCTGGAAAACGTCCGGCCACTACAATTTCTACGCCGAAAACATGTTCAAACGCATGGAGCTTGATGACGCCGAATATCAGCTCAAGCCGATGAACTGCCCGTTCCATATCCTCATCTACCGCAACAGCCAGCGCAGCTACCGCGATCTGCCCGTCCGCCTCGGTGAACTCGGCACGGTCTATCGCTATGAGCGCTCCGGCGTCATGCACGGCCTGCTGCGCGTCCGCGGATTCACCCAGGACGACGCCCATATCTTCTGCCGCCCCGATCAGATCGAGGACGAAATCGTCAACTGCCTCCAGTTCGCCATCGACACCCTCACCACCTTCGGCTTCAATGAGTATGACGCCGAACTCTCCACCTGGGATGGCGGAGCCAGCGGCAAGTATGACGGCACGCCCGACCAGTGGGCCCTCGCCGAAGACGCCCTCCACAAGGCCACCGCCCGCCTCAATATGAACGTCAAAGTCATGGCCGACGAAGCCGCCTTCTACGGCCCAAAGATCGACGTCAAACTCGTCGACGCCATCGGACGCCGCTGGCAGCTTTCCACCGTCCAGTTCGACTTCACCCTCCCGCGCCGCTTCGGCCTCGAATACATCGGCGAAGACGGCAAGGCGCACCAGCCGCTCATGTGCCACCGCGCTCTGTTCGGCTCCGTCGAGCGCTTCTTCGGCATCCTCCTCGAACACTACGCCGGAGCCTTCCCTGTCTGGCTCGCCCCGGTCCAGGTAATGGTGCTGCCCATCACCGACCGCACCCTCGAATACGCCCGGCAGGTCCAGGCCCGCCTCAAGGACGCTGGCTTGCGCGCCGAACTCGATGACCGCAAGGAAAAGGTGCAGCTCAAAATCCGCGAGGCTCAGCTTCAGAAGGTCCCCTACATGCTCGTCGTCGGCGATCGCGAAGCCGCCAACAACACCGTCTCCGTCCGCAACCGCAAGCACGGCGATCAGGGCGTCAAACCCCTCGAGCAGTTCCTCGCCGAAACGCAAAAGTTGATCGACGGCAAGACCTCCTTCGAATAACGGATGCACCCGGCCGTCACGCTGCTCCTGCTGGCGCTCGTCGCCGGGTCTCTCGTCTTCACGCTGCTCTCCATCGAGGCTGCCCGCCGCTACCTCGCCGTGCGCCCGCCGCCGCTCCACGAGACTCCGCCCATCAGCATCCTCAAACCCCTCGCGGGCCTCGACGATGGCCTCGAAGAGAACCTTCGCGGCTTCTTCGAGCAGGCCTATCCCCAATTCGAAATCCTCATGGCCGTCTCCACCGCGCACGACCCCGCCCTCCCCGTCGCCCGCCGCCTCCAGCAGGCCTACCCCGGCATCCCCTCGCAAATCCTCATCACCGGCGAGCCGCCTTATCCCAACCGCAAAGTGCGCAGCGTCCATGAAATGGTGCTCGCCGCCCGGCATGCGCTCCTCGTCATGAGCGACAGCGATATCCGCGTGTCGCCGGATATGCTCCGCATCCTCGCCGCCGAATTCCAGGATCCAAACCTCGCCCTCACCACCTGCCCCTATCGCGCTGTCCCCGGCAACAGTTCCTGGTCCCGCCTCGAAGCCGTCATGATGAATACCGAGTTCCTCGCCGGCATCCTCACCGCCCGCATGCTCGAAGGCATGCGCTTCGCCGTAGGGCCCACCATCGCCTGCCGCAAGCAAGCCGTCGAAGCCATCGGCGGCTTTGAATCCCTCAAGGATTTCCTGGCCGAGGATTTCGTCTTCGGCCGGCGCGCCGCTGCCCTGAACCTCGGCGTCGCACTCTCCTCCTGCGTCGTTGAACACCGCATCGGAGCCGCCCGCTTCGCCCAAAACTGCCGGCACCGTCTCCGCTGGGTGCGCAGCACGCGCCGCTCCCGTCCCGCCGGATACGTCGGCCAACTCTTCACTTACCCGCTTCCCCTGGCGCTGCTGCTCACCGCCGCCGCCCCTGCCTGGTGGCCGCTTCTCGTCCTCGCGCTATTCCTTCGCGGCGTCAGCGCCTGGCAAACCGCCGCTCTCATCCTCCGCGACCCCCTCACTTCCTCGCGCCCCTGGCTCGTTCCCCTTCAGGATCTCCTCAGCTTCCTCTTCTACCTCGCCGGATTCTTCGGCAACACCATCGCCTGGCGCGGCAGGAAATTCTACCTCCACCCCGACGGCACATTCACCCAAATCCGGTGATACGATATCCGCCATGTTCACTCGCCGTCAATTCACCACCCTCGCCGCCGTCACCGCCGCCGGTTTCGCCGCTGATAGCCGCTACACCGTCGGCGTCACCACCAACACCATCGGGGGATGGGAAAAGGATGTCTTCCTCTCTTTCCGCGAAGCCCGCGAAGTCGGCTACCACCACGTCGAAACCTTCATCCACTACTTCGTCAAGGACTACTACGACAACCCCGCCGCCCTCCAGAAAAAGATCGATGAGATCGGCGTCAAGTTCACCACCATCTCCAACGGCGGCCCGCTCGAAACCCACTTCGAGGACCCATCGAAACACGAGAAGCTCTATACCGACCACCTGAGACTCGGCCGCTTCATCAGGAATTTCGGATGTACCCATCTGAAAATCAACCTCGGACCCCGCCGCCCCGCCGGTACCACGCCCGAAGACCTCACCCACATGGCCCACGCCTGCGACACACTCGGCAGCCGCCTCAAAGCCATCGGTATCCGCCTCGCCATCCACGCCCACATGTGGAGCCAGTTCGAAAACCGCCAGGAAATCGACTACATGATGGAGCACACCTCTCCTTCAAACGTCGGCTTCGTTCTCGACACCGGTCACATCACCATGGCAGGCATCGACCCCGTCGCCCTCGCCAAGACCCTCGGCCACCGCATCGCCGAGTTCCACATGAAGGACACCGCCCCTGAAAATCGAGGCGGAGCCAAAACCCGCATCGACCGGCCCGACATGATGAAGAACCCGCCCTTCTTCCCCCTCGGCCACGGCGGCGTCGATTTTCCGGCCCTCAAAACTCACCTCGATCACATCCAGTGGCGCGGCTTCCTCACCGTCGAACTCGACTCCTCCCCCTTCCGCCCGCCCAAGGAAAGCGCCCGCATCAGCCTCAACTACCTGCGCAACAACTGGAACGTAGCCTGAGCCCTCACGATGGCTAAGACCGGCTTCGCATCCGTGGACCACTACATCGCCTCTCAACCGGAGGACGTCCGAGCCATCCTCGAACGCGTGCGGAGCGCCATCCGCCAGGCGCTCCCCAAAGCCGTCGAGGTGATCTCCTACAACATCCCCGCGTACAAGTTGCAGAACAAGACCGTGCTCTTCTTCGCCGGCTGGAAGCGCCACTACTCGCTCTACCCCGCCGGAGCCCGCCTCATCGCCGCGTTCCAGAAAGAGCTTGCCGCCTACGAGGTCGAGAAAAGCACCATCCGTTTCCCGCTCTCCGAGCCCGTTCCGGTGAGGTTGATCGCTCGCATCGCGAAATTCCGCGCAAAGGAAGCCGCCCAGCCCGAATAACCGCCCAACCTACTCAGCGCGCAACACCTCCACTGGATCAATCCTCGCCGCCATCCGCGCCGGAAACCTCCCCATCCCAGCGCCGCTCCGCATTCACCCGGCGTAGCGCCATCGCGCCTCCAAGTCCTCCGGCCACTCCCCAAACGGCGGGCGCCGACCGGTTCTTCAGCCAATACTGGAATTGGTCGGCGATGTCCGTCAGAGTCTTCCGGGTTACCCGCTTCCCTTCGCGATAGGCGTTGAAGAAGCCGAGCACGCGCTCCGGTTGCTGAAAAGGCTGGATCAAGCCGTTGAGCAAGAGACGATCGAAACACCGGTAGCTGAACTGGATGCTAACCTTGTGATGCTCGACGAAGGCGT